>CAYYJF010000009.1:0-38514 GCA_964472175.1 uncultured Bacteroidales bacterium | reverse complement strand
GCTTGGGGGCAATTTCGGGGTTGAAAATAAGGTCTGTCAGTTGCTCAATCAGGGCTTCCTTGCTTTGGTTGGGTTGTAATGGCAGGGAATCGCTTGGAACTGCTTGAATGAGTTGTTTGAGGTAGCCGGCGGAAAATTCGGGAACAAATTTGTCCATTCCATAATGGTGGTGGATACCGTTTGAAGCCCAAACACGCTTCAGGTATACTTCAAAATTCTTGAACTCTGTGCCGGAGGTGTCAGCCTGACCATATTGATAGGCTGCTTCCAAAGATCTTCTAATGAGTAAATTGTACTTGTAGTTTTGATCGTACAGGATGTCTCTGCCAACCAGGGCGGCTTCATTTAAATAATAAATGAGCGTTTTCTGTTTGAGGGTCAATTCTTCGAAGCCGGGGACTTCGTATCTGAGAATTTGCAAATCTGCAAATCGGTCTACTTCGTAATTGAAAGACATAGGTTCATTTTTTGTTGCATGCTGGCAGGATGTCATGGCGCATGCAGTCATCAACAATCCAATGAATACAGCAGTTTTCATATCAAATGTTTGGCAGTTGTTTGGCTTGATTGAGCAGGTATAGGTCTAACAAGACCATGGCTGCCATGGCTTCCACGATGGGTACAGCTCTGGGCAGCACACAGGGGTCGTGTCTTCCGTGCGCTTTGAATTCAACATTGTTGCCATTGACGTCAATGGTTTGTTGGTTCATCAGGATGGTGGCAACCGGTTTGAAAGCGACTTTGAAAAAGATGTCTTGTCCATTGGAGATGCCTCCCTGGATGCCGCCTGAATGGTTGGTTTTGGTGTGAATCTGACCGTTTTCTGTATAAAAAACGTCGTTCAATTCTGAGCCGTAGTGGGCAGTTTCAAATCCGGAACCGTATTCAAATCCTTTGACGGCATTGATGGAAAGCATGGCTGAACCCAATGCCTGGTGGAGTTTGTTGAATACGGGTTCGCCCAAGCCAACGGGCGTGCCTTTAATGACGCAGGAAATGGTGCCACCAACGGTGTCGCCTTTGGCTTTGACCGTGGAAATGAGCTCGGCCATTCGTTCGGCAGTTTCAGGATCGGGACAGCGGACCGGGTTTTCTTCAATCAGTGAAAAATCACAGTCTGAATGATGTTTTTCCAACCGAATGGGGCCCACCGAAGAGGTGAAAGCCTGAATACGGATGTTTAATTTTTCCAGCACTTGTCTGGCAATGGCGCCGGCTACGACACGGGCAATGGTTTCTCTTGCTGAAGAGCGTCCTCCGCCACGGTTGTCCCGGATACCGTATTTTTGTTGGTAGGTGAAATCGGCATGAGAGGGTCTGTACAGGTCTTTCATGGAGTCGTAATCACCGGAACGCTGTTTGGCATTCCAAACGCTGAAGCCAATCGGTGTTCCGGTGGTTTTACCTTCATAAATGCCGGACAAGAATTCAACAGCGTCGGGTTCGTTTCTGGATGTGGTGAGTTTGGATTGCCCCGGCCTTCTTCGGTTCAACTCATATTGAATGCGCTCAACGTCCAATTCTATGCCTGCGGGACAACCGTCAATGACGCCTCCTATGCAGCGACCATGTGATTCGCCAAAGGATGTCAACCTGAAAAGAGTTCCTATGCTGTTGCTCATACCGTATTAAATATGGGAAAAGTTTAACGAATCAATTGCCGCAGCTGCAACCGCCGCCACAACCGCCGCTTTCGCAACCGTCTTCACCGCAATCACCGTCTTCACAGCCACATCCGCAGCCGCTTCCACCAAAGAATGCTTTTACTTCTTCTTCTGTGGCTTCTCTGACTTCCAGAACTTTCCCCACAAAGTGCAAATCTTCTCCAGCCAATGGGTGGTTGAAGTCCATAGAAATGTTGGTTTCTCCAATGCTTAAAATGGTACCGTTCATGCGGTTGCCCATTTGATCCATCATGGGAAGGGTGTTGTTTACAAACACAATTTCCGGATCGATTTTTCCGTCTACTTCAAAAACAGCTTTGGGAATTTCGACGACATGGGTATCATCATATTCGCCGTAAGCATTTTCTGCAGTGAGTGTGAAATCGAACGTATCATTGACATTCAATCCGGCCAGATTGTTTTCGAATGCTTCAAGCATCATTCCTGCACCAAAAATAAAGGATAACGGTTTGTCTTCCGTTGCTTTTTCCATGAGTTCAGCAGGTGTTCCGTCTTCTCCTCCGACATACAAGTCATATGATGCGGAAACAAATTTGTTGGCAGCAATTTTCATTTTCTTTTATATTAATGTATTAAGTAGGTGCAAAGGTACAAAAAAATCAAATGCGTTCGTAGGCCGACTTGAGTCTTTCCATCGCTTCACGCAGGGTGTTTCTTGGACATCCCACATTCAGCCGCATGAAGGAATCGCCTCCGGGACCAAAGCCGTAGCCGGGGTTCAGGGCGAGTTTGGCTTCCTCCAAAAAGAATTTTTGAAGGGCTTTTGGGTTCATATTCAGTTGTTTGCAATCGAGCAGTACCAAAAAGGAGGCCTGGGGTTTGCAAACATGAATTTTGGGCATGTTGGTTTGGATAAAATCTGCTACATAATTGATGTTATCCTGAAGATAATCAATCAATTGATTGAGCCATGCTCCCCCTTTTTCGAAAGCAGTCTGTGCCGAGAGAAAGGCAAACAGATTGCCGTTGGAAAGGGAAGCTTGATCGAGAAAATTGATGAGCTGATTGCGAATTCCTTTGTTTTGTATGATGTAAAAGGAACCGCACAAACCCGGGATGTTGAAGGTTTTGCTGGGTGCCATTAAGGTGATAATCCGGTCTGTTTGATTCTTGGATAAAGTGCTTATGGGTAGATGTTTGTAACCTGGCAGGGTAAGGTCGGCATGGATTTCGTCACTCACCACCAGGATGTTGTATTTTCGGCAAATATCCAACATTCTTTCCAGTTTTTCTTTCGGCCAGACGATGCCTCCCGGATTGTGCGGACTACACAGAATGAATAGTTTACAACCCGAGGATGCTTTGTTTTCAAAATCGTCAAAGTCGATGTCGAATTGCCTGTCCTGATAACGGAGCTGGTTGATGACCACTTCTCTGTTGTTTTTTTTGGGAACGTCAAAGAAGGGTGGGTAGACCGGGGTTTGAATGAGGACTTTGTCTCCAGGATTGGTAAAACACTGTAAGGCGAAAGCAATGCCGGAAACAATGCCGGGTACAAAAATAAGTTCGTCTGTTTGCACTTCCCATTGGTATCTGCTCGAAAGCCAGGCTTTTATGGATGTGTACCAATCTTCTTCCACAATCGTATAACCCAGTATCTGTCGGTCACAACGCGCTTTGATGGCCTCCAAGATACAATTCGGGGTGGCAAAATCCATATCGGCAACCCAAAGAGGCAATGCGTCCTTTGTGCCAAAATAATGCTCCATCAACTCTATTTTATAACTACCTGTTTCGCTTCGATCAATCACTTGATCAAAATCAAAGATTTCCGACATACTTGTATTTTTAAATGCTTTACAAATCTACTTTTTTTTTCAACTTGAGCCGTAAAAAGATTCAATGGGTGTAAAAATAGCACTTATTTCGACGTTATTTGGTTGGTTTGTGAGAGATTTTAGCAAAAATGGCATTATAAATTACATTTTGTGAAAAATAACCATCAAAAATAACGAGATTGAAGCTTGTATAAAACGATAAATGCGTATCTTTGCATTCAATAAATGATCGAAAAAATGAAAATTCCATTTCGCAGTGCAACCAGTACACAGGGACGTCGAATGGCCGGCGCTCGTGCTTTGTGGGCAGCAAACGGCATGAAGCCGGAACAGATGGGCAAACCCATCATTGCTGTTGTCAATTCATTTACACAATTTGTACCAGGGCATGTGCACCTTCACGATATTGGTCAAAAAGTCAAAAACCATATAGAGTCTTTGGGCTGTTTTGCCGCTGAATTTAACACCATTGCCATTGACGATGGCATTGCCATGGGACACGATGGAATGTTGTATTCCCTGCCCAGTCGCGATTTGATCGCCGACAGTGTGGAATACATGGTGAACGCACACAAGGCAGATGCCATGGTGTGTATTTCCAATTGCGATAAAATCACACCGGGCATGTTGATGGCCGCCATGCGTTTGAATATTCCGACGGTATTTGTATCTGGAGGCCCTATGGAAGCAGGTGAGTTGGATGGAGCCCAATTGGATTTGATCGATGCCATGATTCAGTCTGCAGACGAAGCGGTGAGTGATGCGCAGGTGACACGTATCGAAAAAGCGGCCTGTCCCACATGTGGGTCTTGCTCAGGAATGTTTACGGCCAATTCAATGAATTGCCTGAATGAAGCCATCGGTTTGGCTTTGCCGGGTAATGGAACCATTGTGGCAACCCATACCAACCGCACCAAACTTTTTGAACAAGCGGCCGAATTGATTGTAAAAAACACCTATAAATATTATGTGGATGGTGATGATCGGGTTTTGCCCAGAAGCATTGCCAGTCGTTCTGCATTTTTGAACGCCATGTCGTTGGATATTGCCATGGGCGGTTCGACCAATACGGTTTTGCACCTGCTGGCCATTGCCCAGGAAGCTGAAGTTCCTTTCACCATGGACGATATAGATGCTTTGTCCAGAAAAACGCCTTGCTTGTGTAAGGTGGCTCCGAATACCCAAAAATACCACATTCAGGATGTCAACAGAGCCGGAGGCGTTTTGGGGATTCTGAAAGCATTGTCAGATTTGAATTTGCTTGATACGCAAACCTACAGGGTGGATAATTTAACCCTGGGCGAAGCGTTGAATAAATATGATATTACGGTTGAAAACCCCGATGCTGTTGCTGTAAATATATACCAATCAGCACCTGCAAACCGTTTCAATCTAACGATGGGTTCACAAAGTTCTGTGTACAAAACCCTGGATACCGACCGTGTGTCGGGATGTATCCGAAATGGCGCCAATGCCTATACTGTTGATGGCGGTTTGGGTATCTTGAAGGGCAATATTGCATTGAACGGTTGTGTTGTAAAAACCGCAGGCGTGGATGAAAAGCTGTGGTATTTCAAAGGCCAGGCCAAAGTATTTGATTCTCAGGATGCTGCTTGTACGGCCATTTTAAAAGGTGAAGTTGTCGCAGGCGATTGTGTGGTCATTACACACGAGGGTCCTAAGGGTGGCCCCGGTATGCAGGAAATGCTGTATCCAACATCCTACATCAAATCCAAACATTTGGGCAAAGAATGCGCCCTGATCACAGATGGCCGTTTTTCAGGTGGTACTTCGGGTTTGTCCATTGGGCATATTTCGCCAGAAGCCGCTAGTGGAGGTGCCATCGGTTTGGTTCAAAACGGAGATCTCATCGAAATTAACATACCCTTGCGCAGCATCAATGTCTTGCTGAGTGAGGAAGAATTGAACGAACGCCGCAAAGCGGAGGAAGCCAAAGGCGAAAAAGCCTGGAAGGCTCCTGTCCGTGAACGGTATGTGTCTAAAGCACTTAAAGCGTATGCATCCATGGTAAGTTCGGCCGATTTGGGTGCGGTTCGTCTCATTGATTGATTCTTAATTTATGGAAAAAAAACAAATGAAGGGTGCAGAAGCACTCATGTGTTCCCTTTTGGAAGAAAAGGTTCACACCATATTTGGCTACCCCGGCGGGTCCATCATGCCTACTTTTGATGCGTTGTATTCGTATTTGGATTCCTTCAACTATATTTTGACCAGACACGAACAAGGTGCTGTTCATGCGGCTGAAGGATATGCCAGAACATCAGGCGATGTGGGTGTGGTGATTGTGACTTCAGGACCGGGTGCCACCAATGTGATTACCGGTGTTGCTGATGCCATGTTGGACAGTACCCCTATGGTTGTCATCACTGGTCAGGTTGCCTCTCCGCTGCTTGGGACAGATGCTTTTCAGGAAACCGATGTGATTGGCATCACCCAACCGGTTACCAAATGGAGCTATCAAATCAGGCAGGCTTCTGAGATTCCCTGGGCTGTAGCGAGGGCTTTTTACATCGCCAGAGAAGGCCGTCCAGGCCCTGTGGTGCTGGATATCACCAAGGATGCTCAAATCAATCTCATGGATTTTGAGTACAAGCCTTGTACTTTTATCCGGAGTTATCAGCCTTATCCACGCTTGAATATGGCTCTAATAGAGAAGGCTGCCGGTTTGATCAATCAAGCCAAACGTCCTTTTGCATTGGTTGGGCAAGGTGTATTGCTCGGAAATGCAGAACAGGAACTGGAACAGTTTTTAGCCAAAGCCGATATTCCGGCCGGCTGTACCCTTTTGGGTTTGTCGGCATTGCCAACAGATAGCCGTTATAATAAAGGTATGCTGGGCATGCATGGCAGCATTGCCACCAATGTCAAAACGGCTGAATGTGATGTGCTTATTGCCATAGGCATGCGTTTTGATGACCGTGTTACAGGCGACTTGAACAAATATGCCAAGCAGGCAACCATCATTCATCTGGACATTGATTCGGCTGAAATTGATAAAAATGTGAAAGCGGATGTGCCTATTTTGGGCAACGTCAAGCAGACACTTCCAGCCATCACCGAATTGCTTGAAAAAGTCAGGCACGATGAATGGATTGATGGTTTTGAACTGCATTTGCAGGAAGAAAGTGAAAAAGTGATTCAGCATGAGTTGTATCCGGCTTCTGGTCCGATCACCATGGGTGAAGTCATCAATAAAGTAACCTTGGCGACCAACAATCAGGCCGTTTGTGTCACCGATGTGGGTCAAAACCAAATGATGGCTGCCCGCTATTTCAAATTTTCGCAAACCCGCAGCATGGTCACATCCGGCGGACTTGGAACCATGGGCTTTGGTTTGCCCGCTGCCATTGGCGCAGCGTTAGGTGCGCCCAACAGAACTGTTTGTTGTTTTGCAGGTGACGGTGGTATTCAGATGACCATTCAAGAGCTTGGGACCATCATGGAATACCACATTCCGGTGAAAATAATTATACTGAATAACAGTTACTTGGGCATGGTAAGACAGTGGCAGGAGCTGTTCTTTAAAGAACGCTATGCCTCAACGCCCATGCTCAATCCTAATTTCCCCATGATCGCCAATGCTTATGGCATTCGGAGCCGAAAGGTGGAAAAACGCGAAGATTTGGATGCGGCCATAGCAGATATGTTGAGTCAAAACGATGCGTATTTGCTTGAGGTGACCATTGAAGAAAACGGTATGGTTTATCCAATGATTCCAGCCGGAACCAGTGTTGAACAATTAATTGTAGGAGACTAATGGAAAAAACACTCTATACCATCACTGTTTTTACGGAAAATTTGGTCGGTTTGCTCAATCAGATTACCATTATTTTTACCCGCAGAAACATCAATATTGAGACGTTAACTGTTTCTCAATCGTCCATCAGCGGTATTCATAAGTTTACCATAACGGTCGAAACGACCGAGGATATGGCCAAAAAAGTGGTCAAACAAATTGAGAAGAAAATTGATGTACTTAAGGCTTTTTATCATACTGATAAAGATTTGATTTACCAGGAAGTCGCACTCTATAAGATTGGTGCGGATGCGATGCTGGATAATCCTGAAATTGAAGGTATTGTACGTAAATACAATGCCAGAATACTGGAAGTAAACCGCACGTTTGCTGTCTTGGAATTGTCCGGACATACGGAAGAAACACAGGAATTGTTTGAACGCTTGAAAGTATTTCATGTCTTGCAGTTTGTCCGTTCGGGGCGCATCGCTGTAACCACTTCTACCATTGAACGTTTGAGCGATTTTTTGGCTGAAATGGAAGCCGGAAATCCGGAAAAGAATGCAACCGATAAGTAAATACGCGTATCGGGTTCAGCACATGGATGTGGGTTTTCAGGAGAAACTCCGTTTTGTGAAGTTGGGCAATTATTTGCTCCATGCAGCAGGATTGCATGCCAATGACAATGGATTTGGTGTGGATGTGTTGACAGCAGAAAACAGAGCGTGGGTCCTTTCCCGGTTTGCGGTTGAAATGAATCGGTACCCAGTGGCCGGAGAAGCGTTTACGGTCGAAACCTGGATTGAAAATTTTGAACGTGTTTTTACCACTAGAAATTTCAGGGTGACGGATGCGGATGACGTTGTGATTGGGAGCGGTACCACCATTTGGTGTTTGATCGATATCCAGGAACGTAAGGCTGTTGATTTTGGATTAAAACCAGAATATAAACCTTTTGCTACCGGCATTCCTTCCCTGATAGGTGGGGTAAAGAAAGTGGCTGAACTGAATTCAGAACCCATTTCGCGTCATCGGATCAAGTACAGTGACATTGATTTCAACCGACATACCAACAGTATGAAATATATTGAGTGGATGCTGGACTTGTTGCCCATGTCGTATTATGTGGCCAAACAGGTGAAGCGGATGGATGTGCAGTTTGTTCGTGAAGCCCTTTATGGTGAGGTTGTTGATGTACTCACCGATCAACCCCAACCCGATTGTCATGTGTTTGGATTGAAGCGTGAAGGAGAAACGGTGTGTAAAGCATCCTTCTTGTTTGAAAATGTTGTATAATTGGGTGAATATTAAATAAAATCGTAACTTTGCACCCTTGTAAACTGATAAATGTTAGTTCTTAATCATAAATTTACTTTAAAATGGCAGTAATGAATTTTGGCGGTGTTGACGAAAACGTCGTTACCCGCGAAGAATTTCCTTTGGCAAAAGCGATCGAGACAATGAAAAACGAAACGATCGCTGTGATCGGGTACGGTGTTCAGGGTCCGGGTCAATCCTTGAACCTTCGCGACAACGGCTTCAATGTCATCGTTGGCCAACGCAAAGGTGGAAAAACCTGGGATAAAGCCGTAGCTGACGGTTGGGTCCCCGGTGAAACTTTGTTTGATATCGAAGAAGCATGCGAACGCGGTACTGTGATTCAATTCTTGCTTTCAGATGCTGCACAAATCGAGGTTTGGCCTCGCATCAAACCCTATTTGACTGCTGGTAAAGCTTTGTATTTTTCACATGGTTTTGCCATCACTTATAAAGAACGTACCAGTATTGTACCTCCCGCTGATGTAGACGTTATTCTGGTTGCACCAAAAGGTTCAGGTACTTCTTTGCGTACCATGTTTTTGGAAGGTCGCGGTTTGAATTCTTCTTACGCCATTTTCCAGGATGCTACCGGTCGTGCTAAAGAACGTTGTATTTCATTGGGTATTGGTGTTGGTTCAGGTTATTTGTTTGAAACCACATTCAAACGTGAAGTATTTTCCGACTTGACCGGTGAACGCGGTACTTTAATGGGTGCCATTCAAGGTATTTTGTTGGCTCAATATGAAGTGTTGCGTGCCAATGGCCATACGCCTTCTGAAGCTTTCAACGAAACTGTTGAAGAATTGACCCAATCGTTGATGCCATTGTTTGCTAAAAACGGTATGGACTGGATGTATGCCAACTGTTCAACCACTGCTCAACGCGGTGCTTTGGATTGGATGGGTCCTTTCCACGATGCCTCAAAACCTGTTTTTGAAAAATTGTATGCCGAAGTTGCTTGTGGCAATGAAGCCCAACGTTCCATCGATTCCAATTCCAAACCCGATTATCGTGAAAAATTGGAAGAAGAATTGAAAGCGCTTCGCGAAAGCGAAATGTGGAGAACGGGTGCTGTTGTTCGCAAACTCCGTCCTGAAAATCAATAAAATATCATTGAAATTGATGCAAAAATAGAGTGGCTGCTCGATGGGAAACTGTCCGGCAGCCATTTTTTTTTGGTATCTGTTGCTTATATTTGTACAAAGCTGTAAAACACGAATGAAAACCGAAAAGGAAAAAATGCTCGCCGGAGAGCCCTACGATGCGCATGGCGAAGAAATGATCGGCATTAGAACAAAAGTCAAACACATACTTCATCGATTGAATGTGACCGAGTATTACACCGATCATTTCAAGGCAGTGATGCGGGAATTGTGTCCGAATGCTGCTGAAAATATTCATTTAGAGCCTCCTTTTTACTGTGATTATGGTGAGAATATATTCGCCGCAGAAAAGGTCTTCATCAATTTCGGAGCGGTGATTTTGGATGGTGCGCGCGTGACCATCGGAAAAGGCACCCTGATTGCTCCGGGGGTGCACATTTATACGGCCAGGCATCCCCTCAACGTTGAGGATCGCCGTCGATGGGAAGATTGTTTGCCCGTCACCATTGGTGAAGAATGCTGGATTGGCGGTCATGCCACCATCTGTCCGGGTGTGACCATTGGTGATAGAACCGTTATTGGTGCAGGTTCGGTCGTGACCAAAGACATTCCTGCTGACTGTTTGGCTGTGGGTAATCCTGCCAAGGTCGTCAAATATCTGAATGGGATCACAGCTGAAGATCGTCAAAAACTCCTAAACGATTTATCGACCAAAGGATAAAATATCCTCATAAATGGGGATTTATTGCTTGCGATGGACTTGGTACCTTTGTAGCCGATATGAAACGTGTATTGGTTTTTTTCGTTGGATATGGGTTGTTGGGTGGTTTGGTCAAGGCCGCTCCTGTCGCTGCACACGATTCTGCTCAAAATTTAAAAGAGGTGGTGATTGCCGGGAAGGTTTCCTTGGTGACACCGTATGTGTCCAGCTCCCATCTCTCCCAAATTGAACTTTCTCAAAATGGTGTTCAGGCCATCAAGGATGTGTCTTTAATGGCCCCGAATTTGTATTTGCCGGATTATGGTTCGCGCATGACCTCAGCCATGTATGTACGAGGATTGGGCGCAAGGATGGATCAACCTGCTGTTGGCTTGTTGCTCGATGGCATCCCTGTCTTCAATAAAAATACTTTTGATGGGCGGCTGGGCGATTTGCAGCATATCAAGATTTTGCGCGGACCACAAAGTACGTTGCATGGCCGCAATACGATGGGAGGAGTCATTGCTGTTCAAACCCTTTCACCCAAACATTTTCTGGGGCAAAAAGTACAGTTGGAGGCTTCCTCAGGCAATACTTTTGGTGCTTCCTTTTCTCAGTATTCCAAATTGGATACGCAATCATTTCTATCGGTTTCGGCCTATGGCGGGCGTTCTGACGGACTGTTTACCAATACTTACAATGGCTCGTCCTGCGATGCCTATCAGGAATTTGGCGGGCGACTGAAATGGGAGTATGAAGCTGATGGTGTCGAGTATTTGCACCACCTTTCGGGCAGCTGGTTGGATCAGACGGGTTATCCGTACAGAAGAATGAAACAGGGAGTATTGGAGCCCATTCAGTACAACCGTCCCAGTGGTTACGAAAGAGGCAACGTTCAGTACGGGCTTGGTTTCATCAAAAATCTGGATGAAAACAAATTAAGTGGTACGACTTCTTTTCAGTTTGCCAAAGATGAAATGCTTCTGGATCAAGACTTTACAGTGGATGACTTTTTCACCATATGTCAAAGTCAAACTGATTTTGTGTTGTCTCAGGACATGACCTATGAAACGGGAAAAGGAAGCGATTGGTCCCGATTGTTTGGCTTCAATGTGTTCGCCAGGCATTTGGGAACTCAGGCTCCGGTTCATTTTATGCGTCTAGGCATCGACTCCTTGATTTTGGCCAATGCCAATAGGGGATTGAAAACGGTTTTTCCCAATGGTGCCATTGAAATACGTGATTCTTCGTTTTTGTTATCCAGTGATTTTCAGCAGCCCACTTTGGGGTTGGCTCTTTACCACCAAAGTAGTGTCTCGTTGAATAAGTGGACCTTGCATGCAGGGCTGCGTCTGGATTACGAGGCTGCCTGGTTGACATACCGCAATGCATCCGCGTTGAATTATCGGTTCAATATGACCATGCCACAATATAAACTATTGAAAACCAATATGGAAGGTGATGCTTCCACTGCTTTTCTGGAATTGTTGCCCAGTGTGGCAGGTACGTGGCAAGCTTCCGATCAGTTTTCTCTAACCGCTTCTATATCAAAGGGTTTTAAATCGGGCGGTTTCAATACCCAGTTGTTTTCGGATTTACTGAAAAATAAAGTGATGTCCGATATGATGGGTGACATGGGTATTCAAATGCATTCGGCTTTAGACAACTATACGGTTTCGGATGTGGTCGCTTACAAACCGGAACACAGTTGGAATTATGAGTTGAAAATGGAGGTGCATCCAAATGCACATTTTTCTGCCAACCTGACCGGCTTTTTTATTGATTGTCAGAACCAGCAACTGACCGTTTTTCCATCGGGTTTGAATACGGGTCGAATGATGACCAATGCGGGAAAAACGCGTTCATACGGAATTGAATCCGAGGGTTTTATGCAGATGGGACAATTTTCATTACAAGCGGCTTATGGGTATACCCATGCGCAATTTGTGTCGTACAACAACGGTGTGAAAAACTACGCCGGCAAGCGCATTCCTTTTGCTCCCGAGCAAACCTTGCACATTTCTTTGGATCATTGTGCCAGGTGGAAACAAAACACCTTTCTGCTTACTCATGTGGGTTATCAGGGCTGTGGTGAAATTTGGTGGACAGAAGATAACGATGTCAAACAGCCGTTTTATGGATTGATGGATGCTTCACTCACCTTGAATCACAAGCAATGGTCTTTGCAGTTGTGGGGGAAGAATCTGACCAATACCGATTACAATACTTTTTATTTTGTATCCATGGGTAATGCCTTTTTGCAAAAAGGGCGACCTTTTAGAATGGGTGCTACTTTAAAATGGACTTTTAACAATTAAACCAAAAACGTATGAAATTTTTACCCATTACTTTGAGTCTTTTGACTGCTGTGTTTGTTTTTTCATGTACTGAACCCGAAGAAGGCGGTCCTACTGTACAACAACAGGATACTGTTTTTGTTGGAAATATGTCTGTAGATCAGTTGAATAACACGTTTTATGTACAAGACAGTGTTCGCGTTGATTTTACCAGAGATACGGAATCGGGCGTTTATAAAATGGTGATGAATCAAGTGAAGTTTTCAGCCCGTATGCCCATTTCATTGACCATGACAGTAAACGGTATTTCGGGTGTGGAACAAAACGGTGTGGTCGCTTTGAGCGGTGATAGCATTGTACCCATGGCCATGGGTGGTCCGTATCCCAACTATACCATTACCAATTTATCCGGTGTGTTGACGGCCGATTCTTTGAATATTTCGTTTAAATGTGGCACGTATCCGCTCATATATAAGGGTGGACGATAACTATTTGTAAATGAATTTTTATAAAGGCTGTATCATTTTATTTTTGATACAGCCTTTTCTTTTGTATCTTTTGTTTTTGTTTTTGACATCCATATTTCGTTCCATTGACACACGTTTGTAATAGCAACACTGTTTTTTTGCACTCGGAGAAAAATGAATTTCATTTTAATAAAAACGATGGAGATGAAAAAAACGTACGCAACTTTTCTTTTATGTGCCTGGGGCTTGATGCAGTCTTTTTCTGCAATGGCTCAAGACGAGGCATTCCAACCGGCACAGATTTCCCAAACGGAATTTGAGCAACTACAAAGCGACAATGAATTGTCCAAACGATTGAAAATTAGCGGTTATTTGCAGTTTCAGTATCAAGTGGCCGAAACAGCAGGCATTTCAAGTGTTGCCGGAGGAAATTTCTCAAGTGGGGTAGATAACCGATTTTCGATACGAAGAGGACGTCTCAAATTGGCTTATGAATCTGACAATACCCAAGGGGTTTTTCAAATTGATTTGACCGAAAAAGGTCTGGGTTTGAAGGATGCTTACCTCTCGTTTTTAGATCCGTATTGGAATACGCTTAAATTGACAGGCGGGGTTTTTGACCGTCCTTTTGGTTACGAAATTTCATATTCTTCGAGCGCAAGAGAAACACCTGAACGTTCCAGGGTTTTTCAAACTTTGTTTCCCGGTGAAAGGGATCTGGGCGCAAAACTGACAATTCAAGCCCCCAAAACATCTTATTGGAACTTCATCAAACTGGATTTAGGCTTGTTCGCCGGAAATGGCATTGCCGTGGAAACCGACAGTTATAAAGACTTTATGGCGCATTTGGCCGTGAACAAAACGTCCATCGATGAACGCATGAAGTGGGGTTTGGGTGCATCGGTCTATTCTGGTGGATTTGCAGCAACTACGACCAAGACCTTTGCATTGAGTCAAGTAGACGGGGTGCAGGTCTATCTGCCAAAAAACCTTCAAAAAGGTGCTCGGGTAAACCGCAGTTATGTGGGTTTCGATGGTCAATACAGCATGGATTGGTTTGGAGGGATCACACAAATTCGTGCTGAGTATTTGTTTGGAAATCAGCCTGGTACTTATGCTTCGTCCTCCAGCCTGACTGCAGCCAACACCACTTCGACTTCAACCGCCAACTTAACGACTGGTGTCGTTTCAACAAGCTTAACAGGTGTGGACGTGTATCAACGCAAATTTCAGGGATATTATCTGTATTTGATCCAAAACATCCTGGAATCGCCCTTTCAGTTGGTGGTAAAATACGATTCCTATGACCCCAATACGGGCATATCAGGCAACCAAATTGGCACCGCAGTTCCCAATCCGCTCACCAATACGACTGCTGTGAAAACCAATGCGACCGACATTGCGTATGCAACCCTGGGCGTGGGTCTGAATTATAGAATCAACACCCATTTGAAATGTATGGCTTACTATGACATGGTGCAGAATGAAAAAACCATGCGTCTTTCCGATGCCAGTACCCTGAAAGATTTGTCGAAAGACAGAAAGGACAATGTGTTCACTTTGCGATTGCAATATAAGTTTTGAGTTGAAATCAATGTTTCACGGAGGTGTAAATCTGACGTAACAGCTTTGTAATAGATAATAAGTTTCTTTGAACAACAATAATTGAATAATCAAATGAAAAAGAATGTGGTTTTATTTACACTTGCACTGGGTCTATTGGCTCCATTTGCTGTTAGTGCTCAAAAAGTAACGTGCAAAATCAAAGGCAGTGAAACTTGCTTGCCTTTTTCACAGAAAATCGCTGAAGTATACGGTAAGAAGAACCCCGGAAGTAGTATTTCTGTCACAGGTGGCGGTTCTGGTGTGGGTATTGCTTCATTATTGAGTGGAACGACCGACATTGCTCAGGCTTCCAGAAAAATGAAAATGGATGAAAAAATGAAGCTTCAGGAAGCCGGTAAAGCGGTGAAAGAGGTGGTGGTGGCATACGATGCGCTCAGTGTTGTGGTCAACCCTTCAAATCCGATTTCCAAGCTGACTCGTGAACAGTTGGAAGGTATTTTTACCGGTAAAATCAAGAACTGGAAAGACGTGGGTGGTAAGGATTTGAAAATCATTGTGTATTCTCGTGAAACCAGTTCAGGAACCTATGAATTTTTCAAGGAAAGTGTGTTGAAAAAGAAAAATTTTGCGACTTCTGCTTTGTTGATGGCTGCCAACGGGCCTATTGTTCAGTCTATAAGCCAAACCCCAGGAGCCATCGGTTATATTGGCATTGCTTATATTGAAAAAAACATCAAACCATTGAGTGTGTCCTACGATGGAGGAAAAACGTATGTGGCACCAACGATGGCCAATGCAAAAAATAAATCATATCCAATTACAAGACCCCTTTATTATTACTATATTGCCAAGAAGGAAGCAGCTTTCAAACCTCTGATGAGTTTCTTGCTCTCTGATGAAGGTCAGAAAATTGTTCAGGCTGAAGGATTTGTGCCACTTTCCAAGTAAATGATTGAATCATTAGCCGATGAAAATTCGTAAAATCGCAGAAAAGCTGGTTGAAGGCTTGTTATTCAGCAGCAGTACGGTAACCACCATTGCCGTACTGTTCATTATTTTCTTTTTATTTAAATCGGGTTTGGGACTGTTTCGTGAATCGCCCCTGGAAAGTGGATATTCCTTGGTGGTACATCAGAACAATCCTGTTAAAGAATTGACATCTGCGCAGGTAAAGCATATTTTCAATGGCGATGTGACCAATTGGAAGGATGTTGGTGGCCCGGATTTGGACATTCAATTGCTGACCATCGATGAGTTGTCCGGGTTATATACAGAAGAACAACTTGGAGCTGAGTTTGAGAACATACCACTATGTGTCAATGATTATATATCCAAAAACAAATCGGTGTTGGCTTTTTTCAACAACCAACATTTGCCTAAAAGTATTTCCGGTCATTCCATCCAAATGCCCCCTGTTTCATTGAAAGAATTTTTCTTTGGACGAGAATGGTATCCCACCACGGTTCCTGTTGCACAATTTGGGGTGTTTCCCCTAATACTCGGTACCTTATTGGTTACTTTTTTTGCCATTTTGATGGCACTTCCCATTGGTTTGGTCACAGCCATTTATATGGCCGAAATTGCAGATGAACGCATTCGTCGCATCTTGAAACCGATTATTGAATTGTTGGCAGGAATTCCTTCGGTCGTTTACGGTTTTTTTGGTTTGGTCGTGTTGGTTCCGCTCATTCAAAAAGTCTTTCAATTGCCTGTTGGAGAAACGGCGTTGGCTGGAAGTATCATACTGGCAATCATGGCCTTGCCTACCATTATCACCATTTCTGAAGATGCCATTCGCAGCACGCCTGTCGCCATGAAAGAAGCGAGTCTGGCTTTGGGAGCCTCTCATTGGCAAACTTTGCAACGCGTCATCATTCCCTATGCCAAGTCCGGCATTATGGCTGCCTTTATTTTGGGCATTGGTCGTGCCATCGGTGAAACCATGGCGGTATTGATGGTCACAGGAAATGCTGCGGTGATGCCAGGTAGTATTTTTGAACCCGTTCGAACCATTCCGGCAACCATCGCTGCAGAACTGGGTGAAGCGCCCTATGGCGGCATTCATTTTAAGGCCCTGTTTACGTTGGGCATCATCTTGTTTATCATCACGTTCTTGTTTAACTCCATGGTTGAATTGATCAAAACTAAAAAAGGAAACAAATGAATTTGATTCCAAAACATCAAAGAAAAAGGCTGAACCAACTCATCGCTTTCAATGCATTCCGGTTGATCAGTTTTTCTGTTGTCGCCATCTTGTTTGTGATTCTGGGTTTCATTATGATTCGGGGTGCCGGCGTGATTTCATGGGATTTTATCACCAAAATGCCAGATAACGGCATGACAGAAGGTGGCATTTTACCCGCCATTGTAGGCTCGATGATTTTGGTGGTTGGGAGCATGATGTTCGCATTTCCCATAGGGGTGTTGTCTGGTATTTATCTGAATGAATACTTGAAGGAAAGTTGGTTCAAAAAGATGCTGCGTTCCATGACCAACAATCTGGCCGGTGTTCCCTCCATTGTTTTTGGCTTATTCGGAATGGCCTTTTTTGTCCATGGATTGGATTTTGGAGACAGCATCATTGCCGGTTCGTTGACCCTGGGATTGATGGTGTTGCCCATCATCATTCGAACCACAGAAGAGGCATTGAAGTCGGTAGACGATTCCATGCGCATTGGCAGTTATGCTTTGGGGGCCACCAAACTACAAACCATTCGCAGGGTTGTATTGCCCATTTGTTATCCCAATATTGTCACCGGTTTGATTTTGTCAGTCAGTCGTGTTTCGGGAGAAACCGCACCAATTTTGTTTACGGTGGCGACTTATTTTGTAGATCGGATGCCAAACAGTATTTTTGATCAGGTCATGGCATTGCCTTATCACCTCTATGTTTTAACGACCAGTGGTACCAATATGGAAAAATCCAGAGCGATGGCCTATGGGACGGCTTTTGTGTTGGTGATGTTGGTTTTGATCGTTAATTTGCTTGCCAATGCTGCCCGTCGTCATTTTAACAACAAACTTAAATGAGTATGTCAAATTTCAAAGTTGAAGCCAAAGATTTCAATTTGTATTACGGTGATTTTCAGGCTTTAAAAACTATAAATTTTCAGGCTGAAGAAAAAACCATCACGGCTTTTATCGGCCCTTCAGGTTGTGGAAAGTCCACGTTGTTGCGTTCTTTCAACCGCATGAACGACTTGATTGATGGCGTGAGAACGGAAGGCATTACGCTGGTCAACGGCATCAGTGTTTATGACAAGCAGGTCAATGTGGATGAACTCAGAAAGCAAGTGGGCATGGTATTTCAAAAACCCAATCCTTTCCCAAAAAGTATTTTTGAAAATGTGGCCTACGGGCTTCGGGTAGATGGCATCAACGACAAACACCTCTTAGAAGAAAAAGTCGTGAATTCTCTTCAACAAGCTGCTTTGTGGGAAGAAGTCAAGGATAAATTGAAAAAGTCGGCCTTGGCACTTTCTGGTGGACAGCAACAGCGGCTTTGCATTGCCAGAGCCTTGGCCATTGAACCATCTGTTATTTTAATGGACGAACCGGCCTCGGCTTTGGACCCAATTTCTACGGCTAAAATCGAAGAGCTCATTTACGATTTAAAAAACCGTTACACCATCATCATTGTCACCCACAACATGCAGCAAGCTGCCCGTGTGAGCGACCGGACAGCCTTTTTCTATCTGGGCGAATTGGTTGAAATCGATGAAACCAAAACCATTTTCACCAATCCAAAAAGCCTTCAAACTCAAAAGTATATCACGGGGAGATTTGGATAATTCGACAGCAGTTTGTTTAGTTGCTACTTCCGCCCGATTTGACGTCATCGTTGCTGATGCCGCGTCTGGCTTTTTTGACAGCTGTTGCAAGCTTTCCGAAATTGTAGCTAACATTTAAGCGAACCGTGCGGCTATAGTACCAATATTCATAACTGCCTTTGTAACCCACTCCCTGGTGCTCACCTTTGGTGTAACGTCTGGAAACAAAGGGGTCTGAAGCAGAGATTGATATGCGCATTTTCCTGTCAAAAAATTGCTGTCCGAAGCTCAGACTTGAGTAGGAATAGCCTGCGCTTTTTCCTTGCAAATAAACGCTTGGTGAATAATAGCCCAAATTCCCACTTATGTTGGCATTTTTCCACAGACCAATTTGTGCACCACCGTACATGCTGAAATTAAACCCTTCATTGTGTAAATTCATTTGGTTGTGGGACGCAAACTTGGAATAAGATCCGGTCAGACTGGCATAAATATTGAATTTCGTTCCCTGTCTGAAGGACACGTAGTTGTTCCAGCGATAGCGTTCATCCAAACCAATGTTGGCATAGGTACTTCTGGTGACACCCATGGAATCAATGTTGCTGACACTTTCAATGGAATTGTTGTTGTAGCTGGCACTTAAGGAGGTGTTCCAGGAAAATTTAGCGTTGTACATGCTGTAACCCAATTCGAAAGCGTGTGAGATTTCTGATTCCAGCTTGGGATTTCCGTAACTGATATAAAGCGGATTGGAATTTTCAACATAGGGATTTAAGTAATATACTCCAGGACGTTGAAGCCTTTGTGTGTAGGATGCCCTCAGTGTTTGTGAAGGTTTAAACTGATACGAGAAGCTCACATAAGGGACCAAATTGAAGAGTTTGTTGAGAAATCTGACAGAAGAATTAGACTGTGAAAGGCCCTCATTCCAAGTGCGTTCCAATCGGAATCCACCCTTAGCTGTCAATTTTTTCAATTTGAAAACATAACCAGCGTATGCACCCAAAATATATTGATCGTACACCAATCTGTTGCTTAAATCGGTTCGAAGGGTATCATTTCTCCAGCGTTCAGAATTGGTTTCATTGCCTCTGTAGATAAACTTGAGCCCCCATTCGTATTGATTCATTTTGGATACAGGGTCGTAAAAGTCCATTTGAAAAGTGTGCTCCTGACTCAATTCAGTCCCGGCGTTGCGCTGATTGTATTTCAGATAATTGATGGTGGAATCGATGCGATTGATGCTGCTGTTTTTTTCAGGCATCATATCAAATTTGTAGGAGAAAGTCAGCGATTTGTCCGGCTTCATGTACGTTTTTTGGTAATCCAAATTGCCTGATACTGAGCCATAATTGTATGAACCTACATTTCTGGTTGAGAAATACTGGGTCAGCGCATTGGACGTATTTTCTATCCTGTTGATGGAATGCGAGTTGTTGTCCGATCCACTGGTGTATCCCCAGAATGAACCGCTGATCAGGTTGAAGGTGTCAATTTCATAACTGATTTCACCTGAGAATTGTTGTGACATGCCGGTTCCATTAGAGTTGGATTCACTTCTGGTATAGTGATATGTGTCACTGTTGAAATTTTCGTTGTATGAATTGGATTTTGTACCGGGGCGTTTGGATTGGCTGCCGCTGTACATACCAGAAAATCCGAATTTGTTGATTTTGGTTGCCAGATAGAGACTCCCATTCATACTGCCCCAATTGTCCATGCCTGCACTCACACTGCCATTATACCCATTTAAAGTTTTTTTGTGTGTGATGATGTTGATGATACCACCCACACCTTCCGCTTCGTATTTGGTTGAAGGGTTGGTAATGACTTCAATGTCCTTGATAGAATTTGCCGGCAGACTTTTAATGACGTCCTTAAAATTCTTAGACATCATGGAAGATGACTTTCCATTGACCAATACTTTAAAATTGCTTTGGCCGTTGAGTGAGACATTGTCTTCACCATCTACATCCAAGAGGGGTACTTTCTTTAAGATTTCCAAGCCATTGCTGGTTTTTGAATCCGGGTCACTTTCTACACTGTAGGTGATTTTGTCCGGATCGACTTTCACCAATTGCTTTTCCGCTTCAACAGAAACTCCCTTCATCAGGATGCCTTGTGACAAGTAGATGTCACCCAGATTCAAGTCCTGATTTGTTTGAATATTTTTTTTCTGGGTTTGGTAGCCAATGCTGGCAATAAGCAATAAGTAGGGCTTGTTGTCGGGCAGGCTTATTTTAAATTTTCCTGAAGCATCGCTGCTGAATCTTTTAACGACCTTGTTTGTATCTTCTATGATGGTTAAGGTGACGTAAGGGAGGCTTTTTTTATCGTTTTCATTAAATACCTGACCGGTGATGAAAGGTTTGATGGAACTTGTTTCTGCAGCTGAAAGTGTCAGCGTAATAAAAAATAAGCAAAGGGCTATGTATTTCTTCATTTTATTGCGTCGTTCAATTAAGAATGCCGCAAAGATATCGTGTTCATTCGATGTTTCAATTAAGTTCTTAGTTTAAATAAGAACTTCAGAAGTTAAATATTGTTATTTTCTCGATGGAATGTTTGATGTAGCCTATTTCTGAAAAGAAAATACAATTTCCAATCCCCCACCGATGCGGTTTTTCGCTGAAATGGTGCCTCCGTGCAGCAAAATGGCATTTTTTACAATGGCCAAACCCAAACCCGTGCCTCCCAATTTTCGCGTCCGTCCTTTGTCGATGCGGTAAAACCGTTCAAATATACGGTTTAGATGCTCTTCAGGTACGCCAACACCGGTATCGTAAAAGTTGAAATAACAACGTTCCGGGTCGTTTCTGAAGGTATTGATTCCGATCTCAATGTTTTCACCTGCATAAGATAATGCATTGTCTATCAGATTTCTGAATACGGAATACAACAGTGATGCGTTGCCGTTGATCATCAAATCGGGGTCGACCTGACAGTTGAAACGGATGTTCTTGGCTGCCATTTCAGCCTCGGTTTCATGCTGGATCTGCTCGATGAGTTTATAAATATTGAGCGACTCTTTTTCTATCAAGTTGGGCGCTTCATCCATTCGAGAAAGGGTTGAAATGTCTCGCAACAATTCACCCAATCGCTTGCTTTGAATAAAGGATCGTTCTATAAAAGTCTGAAGTTTTTCTTTGGGCAATTCAGGGTTGGACAATATGGTCTCCATATAACCTTGAATGCTGCTGATGGGTGTTTTTAATTCGTGTGCGATGTTTTGCGTGAGTTGGCGTTTCAATCGGCTTTCTTCTTCCGACATGGTGACATCGTTGATGCTGATTTCAAAACTTTTATCTTGGAAAATATTGAATTGAATCTGAAAAATGTGTCCGTTTTTTTCCAACTGTAGGCTTTGATGTTGTAAAAAGGGCACGGGTTGGGTGATGTGGAGTACTTCATCCAAATTCTTGGTCAATGCTGTCAACTCAGAAATTTTGAAAATGGCACTGGCAGAATGTGCCGGTACATCGGACATCAAGTTGAGGTACTGTATGAAGAGGTTGTTGGCAATGATTTCATGTTTGTCGGGCGTGAACACTGCCAAGCCTTCTCTGGCCGTTTGCAGGTGGCTGATCAGTTTTTCACGTTCTTTCATCAATTCGTCTTTCGTCATCCGAAGGCGGTGAAACAATCCTACAATATGGTTGGATATTTCGCCCAATTCATTTTTTGGAAATTCCTGGGATACATCCAGGGGTTCGTTTTTGTCGGCTGATTCAGCGAAATCGCGCAGTTGTGCTATCGTTTTTCCCATCCTTTTGGTCGACTGATATAACAGTAAAAGAATAACAAGCATAGAAACCAGCGTGAAAAGAATGAAACTGAGATTGGCCTTGAGCTGGTTGTCCAGACTCGAATTGTATGGTCTTGAACTTCGAACAATGTATTTTTCAAATTGTGTGGCCGCATAAAAGAATGATTTTCCTGTAGTTTCGGATAGCCTTCTCACAGAAATTCCTTGTCCGTATGTCAATGCATTTTTTATCTCAGGTCTGTCCAAATGGTTGCCCAAGTTTGTGGCTTCCGAATCATACATCACATCTCCGTTGAAGCCAATGATGGTGATCCGCAATCCGTCTACATTTAAAAACCGGACAACCTTTTTGATGGTGCTGTCAGACAGTCCATTGCTTTCAATCATTTCGTAAATTTGGTTGTTGTATTCCTGCAGTTGTTCGGACAAAAGCCCGATTTTGAATTTTTTTTCCCGTTGGTATTGGTGGTATCCAATGAGCAAAACAAATAAGAGGAACAAGGCCAATATTTGAAGAAATAGTTTTCTGTGAAAGGTGAAAATCGGTTTTTGAATGTTTTTTTCCATGTCTTGTTATTTATAATCAAAACAGTAGCCGTAACCCAATCGGGTAACGATGTGCTTGCCGAAATTTCCCAGTTTTTTGCGTAGTCGGGTAATATTCACATCGATGGTTCTATCCAGGACGTATACATCATCAGACCAAACTGAGGATAAAATATCGTCTCTTGAAAAAACGCGACCCGGGTGAGAAGCCAACAGTAGGAGCATTTCAAGTTCCTTTTTGGTTAATTCGACTGGTTCCTCCGATAAATACACTTTCTTTCTGTTGGGGTCGATGGTCAGTTCGTCAAAGGTGAGCAATTGCTCATTCGTGGCATCTTCTTTGTTGTTGGATCTTCTTAATACCGCTTTGACTCGTACCAACACTTCCCGAATGGAAAATGGTTTGGAAATGTAATCGTCGGCACCAATATTGAAGCCTGTAAGCAAATCGTTTTCGGTGTCTTTGGCTGTGATGAAAATGATGGGAACACTCGATGTACGTTCATTTTTACGTATGATTCCGGCCAATTTAAATCCGGATATTCCGGCCATCATGACATCCAACATCAATAAATGGTAGGAAACCAGGTCTTTTTCCAAGGCTTCTTCGGCAGAATAGGCGACATCTACATGGTATCCTTCGCTTTCCAGGTTAAACTGGAGTATTTCGCACAGATCTTCTTCGTCATCAACCACTAGAATGCGGGTAGTGTGCATTTTATAATTCGCTTGTTTTACCTCCATGTTTGAGTATTTTGGCGTCTAAATAAAAGACAATTTCTTCGGCCATGTTTGTGCAGTGGTCACCGATGCGTTCCAGTTTTCTGAAAATGCCAATTAGCTGAAGTGCGTCCAGCGTATTCGTTTCCGGGCTTTTAAGAATGTATTTGTGCAATATAGAGCTGGCATGCTGGTTGATTTCGTCAACCGTTTTATCCATTTCAAAAACGCGAACAGCGGTGTCGGCGTTTTCTCTTTCCATGGCTTCAAACAAAGTTTGTAGCATGCCTTTTACTTGATCGATCATGGTGGAAAGTCTCAATTCTTTGACAAGCTCAGGATCGAGCGCCGGGCCTTTGAAATCCAATACAAATCGTGCGATGCCCTCTGCAAAGTCACCAATTCTCTCGAGGTTTGAATTGATTTTTAAAATGGCCAGGGTGAATCGCAAATGTACGGCGACGGGGTTGTATAGTGCAATGATGTCTTCCACATCACTGTCCACCTTTAACTCAAAAGCGTTGACCCTTCTTTCGCGCATAATCACTTGCTTGGCCAAATCTTTATCCAATGTTAATACGGCTTCTCCGGAGCGTTGTAATTGATTGTAAACCAAAGTCCACATATCAATCACTTCCTTTTTGAGCCTTTCCATTTCGGCTTCTACTTTTTGTACCATTTTGAACCGTTTTCTTTTTGTAATAATTTGGGACAAAGGTTGATAAAATCTATTACAAACACATTACAATGGTGTGAAAGAGTCTTTTCCAAATATAGGGATAAAGAATTTTAAATGGAGTTGTTTTTCAAAAATATGTTTAACTTTGCGCCACATTTTTTTCGCGGAAATAGCTCAGTTGGTAGAGCATCAGCTTCCCAAGCTGAGGGTCGCGGGTTCGAGTCCCGTTTTCCGCTCTTACAAAGCTGTCTGAAAAGTGATTTTCGGATGGCTTTTTTTGTTTTTTGGGACGTTTTGGGACGTTTTTGGGGTGAGTGTGTTTTTGGGGGAAGCGTGAATCCATCTCCCCTCATTTGCCCTAATCCCGGTTTGTCAGCACTTCGACGCCGGCTTTTTCTGTTAGTCTCTTCGAGCCGTCACAGAAAAGGGGGCCGGCCTCTTTGCACTGACTGCGCCGGTCTGTCGAGGCGTCTTTGGGCAGATGGATTCACTTCTCCGGGCAGCAACGTATTGCCCGACAACATCGGGGATAAAACGTTGCTAGAAACGGTATTTAAAGCTGCAATTTGCCAAAAAGCCTTGTGAAAGACAACGTTCAATCTTTCGTGCGTGGATCGGGAAATTCTATAAGCTAAATTCAGCAACTCTCGTGGCTCTTTTCAACAACTCTCGTGCCTGAATTATTCACTGTCATTCAACGGATTTGTTTCACTTATAGGAACACTGAAAAATGCATATAGTCAATAAAATAGTTTTCTCTTTGCATATCGGTTTAAGTAATTTAACTTTGGTGGGATAAAAAGTGGATTGCGATTTTTTTGCGCAAGTAAATCAAACCAACGTTGTTAACTATTTTATTAAATTGCATAAAAAATATAATCATGAATAACATAACAATATTTGAAGATATAAAACACTTGAATAGCATTGGTCAGGAGTATTGGAGTGCCAGAGAGTTATTCTCAGTTTTAGATTATATAAAATGGGATAAATTTATAAATGTAATTGAGAAGGCAAAGCTATCATGCAAAAACTCTGGACAAGAACCAGATGACCATTTTCCCCGAGTGGAGAAAATGGTCGAAATTGGTTCCGGAGCAAAAAGAGATATAGGAGATATTCACCTTTCAAGATATGCTTGTTATTTAATCATACAAAATGCTGACCCTTCAAAAGAAGTTGTTGCTGTGGGACAAACTTATTTTGCTTTTCAAACGCGTAAGCAAGAAGTGTTGGAGTCTCATTTTGGTGAAATCCAAAACGAAGAAGAAAAGCGAATATTTTTGAGAAAAGAAATGGCTTTGCACAATAAAAAATTGGCAGATGCAGCAAAAAATGCCGGGGTTATTGAACCATGGGAATACGCAGTTTTCCAAAATCATGGATACATGGGGCTTTATAATGGATTAGGTGCAAAGGAAATTCAGACCAAAAAAGGGTTAAAGAAATCTCAAAATATACTTGACCACATGGGAAGTACGGAATTAGCAGCAAACCTTTTTCGTGCAACACAAACGGAAGATAAACTAAGGAGAGAGCATATTAATGGAAAACAAAAAGCCAATCAAATTCATTTTGAGGTAGGTCAAAAAGTTCGTCAAACCATTAAAGAATTAGGTGGTACGATGCCTGAAAATTTACCTACAGAGGCTAGCATTAAAGTAGTTGAAAGAAAAAAAAATAAAAGCATAGACTCAAAAAAAATGATTGTAAAGATTTCCTGTGTACAACTTAATCCAAATGTTGCTCTCCTGGCAGCAGCGCACATAGCGAAAAATTAGTGGATAAAACTTTGGTGGGATAATTTAGTGGAATGCGTTTAGAAGGTTGTTAGCAACAAGAAGAAAAAAGCGCCACCTTGCATTTGCCGTATAAAATATTTATATTTGTACGTAAATGTATAAATATGGAAACGAAATTAACCCTCAGATTAAATAAAAGTGTGATTGATCGCGCAAAGGAATACGCACATCGTCATGATATAAGTCTATCCAAGATGATTGAATCATACCTAGACTCAGTTACGGATGATAAATCCGCAGTATCAGTTGATATAACCCCTCTTGTTAAGAGCTTAAGTGGCGTGATTCGTCTTAATCCAGATTATGACTATAAAAAAGATTATGCAAAGTCCTTAACAGAGAAGTACAAATGAAAAAGCTACTTCTAGATACGAACATCATAATCGACTTGCTTTCTGAAAGACAACCCTTCTATTCAGAGGCAGCAAGAATATTCACCTTGGCTGACAAGAATGAAATTCAAATAAGTGTATCGGCATTGTCAATTGCAACTACAAATTACATCTTATTACAATCGAAAAAGTCTGACGAAGCTAAACAAATACTGCGTAAACTCAAGTTGATTGTACAAGTGTTAAGTCTCGATGATAAGATAGTCGAACTTGCACTAAATGATAGTGATTTTAAGGACTTTGAGGATGGATTGCAATACTACACTGCAGTGGAGAATGGTCTTGACGCAATTGTCACCAGGAATCTAAAAGATTTTCGGAAATCTAAAATTCCAGTGATGACTGCTGACCAGTATATGCAGACTTTTAAATAAAAATTTCCTGTGTGGGCATCCTTCAATCCCATCACCCCATCGGTCAGGTACTTCCTGCGCCAACGGTCATAAACGGATGATGAAATTTTACAATAGAGAACAAGGATAAAAAAGTGATTAGTCTTATTTTGAAAAAGAAACAATTTAAGTAACCTTTGCCCATACACATGAAAACGATGTACAGATGAAAAAAATAATTGCTGCGGTTTTGGTCCTGTTTATTTTGCTTCCTGTTGTTGCGCAGCGCATGAGGTTTGGAGGGGTGGTGCCCATTAAAGAAACGGTGGTTCACGATCCGGTGATGATCAAACAGGACAGCACGTACTATATTTTTTGTACCGGTAACGGTATTTCTGTCCTGTCGTCAACCAATCTCAGGGATTGGAAATTTGAAGCACCTGTTTTTAATGCGCCTCCGAAGTGGGCGGTAGAGGCTATTCCTGCATTTAAGGGGCACATTTGGGCTCCCGATATCAGTTTTTATCGGGGGGAGTATTATTTGTATTATTCGGTGTCGGCTTTTGGCAAAAATACGTCCTGCATTGGTTTGGCAACGAACAAAACGCTAAATCCTGCCGACCCGGCCTACCAATGGGTTGATCATGGTAAAGTCATTCAGTCGTTTCCCGGAGTGACCAACTGGAATGCCATCGATCCGAATTTTATTCTGGATAAAGATGGCACTCCGTATTTGTCGTTTGGTTCTTTCTGGGATGGGTTAAAACTGGTCAAGCTGAGCAATGACGGGAAAAGTGTTGCTGAAGATGTGAATCAGATCCCTACCATTGCCAGTCGCAAGAAAGACCCCAGGATGAAAGAAAACCTTCCGGCAGTGGACAACAACCCGAAGGATGCGGGGGGCAATGCCATTGAGGCTCCGTTTGTGATCAGGAAAGGGAAGTATTATTATCTTTTTGCCTCCATCGATTATTGCTGCAAGGGGGAGAAAAGTACCTACAAAATGATTATTGGTCGGTCAAAAAAACTTCAGGGTCCGTACAAGGACAAGGAAAACAGGCCTCTGGCGCATGGCGGTGGCACTATTTTGCTGGCCGGAGATAAGGATTGGTATGGCGTTGGACACAACGGAATTGCCAGTGCCGATGGAAACGACTACCTGGTGTTCCACGCTTACGATGCGCACAACAATGGCGTTTCCAAACTGCGCATTGAGAAACTAAGGTGGGTCAATGGATGGCCTGAAATCATCGGGGATTGACAAAGAAAAGTTTAGACACGTTTCATGTTGTACTGTCTGAACGGGCTGAATCATATTAATTTAAGTGTATACGTGGCTCTGTTGACGTCCATTAAAAATGTATTATATTTGTTTTCGATATGAACATCATTGAACAAAATATTGACTCAATTAAAAGCTTGTGCCTGAAGTACAAGGTTAGAAGGCTATTTGCTTTTGGATCGGTGATTACGGATCGATTTAAAAGTGATAGTGATGTCGACTTGATTGTCGATTTTAATGATGTTGATTTGCTTGAAGAAAAGGCAATTAAGAATCCTTACTTCAGAAAATCGATTGACACTTCCAAACAATTGATTTATGGATAGCGATATTCAAACCTGGCTTTACGACATCCTTCAATCTATATCTGAGATTGAAAGCTATTTCGAAGGTAAACCTAAACGATTTGACGATTACATGAATGATATCAAGACAAAAAGTATAGTGTACCCCACTATTTTCAAACAAATATCAGAAGCTGTCATTTGAATGATTCTTTATGGAAATAAATTCATGAGTTCTTCTTGAAATATTGTTCTTGCAGGAATTTTTATTTCATCTGGAATATTGTCATTGGATGTGCCATCAATTACTAAAGGATCCATACTTCAATTACAAAATAGAGGCATATAATTCATATATGCAAAAATTAAATTATAATATTATTATAATATTTTTGTCACTGAAGTTGATTCTGAAGTATTATACCGTAAAGTGAATGCTGTTATCAAACAGACCTTATATTGAATAAAGTCAGTATTTTCTGTCATTCAATTTTGTAGAGTGATTTTCCGGCGGTGACGTAGAGGGTTTGGTTGTTTTTTCCGCCAAAGCAGAGGTTGCGGACGTCTTCACCTGCGGGGAATTGGATTTGTCCCAATTTGCTGCCGGTTGGGCCGAATATTTGAATGCCGCCGCGATTGAATGCGACGTATAGGTTGCCTTTGTTGTCGGTGGTGATGCCATCGATCAGGCCGTTGCCCTGAACGTTTATGAATGGTGTTTTTTGTCCGACCAATCCGGATTTATTGCATGGATACCGATATATGATGTTGGTTTTGCTTTCACACAAAAAAATAAATTTTCCGTCTTTGGAGCAGGTGAGTCCGTTGGGCCAGTTTAGGGTGCTGTCAAGCAGAACGGCTTCCTTTTTACCGGATGGGAGCATGTAAAACCCTTGAAATGGCAGTTCGCGCGATTTGGCATTGAATCCGAAGTCGGGATCGGTGAAATAAAGGTTGCCTTTTTTATCCAAAAGCAGGTCGTTTGGGCTATTGAATTTTTTGCCCCTGAATTGATCTACCATTTTGGTGATGCGGCCTTTTTCATCCATTTTGGAAATGGCCCTGGCACCTTGTTGACAAACAAGGAAGGGATATTTTCTTGCATACAACAAGCCGTTGGAATTCCCTGCAGGGTACGCCAGGGTATCCAGGCCCGATTTTTCGCTCCAGGAGTAAATGACGTTGCCATCGATGTCGCTGAATATCAGGTATCCATTTGGATGCCAAGCCGGACCTTCGGTGAATTTCATGCCTCCTGCCAGTTTGACTGGGGTCGCTTTGTTGAAGTCTATGGCCGATATTTGTTGCACGAAGCATGGGATGAATGCCAGAATGATTGCAGGAAGGAATGCGTGTTTTTTCATGGGAAACGGGACGTTGTTTGTTATTTTGAAGAAGTAAAGATAATGATTGCCTGCAGGATTCCGATGAATTGGTTCCCAAAAAATTACCCTCTCAAGGGTATGTTTCCGGGGGGGGCAAAAGCCGATATTTGTACCATCAAAATGAATACAAAAATACACGATTATGGCAGATTTGGTTTTTAAGGTAGATGCGAAATCGGAAACACCAACCCGTGTTTCGGCAAACGCAAGGCAATTTAGCATTGTTGTAGATGAACCCCCTACGCTGGGAGGTGAAGATTTGGGCGCAAACCCTGTAGAATATTTGTTGGCGAGTTATGCAGGCTGTTTGAATGTCATGGCGCATTTGGTGGCCAGGGAATTGAATCTGAAGCTGAATAAGCTGCGCATTCAGGTGAGTGGCAATTTGAATCCGGATAAATTATTCGGAAAGCCTTCGGAAGATAGAGCCGGATTTAAACACATTGAGGTTCAAATTTTTCCGGAAACGGATGCTCCAGAAGAGTTGGTCAATCAATGGCTGGAAGAGGTTGAGTCCCGTTGTCCTGTCAATGACAATTTATCCAACCACACTCCGATTTCGATTCAGATTGTACGTTAACAAAAAATAAGCAGGTTCATTCCTGCTTTTTTTATAATTTTATGCCCGATATGATAACCATGTCGGGTTTAATGAAATAAACGTATGAAAAAGATATTGCTGCTTTTAGTTTTGGGTCTGTTATTTGCCAACCCTATGGTTCAGGCAATGGACAGCATTCGGGTTGGAAATGTGATGCGTTCCATGATTGTGTATGCACCCAAAGATCTTCCTAAAAACCGTCCGTTGATCATTTCCATGCATGGCATGAATCAGGATGCGCCTTATCAGCAAAGCAAAGCCTTGTGGGAATCAGTCTCCGATACGGCCAAGTTTGTGGTGGTCTATCCCAATGGCATTGCAAAAAGATGGGATATTTCCGGAAATACCGATTTGGACTTTATTCAGGCCATCATCGACCAAATGGCTCTAAAATTTGGCATCGACCGCAAAAGGGTGTATTTGTCCGGTTTTTCAATGGGTGGCATGATGACGTATTATGCAGCCACGAAAATGGCCGATAAAATTGCAGCTTTTGCTCCTGTTTCCGGGTTTATGATGCGCGGAAACACCTCTGTTAACAGTACACGTCCGGTGCCCATCATTCATACGCACGGTGATGCCGACGATGTGGTGCGATATCCGGGTTTGCCCGCGTATTTGGATTTGTGGGTCAAATTCAATCAATGCAATCCTTCGCCTGTTGTGACGAAACCTTATCCATCCACGAAAACCAATTCCATTGCCGAAAAAACGCTGTGGTCGGCAGGTGTGGGAAAGGTAGAAGTGATGTTGCTTAAACTCGCAGGTAAAGGGCATTGGTATTCCACGGATGAAGCCAATGGCGTGCATACCAGCAGCGAAATCTGGAATTTCTGCAAAAAGTATTCCTTGTAATTTATTTTTTGATTCATTGGAAAGTTGAAACGTATTCTATCATTCATACCTGTCGTTTTTTCTGTCATGATGTTGTTGGTCGTACCGACCGTACCACATCATCATGAAGAAGGATTGGTCTGTGTTGAATTGCATGAACACGATCACGAAACCAAGTCCAACGATACTTCAAGCGATAACAATTGCGCGGCTGACACCAAGTTCGTGTCACGTACTTTGGAACTCGATTTTTCAGACAACGCACGTGCTTCTGTTGGGCTTCCGCAAATTCTTTTCTATCCAGATTTCTACGACGATCTATTTTTGCTTCACAATCATTTGGTATCAAATGCGTATAAGCTTGTCGCATTTAGCGAATTAAAACTTCCGTTATGTGGGGAAACCGGGCTGGGTCAGCTGGGTTTCCGTGCACCTCCTGCTTTATTTTCATAAGATTTTTTGATGATTTCAGCATCACAAAAGTGACTGAATGAAATTTCCAGTACCATTCATTTTGGGCGATTTATATGAAAATAAAGTTATGATAAAAAATATTATATATAAAGTATTGCTGCCGGTCTTATTGATCGGTTGTACCGGACATGCGGAACATGAAAAGGAACAAGTGCAGGAGAAAGCACATGAATCGGATGACATTCATCTGAGTGCGGCACAATTGTCTTTGTTGAACATTGGAACTGAGACAGTCCAACCATCCTATTTTCATCGGATCATAAAGGCCGGAGGTGCATTGTCGATGCAGCCTCAAAGTCAGATGGATGTTGTGGCCGTTTCCAATGGCTTGATTGCTTTCAAACAAGGTTTTTCAGAAGGAAAAAAAGTACAAATGGGCGAGCTGTTGGCAGAAATATCAGCCAAAACGCTTTTGGCCGGAGATCCGGTGGATCAAGCCGTTTTGGTCTATGAAACGGCGGAAAAAAACTACCAAAGAGTTTCCAAACTCGTGGAGCAGCAAATTGTTTCGAAAAAGGAATTCGATGCAGCCAAGCAACAGTATGAACAAGCTAAATTGGCTTTGGGTAACCAACGGGGAAGTGGGTCGGCCAGGGTTTTTGCGCCAAAGGCTGGAATCCTGGTATCCCTAAATGTGGAAAATGGGTCGTATGTCTCTGTGGGACAAAAAATTGCGCAGGTATATGCGCCGGATAAATTGCTTTTGAAAGTGCTTGTGCCGGTGGACATGTCTCAAAAATTGACTGCCATCCAAATGGCCAATATCAAGCCCTCAGGTTGGGATTCAGCCGTGTCGCTCTCTACTTTTAAAGGTCGCTTGTTGTCGTTGGGTCAAATGACCAGCGGCAAATCGTTTGTGCCGGTTTATTTCGAGCTCGAGGCAAGGGATGGTTTGTATCCGAATCAATTTGCCGAAGTTTATTTACTGGCCCAGGAAAGAAAAAATGTCATCAGTGTGCCCAATGCTTCCATACTTGAAGCGCAAGGAACGTACTTTGTCATGACGCGCATCTCCGATGGCGTTTTTAAAAAGATTCCTGTCAAATTGGGTGAAACAGACGGACTTAGAACGGAAATCTTGTCTGGCTTGGTGGCCGGAAGCGAGGTGGTTCATACGGGCGCTGTTTTGTTGCATATGGCTTCAACCTCGACCAGTTTACCTGAAGGTCACAACCACAACCATTAAGCAATCCGTATGTTGAGTCGTATCATTCGATTTGCATTAAACAACAGGATGGTTGTGTTGATGCTTGCTGCCATTTTGATGGTAGGAGGTTTGCTCAAAGTGGAGCAAATGGATGTGGATGTATTTCCCGATTTGAATGCGCCTACCGTGACTGTCATGACTGAAGCCAAAGGCATGGCAGCAGAAGAGGTGGAACAGTTGGTGACCTTTCCCATTGAATCGGCCTTGAACGGGGCAACGGATGTGCGAAAAGTGCGTTCAAGTTCTGTGATGGGTTTTTCCATCGTATGGGTTGAATTTGATTGGAATACAGATATTTACAAAGACAGGCAGGTGGTGTCGGAGAAGCTGGACCGGATTCAGGAATTGCTTCCAAATCATGTTGGCCGACCTGTACTTGGACCTCAGTCATCCATTTTGGGTGAAACCATGATTGTCGGACTGTCCTCAGACAGCCTTTCAATGCAGGATTTGAGAACTTTGGCCGATTGGAAAGTCAGACCCAAGCTGCTCACTGTTGCCGGGGTTTCTCAAATCACAGTGGTGGGTGGAGCAATGAAGGAATATCAGATTGTACTGCATCCTGAAAAAATGCAGCATTATGCTGTCGGGTATAATGCTGTTTCACAGGCTGTACAGGGGTTGAACCAAAATGCTTCTGCGGGTATCGTTGCCATGCATGGCAATGAATATACGGTTCGTGGCATTGTTTCCAGCAGTGATGTGGCGGTGTTGGGAAATACCGTTGTGAAAAATGCTTCGGGCGAACAGGTGTTGCTCCATCAAATTGCCACGATACAGATGGCTGCCAAAACGCCTAAAATGGGGATGGCTTCTGTGGACGGAAAACCTTCTGTCTTGCTCACCATCACCAAGCAACCGGCGACAAATACCCTTCAACTCACTGAAAATCTGGATAATACTTTAGAAGAATTGGAGAAAACCCTTCCTGCATCGGTGACGATACACAAAGCATTGTTCAGGCAGGCAGATTTTATTCAGAAATCGATTGACAATGTACAGAAAGCGTTGTTTGAAGGCGGATTGTTTGTGGTCGTGATTTTGTTCCTGTTTTTGATGCATGTCAGAACGACTTTAATTTCGTTGATCTCTATTCCAATCTCACTTTTGTGTGCCTTGCTGACTTTAGATTGGCTGGGTATGACCATCAATACCATGAGTTTGGGTGGCATGGCCATTGCCGTTGGTTCGTTGGTGGATGATGCCGTCGTGGATGTGGAAAATGTGTTCAAACGATTGAGAAAGAATGCATTAAAACCGTTAGAAAAGCAAAAAAAGAAGCTGACGGTGATTTATGAAGCGTCGAAAGAGGTTCGATTGCCCATTTTGAACTCGACCTTGATTGTGTGTGCAAGCTTTTTACCCTTGTTTTTTCTCACAGGTATGGAAGGGAAAATGTTGTTTCCACTTGGCATCGCTTTTTTGGTTTCACTGTTTGCCTCCACCCTGGTGGCTTTGACCATCACGCCGGTCTTGTGCAGTTTTCTTCCGACCAAAAAAGAGGCCTTTCTCCAATGGAAAGAACCCTTGGTTTCCAGAACTTTGGGTGCTTGGTATCAGCAATCGTTGCGTTGGGCGATTCAACATCAGAAACTTGTTTTTTCCGGAACCGCGCTCCTGTTTGTTTTGGCTTGCATCACGTTGCCCTTTTTAGGGAGAAGCTTTTTGCCTCCTTTTAATGAAGGATCGTTGACCATCAATGTCTCAACCATGCCCGGGGTTTCCCTGGAAGAATCCGATAAAATTGGTCGGTTGTCAGAGCAAGTTTTGCTCAGCGTTCCTGAAGTCAAACACGTTGCCAGGAAAACGGGGAGGGCCGAATTGGATGAACATGCCTTGGGGTCGAACGTTTCAGAGCTGGAAGTCCCTTTTTCATTGAAAGACAGGACCAAAGCCGAGATGGTGGCCGATATCCGTCAAAAGATGGAAGCCGTTCCCGGTATTTTTCTGGAAATTGGTCAACCCATTTCTCATCGGATTGATGCCATGTTGTCCGGAACCAGAGCCAATGTGGTCATCAAAATATTTGGTCAGGATTTGAATGCCTTGTATCAGATGGGCCAAGAAATCAAAACCACGGTGGCAGATGTGCCGGGGTTGGTCGATTTGAATGTGGAACAGCAGGTGGAACGACCACAGTTGAGAATCATTCCAAAACGGGAAGTGTTGGTTCAGTATGGGATGTCAGTGCCGGAATTCTCGCGCATGTTGGGAGCTTTGTTGATGGGGGAAGTCGTTTCTCAGGTGTTTGAAGGCAATCAAACCTACGATGTGACCCTGAAAATGAACGATGCCATTCCGGAAAGTATCGAGCAGTTGAAAGCCATGTATGTGGAAGTGGACAACCAACTGATTCCTTTGGGTGATTTGGCTGAAATCAAATCGGTGCTGGGACCAAATGCCATTGGCAGAGAAAATATCATGCGTAAGGTGGTGGTTTCGGCCAATGTGGAGGGCCGAGATATGCGGCGGACGGTTCAGGACATGCAAGCCTTGATTGAAAAGAATATCCACCTTCCTGAGGGCTATCAGGTGGAGTTCAGTGGACAATTTGAGAATGAAGCATCTGCTTCCAGAACCTTACTTTACGCGTCACTTGGTTCTATGATGCTCATATTCATGCTGTTATATTTTCAGTTTAAAAGTGCCGGACTTTCACTGTTGGTTTTGCTCAATTTGCCTTTGGCTTTGATCGGGGGCATTTTTGCCGTATTGTTCACCGGAGGCGTCATCAGCATTCCTTCCGTGATCGGTTTTATTTCCCTCTTTGGTATCGCCACAAGAAATGGCTTGTTGTTGATGACACGCTATCATGATCTTGAGCAATCCGGAATGGATTTTCGGGAATTGGTTGTGAGCGGATCTTTAGACCGATTGAATCCCATCCTGATGACGGCCTTATGTGCAGCATTGGCACTCATTCCGCTGGCCGTTGGGGGTAGTCTTCCAGGCAATGAAATTCAAAGTCCGATGGCCAAGGTGATTTTGGGTGGATTGTTTTCTTCCACCCTATTAAATGGATATGTACTTCCTTTATTATATTTACAGTTTAAAAAAAGGCGCAATGAATAAAATAAATAAGAAGTATGCCATCCTCTTATGTCTGTCGTGGTTTTCAATGATACATTCTTTGTCTGCCCAAATGGGCATTCAATCGATATTGAGTGAAATAGAGAAAAACAATCCGACATTGTCTGTCCTCAAATCGACAGTGGAGTCGCATAAAAATGAGAACAATCTGGGCAAGGTTTTGTCCGATCCTGAGGTCAATCTGGATTATTTGTGGGGAAGTCCAAAACCTGTTGGAAACCGTTTGGAATGGAGCATTCAGCAAGCGTTTGATGTCCCCACTTTGTTCGGAATGAAAGGTCGTTTGTCAGAAGCTAAAAATGAGGCTCTGGATTTTTGGTATAAAAATCAACGCATTCAGGTGTTGCTCGAAGCCAAAAAATGCTGTTTGGAAATGGTTTCTTTCAATGCGATGCTACGGGTAAGGAAAGAAATGTTTGAAAAATCCAAAATGTTGTTTGAGGCCTACCAATCAAAATTGGATGAAGGTGTCAGTACACAAATGGAACTCAATAATATTCAATTGTCGATGGCTTCGATGGAAGGTGCATTGAAGGCATTGGAAGTTGAAAGGCAAGCTTGTTTGAATAAACTGATGATGCTCAACGGGGGGGCGCCTGTTGTTGTGGAAGCGGACGAATTTCCCATGTACAAACTGATGTCTGACTTTGAAACCTGGTATGAAATGGTGATACAAAAACATCCCCTCATTGCATATATCAATCAGGAAGTGGAAGTTGGGAAAAAACAATTGTCGGTAGATAAAGCTCAAAATTTACCAACCATTTCGGCCGGATACATCAGCGAAACGGTGATTGGCGCACAATCAAGAGGGGTGACAATGGGTGTTTCTTTTCCTGTTTGGGACAATAAAAACAGGTTGAAAAAGTCCAGATCCGACTTGAAACTGGCTGAACTCAGGCGCCAGGAAAGTCTCAATCAACTGCGTGGTGAATTGAAAATGATGTTTGATAAAACGTTGGGATTGCAGTCGGTGGCTGCGACCTATCGTTTCTCAATCAAGCAAAACAACCAATTGGAGCTGATTCAAAAAGCGTTAAGTGCCGGTGAAATTTCTTTGTTGGAATACATAGAAGAAAACATGCTGTATTGCAATGCCGTAGATATGGCATTGCAAGCAGAACGCGAATTTCAGTTGTCTTTGGCCGAATTGAATTCGATGAACCTGTAAGACTTATTCGAACAATTTTACATCTGGTGTTTCTCCCATAATGCGGTACCCGGCTTGGTTGGGATGCAGGTAGTCGTTGTCGTGTAAATTAGGCAGTAGGGAATTTGGAATTTCAGGGTTTCGCATTTTTGGTTCAAAATCGATGACAGCATCGAATTTGCCGGAAGTGCGTATCCATTGATTGATTTTTTCCCAGGCTGGTTGGCGGTATGCCGCATCGTAAGAGGACTTTCCAAAGGGCAGAATGGGTGCGCCATAAACTTTGATGCCCTTGGCATGGGCTTTTTCAATGACTTGTTGGTAGAAATCGATGAGGCGGTCGGCTACTGCATCGGCACGTTCTGCGCTTCTGGTTCCGCCAAGATCATTGACGCCAATGGTCACAATGAGCCATTTGACATTGCTTTGGGTAAACACATCCCTTTCGAGTCTGTCCATGCCGGACAATCCTTTGCTTCCTGAAAGTGCGCTGCTTCCGCCAATGCTGACATTCAATACGCCCCTTTTGGTGGTGGAAGGATTTTGCAACAATCTTTCGGATAGAACATCCGGCCATCTGTTTTGTTTGTTGATGCCTGAACCCCTTCCATCGGCAATCGAGTTGCCCAGGACCACGATGGCACCTGCGGTTTCGTCAGAAAGGACGTCCAGTCGGTTGATGGTGTACCAACGGTCGGCTTTCACGGCGTTTGAAAAATCGGGCGTCACGGATTTGTTTCCCGCAACCAAATAGGAGGTGGTTCTTGAGGCCGGATGTCCGGTGATGTCTGCAGAAACTTCTCCATAACAAACGGTAATGGCCAATCTGGATCCGGGTTTCAGTTTGAATGACAGCGGATCGGATTTGGTTTCGGAATTAGGAGCCAGTGTGACGCTTTTTTTGCCATTGAAGGTGAGCGTTTTGCTCGATTTTTTATCGATAGCGCTTCCTTCCAGAGCATTTGCAATGGCAATGGATTTGATGGTGGTCGGGTTATTGCTGAAGAGGTTGGATAATTGTAAACGAACCTTTTCACCACCAATGGAAACACGGATGATTTGTCTGAAGGTGTTGTTGGATAACCCTGGTTGGGGGGGCATGTTGGGTCGGTCGACCGGTTGTGCTGCAGTAGCCCAGGTGCCTGTCCAAGTGTTGGTCGTGGCCTTTTTTTGTTTGGCTGAAATGGGCTCAATGGAAACATTGAACAATAAAATCAAACTGAGAACGAGACTGAGGGTGTGTTTCATGATCATGAAATTAAAAAACTCCAAACTTCAAAAACCGAGAGCGTTCAAGAAGTTGGAGTTCAAAGGTCAATTTATTGTGCGTCTGAAGGGACTCGAACCCCCACGCCTCGCGGCACCAGATCCTAAGTCTGGCGTGGCTACCAATTACACCACAGACGCTTTTTACAATTGGGACTGCAAAAATAAGTAAAATAATGTGATTTCAAAAATGTTTCATCAGTCAAATAGGCGTTTTTGCCCAACGATCTCATCGACGATGTCTATGCTGCTTTTGCTTGT
>CAYYJF010000008.1:12378-52241 GCA_964472175.1 uncultured Bacteroidales bacterium | reverse complement strand
CCCAAAAACAAGCTGTTCAGGGTATCCCAACCCAGCAAAATGCCGGTGATAAAACCGACACTCATCATGCCAATAACGATGACGGATGCGGTGATAAAGGCGGTTTTTCCAACAGAAACCAGTTTTTTGAAACTAAAGTCAAGTCCCAACGCAAACAGTAAAAATATCACCCCTATTTCTGCCCAAATTTGAATGTTGGCGGTATCTTTCACTGAAACAGGAACAATGGAGACATAGGGACCGGCCAATATACCCGCAACAATATATCCCAACACAAGGGGTTGATTCATCGCTTTAAACAACAGTGTAACGACTCCTGCTGAAATGAGTATAAGGGCCAAATCAAATATCAACGAAGGCAGATGCGGCATACGTTCGGGTTGATTCAAGGTTTTTTGTTGCATACAAAACTACATATAATCGTGCTTTATTCCGAGGAATAATTTATATTTGTAAGCGACAAAACCAATTATTGGGTTTTTTATTGACATTTTGCAAGCATTTACTTACAATTTAAAACATTCTCACGTTTATGATTCATGATTTTTTGTCTAATTCGGGTGTAGTTCTACCAGTTAACACCCTATTTGCCAAGGCTTTTGAGTTTTTAAAAGCCACCAATTTTTCCACATTAGAACCAGGGAAATATATCCTGGAAGATGACAAATTGTATTTAACATTGATGGAAGTAGAAGGTAAGATTCCGGAAATGGCCAAAATGGAAGCACATAGAAAATATATTGACATTCAATATGTTGTCGAAGGAACCGAACGCATGGGCTGGGCACCCTTAAACAGGTGTACCGATTCAGACGATGGCTACAATACCGAAAAAGATGTCATTTTTTTTAACGACAAACCCACTTCATATGTTACGGTAAACAAAGGTGAGTTTGTGGTATTCTTTCCAAATGATGTACATGCACCCTGTATCGGTGATGGAAACATCAAAAAAGTAGTTGTGAAAGTATTGGTATAATTTTAAATAAAATGAAGGTCAGACAAATAGCTTCTTTGAAAATCATACAGGACGATCCTTGGTTGAAGCCATACGAGGCAGCCATTGAGGGTCGTTATCGTTATGCCGCTCAGAAGGAATTGGAGTTGACAAACGGACGGTCTTTGGCCGACTTTGCAACAGGACATTTGTATTTTGGCCTTCATTTGGTTCAAAACCTGTGGTATTTCAGGGAATGGGCTCCAAATGCGACAGCCTTGTATTTGTTGTGTCAGGAAAATGATTGGAAAAAATCGGATGAATTTCGATTTTTAAAACTAGCCAATGGCGTTTGGGAGTTGTGTTTGCCTCAAAACCGCATTCAACACGGTGATTTTTACAAACTATTGGTTGAATGGTATGGTGGTTCGGGAGAGCGCATTCCTGCCTGGTGTAACCGCGTGGTTCAGGATGAAACGACCAAATTGTTTTGTGCTCAGGTATGGCAACCCCAACCCTACGCATTCAAGCATATCAAATTTCGACCCAAACCCGGACCGCTATTGATTTATGAATGCCATATTGGTATGGCGGTTGAGGAAGAACGGGTTGGGACCTACGAAGAATTCAGAACTCAGGTGTTGCCTAAAATCGCTACATCTGGTTACAATGCACTGCAAATCATGGCTTTACAAGAGCATCCGTATTATGGATCCTTTGGCTATCATGTGTCCAGTTTTTTTGCGCCATCCTCCAGGTTTGGCACGCCCGAAGAATTGAAGCACTTGATTGACGATGCCCACGGCTACGGGTTGCAAGTCATTATGGATTTGGTTCATTCTCATGCAGTAAAAAATACGGTGGAGGGTTTGGGCGCTTTCGATGGAAGCCGTGATTTGTTTTTTGAAAGCGAACATCCTGCCTGGGATTCTTTGTGCTTCAACTATGCTAAAAACGAAGTCCTGCATTTTTTGCTGTCCAATTGTCAGTACTGGATTCAGGAATTTGATTTGGATGGCTTTCGTTTTGACGGGGTCACGTCCATGCTTTACAGAAGTCACGGATTGGGCGATGCTTTTGGGAGTTACGATGATTATTATAGTCCGAATGCCAATGGTGACGCCATTTGCTACTTAACTTTGGCCAATAAATTGATACATGAAATCAAACCCAAAGCCGTCACCATCGCTGAAGATGTGAGCGGTATGCCAGGCTTGGCGGTGCCATTCAAAAACGGCGGCATGGGCTTTGATTACAGGCTTGCCATGGGTGTTCCGGATTTTTGGATCAAACTCATCAAAGAATGTTCGGATGAACGTTGGGATACCCGTGCCATTTGGTGGGAATTGACCAACAGACGCAAGGATGAAAAAACCATCAGCTATGCAGAAAGCCACGATCAGGCGCTGGTTGGTGACAAAACCATTTTGTTTCGCCTGATTGATGCCGATATGTATTGGCACATGAGTAAAGGCGATCGGAATATGAATGTTGACCGTGGCATGGCGCTGCACAAAATCATTCGCTTGTTGACGGCAAGCACCATGAATGGAGGTTATCTGAACTTTATGGGCAACGAATTTGGTCATCCGGAATGGGTCGATTTTCCAAGAGCCGGTAATGGATGGTCACACAAATATGCCAGAAGGCAATGGAGTCTGGCCGAAAATCCCGAATTGAAATATGAAGCGCTTGGATTGTTTGATCGGGATTTGATGCACCTCATTACGAACAACAAAAAAGCGTTTCAATCGACTATGATGGAACGTTGCAACAACCACGGTGACCAGATTTTGGCTTTCCAACGTGGTGATTTGATGTTTGTTGTCAATCTGAATCCCACCAAATCGTTTACCGACTACGGCATGCTCACTGAAGCCGGCACTTATAAATTGATTCTGCATTCCGATTCCCTGAAATATGGCGGATACGGAAATTTGGTTGAAGGTATGGAACACGCCACCCTTCCGGGAGCGGAGCATAAAAACGCGCTCAGTTGGCTGAAACTGTATTTGCCTTCGAGAACATGTCAAGTATTACAAAAAATTGAACCATAAATATTGATATCATGGGACACCATCAATTGGACAAATTGGACGAAAAGATTCTCAAAATGATTGCCGCTGATGCGAGAATTCCTTTTTTGGAAGTTGCACGAGAATGCAATGTTTCGGGTGCAGCCATTCATCAACGCATTCAGAAGTTGACCAATCTGGGCATCATCAAGGGTTCGGAATTTATTCTGGATGCCAACAAGATTGGATATCAAACCTGTGCTTTTCTGGGAATTTTTTTAAAAGACCCAGGACAGTTCAAACATGTTTTGGCAGAATTGCTCAAAATCCCTGAAGTGGTTGAATGTCACTACACGACAGGACAATATGACATGTTTATCAAGATTTATGCCAAAAACAACAAGCATATGTTGAGCATCATTCACGAAAAGCTCCAACCGCTTGGTTTATCCAGGACGGAAACCTTGATTTCGTTCAATGAAGCCTTCAGAAGAAATGTTCCGGTAACTGATTTGGAATTGGACGATTAATCGGCTTGGTCCAAACGATATACGAGCAGTGTTCCACGGTCGATGGATAGAGAAAACTGCTCCCCGCTGCATTCATTAAGGGTTCCTTGCCACCAGGATGTGAGGCTTTTTCCATCAATGGAGTATTTCAAACCCAATGTAGAAATGGCAGTTTGTGGATCGAGTGAAAAAATGGACACTTGTTGACCGCTATAGCTTTCGAAGCGTCCAACGGTGTATTTTCCGTCTCTGGTCATGCTCACCAAAGGGGCTTTTAAATCGGAGGAATCGCTGGTGTCATCCTGGGTTTCTCCACCAAAATAAATCGCATCAATACGTCCATAATCGGTTAATAGACAGATACTTTTCACTTGTTTGGCATAATCAGCCAACAAAGATATATTGCCCAATGTGTGGTCTTCTCTCAAGCCGGTCGCACCCAAAATGGCCAATTCGTCAAAGCCTTTTTCAATGCAATATTGTACAGCTTTGGTCAGATCGTTGGTTTCCTGTTCATCCACGGTGTGTATGCGGTCAGAAAAACGATGTCTCAGCGTTTCAGGCAAACTGTCCATATCGCCAACGATGGCTTCTGGTTCACGCCCAAATTCGAGTAATTTTTCTGCAGCACCATCACAGCAGATGATGTGTTCCATGTGTTTGAGTAAATCCTGTCTTTTGGTCTTTTTCGGGAAATCCCCGTCTGCTAATATGATTGCAAGCATGGTGTTTTGTTTGGTACAAAGGTAAAGAATAATGTATGTCAATCAAAAACGGGTTGCCTCCCCTTCCACTCCTTTGTGGTTTGGCAACCCGTCACGAACAATTGCGTTAGAATTTCAAACTCAATTTGGCCAAATAATTTCTTGGTGCAACCACGTAAAGTCCTTTCTCTGTATAGGCAGGTGCACCATTTTCAAAACGGGCTTCATAACCCCAGGCATTGCAGGCATACACGCGATTCAAGACATTGTTGCAATGCAAACCAATTTCTGCGCTCAAACCCTTGAACAATTTAAATTGGTGGTTGGCTGAAATATTCACATGCTGATAATCGCTCAATTTCAAATCCTCATTTTGGGCATTGGTGATGTATTGTGAACCCACATGTTTGAGGGTGGCCTGTATGCTCAGTTTATCCAAAGGTTTAACCGTGAGTGCTATGGCTGCAACCACTTCGGGAGAATAGGGCAATTCCATTTCGTCAAAATGTTTGCTGAGTTGAGCACTGGGTGAACCCCAATCGGCATCATTGTCGTAGGTATCGTACCAAACTGTATAATCCTGCACCAAATTTTGGCTAAATGTGGCATTGGCATCGAATTGCAGCCAACTATTGGGTTTGAATCCGAATTGCAGTTCCATGCCGGTTCTGTGGCTGTTCGGAACATTTTCCATCAAAGCATACCCAACATCATTGAGTTTGCCTGTAGCCACCAATTGGTCTTTGTAAAACATGCCGTACAGATTTACACCCAGCATCCATTCTTGGTTATCGAACTGATAACCCAGTTCAAAATCTGTCATTCTTTCGGCTTTGATTTTGTCTGCATTGCCGTATTTACGGGCATCCTTGATGTCTGCTCTGGTTGGTTCCCTGTGTGCAATTGCCACCGAAGCAAAAACATGGGTTTGGGCATCGATGTTGTAGAAAACACCGGCTTTGGGGTTGAAAAAATGCCATTTTCTGCTCTGTGACATGTCTTCCAAATCGTCATCGTCCAGACCGCTCATCTTGTAACCCACATAACGGTATTGCATGTCCAGCCAATAACTGAGCTTGTCGGTTGCATCGTAATCGGCTCTGATGAAAGCATTTGCATCTGTTTTTATAGCGTTGTTGCGTCCCCATTCGTAATTGACAGGAACGTTGGGGTTGTTGTTTGCCCATATGATTTTTCCATAGTGGTCTCCGTCAAAAAAGGAATACAAACCACCGCCATGCACACGCAGGTTATCTTTGTGATAATCCAAATCGAGAAGACCCACAAAATAGCCGTTGTCCATGCTTTTTTGGCGAATCAAATCGGTGGTATCGACCACATTGATGCCAATGGATTTCAGCGTTTTTTTTTGTTTATACTGCTCATAATACCCAAATCCGTCTGTATAGTTCAAGGTGGTTTTAATATCCAGATTATCGTTTACTTTCAGGGTATGAAACAGTTGAAAATGGTGTTGCCAGTAGTTGTCACTTTCGTTGTTGTACCAGCTGCCATCGGGCTTGGCTCCTGCGGGATTGTACGTGGGATCTGCATCAAATTGACTTTGTGAAATACCTTCCCAGGTAATGCCTGTATTTTCTTTGCCATAGATGTAATTGAATTTCACAAAGGAACGGTCTGAAATTTTTGACAACGAAGCAATCAGGGAAGTGTGGTCACACCAGCCGTTTCGGATATACCCGTCTGAATTCAAAAAGGAATAACGGACATCGAAGGCCAAACCTGAAGGCAAAATGCCTGAACCTGCAGCCAAATTTTCCTGAAAAGTGGCATAGCTGCCCACACTGGTTGTGGATTCAACATAGGGTTTTGTTCCCGGCAAAAGGGTACTCATGTTGATGCTGCCGCCAAAGGCTGCCGAACCATGGGTGGAGGTTCCCACCCCGCGTTGTACCTGAATTTGTTGCAGTCCGGAAGCCAAATCGGGGATGTCCACCCAATACATTTCCTGAGATTCGGGATTGTTTTGCGGGATACCGTTCAGGGTCACATTGATGCGTGACGCATCCACCCCACGAATGCGCATATAGCTGTACCCTGTCCCTGTGCCATTCTCAGCAAAGGCCACCAGGGATGGGGTCATCCAAAGCACGTGCGGCATGTTGTTGGCGGTGGGCATCAAACGAATGTCATCGACACTCAGGTTGGTTTGAGCCACCGGCGTTTTGGCACTTGCGTTGTTGCCAACGACAGACACTTCTTTCAGAGTGTTGATTCGAACGGAATCATTTTTCGCATAAACTGCGGTCAAAGAGATGGTAGAAGCCACCATCAGGCATAAAAAAAACCTTTTCATGTTTTCTTTTAAATTAAAGTGAAACAATAAAAAGGGGTACAAAAGAGAAGGATACCAATATGTGCACGTTGTGCGTTCTTTTTCCCGACGGTAGGATTATCTACTTCCGGTTCAAAGGGTATTATCTCAGCCTCGGTTTCCCGAAACACCCCTAAAATCGTTGCGAAGGTACAACTATTTCCGAAATGATGAAGCCTTTTTTTTGTACCTTTGCCATCAAATTATTTTTTGTTTGTCGCAATACGATTCAAGAAGCTATGGGAAAAGTACTCCAGATTGGTGCCGGAGGTGTGGGAACAGTAGTCGCACACAAGTTGGCGCAACATCCAGAAGTTTTTAACGAGATAGTTTTGGCCAGCAGAACGCAGGCCAAATGTGATGCCATAGCGCAAGCAGTTGGCGGAAACCGCATTCAAACTGCTCAGGTTGATGCCGATGATGTGCAACAACTCATTGCATTGTTTGAAAAAGAAAAGCCTGAATTGGTCATCAACGTAGCCCTGCCCTACCAGGATTTAACCATCATGGATGCTTGCCTGGCTTGTGGCGTAAACTATTTGGATACAGCCAATTACGAGCCAAAAGATGAAGCCCATTTTGAGTATTCCTGGCAGTGGGCGTATCAGGAGCGTTTTAAGGAAGCCGGATTGACAGCCATTTTGGGTTGTGGATTTGACCCCGGAGTGACCCAGGTTTGGACGGCTTATGCTGCCAAGCATTATTTTGATGAGATGCATTATCTGGACATTGTCGATTGCAATGCCGGTGATCACGGCAAAGCCTTTGCCACCAACTTCAATCCGGAAATCAACATTCGGGAGGTGACTCAAAAGGGCAAATATTGGGAAAATGGTGCTTGGGTCACAACCGAACCCCACGAAATTCACAAGGCCCTGAATTATCCGAATGTAGGCCCCAAAGAATCATATTTGATTTACCACGAAGAGTTGGAGTCTTTGGTGAAAAATTTCCCTACCCTCAAAAGAGCCCGTTTCTGGATGACTTTCGGTCAGGAATACCTCACCCATTTGCGCGTGATTCAAAACATCGGCATGGCCAGAATTGACCCTGTCATGTACAATGGCGTGGAAATTATTCCCATCCAGTTTCTGAAGGCTGTTTTGCCAGATCCAGGTGATTTGGGAGAAAACTATACCGGAGAAACCTCCATCGGCTGTCGCATTCGGGGCATCAAAGATGGCAAAGAGCGCACCTATGCGGTGTACAACAATTGCAGCCATGAAGCTGCCTTTAAAGAAACAGGTGCGCAGGGTGTCAGCTATACCACAGGCGTTCCTGCCATGTGTGGTGCCATGATGTTTTTCCAGGGACATTGGAAAAAGGCCGGCGTTTACAATGTGGAAGAATTTAATCCGGATCCATTTCTGAAAGCATTGGCTGAAAATGGGCTTCCATGGAAAGAATACTTCGATATTGATCTCGAATTATAAACAATTAATTATTTTATATTTTATTTATATTTAACATTGCTTTCGTGTTCGAAATAAAGTATTTGATGTATCTTTGGTGCAATTCAAATATCATTATTTTAAACATGCTAAACTTTATATCCCCTCAATAATGGCAAAAGAAAAAGAATTGACTGAACAAAAGTCACCTGCAAATGAAAAGCTAAAGGCACTTCAAGCTGCCATGGAAAAAATCGAGAAGAGCTACGGCAAAGGCTCGATCATGAAATTGGGTGATGACATTGTAGAAAATGTGCCTGTGATTTCAAGTGGTTCGATTGCCCTAAATGTAGCCCTCGGTGTTGGGGGATTTCCAAGAGGTCGTGTGATTGAAATTTATGGCCCTGAATCGTCAGGTAAAACCACATTGGCCATTCATGCCATAGCAGAAGCACAAAAAAACGGTGGTATTGCTGCCTTTATTGATGCGGAACATGCTTTTGATCGTTTTTATGCAGAAAAATTGGGTGTGGATATTGAAAACTTGTGGATTTCACAACCAGACAACGGAGAACAAGCATTGGAAATCACAGAACAACTCATCCGTTCATCGGCCATTGACATCATCGTAATTGACTCCGTCGCTGCCTTGACACCCAAAGCTGAAATTGAGGGCGATATGGGTGAAAACAAAGTGGGTTTGCAAGCCCGTTTGATGTCGCAAGCACTTCGTAAATTGACTTCAACCATCAGTAAAACCAATACGACCTGCATTTTTATCAATCAATTGCGTGAAAAAATCGGGGTCATGTTCGGAAATCCAGAAACGACCACTGGTGGTAATGCCTTGAAGTTTTATGCTTCAGTGCGTCTGGACATTCGCCGCATTGGTCAAATCAAAGACGGTGAAGAAATTTTGGGTAGCCAAACGCGTGTCAAAGTGGTTAAAAACAAAGTGGCTCCCCCCTTTAGGAAAGCTGAATTTGACATCATGTATGGTGAAGGGATTTCCAAATCGGGCGAAATCATTGATATGGGATCAGAATTGGGCATCATCAAAAAGAGTGGCTCCTGGTATAGCTATCAAGACACCAAATTGGCTCAGGGCCGCGAGGCAGCCAAAGAAATTATGCGCTCAAATCCGGAATTGGCTGAACAAATTGAGTCAGAAATTTACGCTGCCATTCAAGCTGCGCACAAATCCTAACTTATTGATTCTTTGGAAAATGTTTGAGGCTTATTCGGCCTCAAACATTCCAATAGAATCACAATAGGCGATTTCTGCATCTACCACAAATTGAATTTCTTCTTCGGTATAGCTGCCTACTTCATCTTTATGTGACTGTTTTACAACGAATTCGGTCAATTCATCCAAGTCAATTTCCACTTCAGTCTCGGAATCTTCCAAATAACCTTTTTCTTCATAAAATTCGTAAATCAAATCAACGATGTAGCAAATGTCGTCATCGCTGAATTTTTCTTTCAATTCCTGGGGAATGTAGTTCCGGATAAAGCGTACAGCTTCATCGTCGTCGTAAATTAAATCTTCGTTTTCGTTCATAGCTTCAATGCTTGGATTTACCGGTAGTTATAATTCATTAAAATAAACAGAATTATGCTTCTGCTGCATTGGTTTCAGCAGCATTGGATGCTACTTCTGTGGACGCACCATCTTTGGATTCTTCTGCAATGGAAAAATCGGTATTTCCGGTTTCCATGAGCAAGTTATACCATTGAATCAATTTTCTGATATCGCTTGGATAAACTCTTTCCTGGTCAAAATCGGGAACAATGGTGGCAAAATATTTGCGCAATGCGTCGTTGTCAGATTTGGGATCCAGGCTTGCTTTATTTCCTTTTTCGAGGGTTTTCAGGTTTTCCAATATTTCATTGAGTGGTTTGTCTTCACTTTCAGTGTACATGGAAATATCACCAAGTGACACGACTTTCTCCGTGGCATGGATGGGAATTCTTTTCTTGTCGGTCAATGATTCAACGATCAACATGTTTTTTCCTTGTGACAAGACTTTGAACAAACCGGGTTTACCCGAAACGGCAACAATTTTTCTTAACATAACTATACGGTACTGCTGGTTTAAATTTGATGTTTAAAATATAATCTATAATTCTGATAGTGAGGCTATTATATTTTGGATTTGAGGGATGAGTGGCTCTTTACCATCGTTTACCACCACAAAATCCGACCTGCTTATTTTTTCATTTTCCGGCAACTGTCTGCGCATTCGTTCTAAGACCTCTTGTTCTGAGCAATGATTGCGATCACAAACCCGTTTTATACGCAATGGCGTTGGTGCAGCTACGCAAATAACGGCATCGAATAAATAATCTAAATTGGATTCGAAAATCAAGGCGGACTCCTGCACTACCATTTCTGCCTCTTGTGCTTCAGCCCATTCTGAAAAATCTGTCGCAACAATGGGATGTATCAATTGGTTGGTTTGTTTCAACAAGTTCGCATCGGCAAACATTTTTGAGGCCATAAAAGGCTTATTCAATTGTCCATGATTCAAATAGACTTCTGATCCATACAAACTTTTTAATGCATCAATCAAATAGGCATTGCTGATGCATAACTCTTTAGAACGCACGTCTGCATCATAGACAGGGATGTCAAAAACCCTGAACAAATCGGCAACAATGGATTTGCCGCTCCCTATTCCACCGGTTAATCCTATCCGCTTCATTGCTTGGTTTTTTCTACGATGCATTCAACAGTCGATGGCGTGATGCGAATGTTGGTCACGTTCTTTGGATTTTGTATCACCCGAACAATGCCGTTGCTATTTTTTGACTGAAGTAGTTCCTGATAATCTACACCCAATTTAAAGTCTCCTGCCTGAATACGTTTGTAAGCGGAGAGTCCGACAAAAAAAGTCACACGCACTTGTTGTGGAAATGCCAACAAAGCGGTATTTGGGGGGAAATTCAAGCCCATTACAGGTATTTGGAGCGTTTTTTCGGTGTATTCTTCAACCGGAATACTTACCTGAACTTTTGTTTGAGCAAAACGCACCCCTACAATGGGTTTGAGTTCAATGTCTGTGGTGAGTGTGTCGCCCAAATCCGGAATAATAAGCGATTCTGTTTCAATGTATTCCAACTGTTTCACCTTTGATTCAGGAGCAAAGACCAAAACATGTGTTGGTACGACCTTAGGTTCGCCCGATAATTGGTGTTGGGGTGAGAAAGCGATGTCTGTACGTAGTTTTACCGGCAATTTCACAGGCAATCCTTTGCAAAAAGCCAATTGGATTCGCTCGGGTTTGATGCGGATGATGTTGGTGGTTGATTTCAGTTTCAGACGAAACTTTCGCTCCAAATCTGAGAAGGTCACTTCGCTAAAATCTGAATTTTTGTAGAAATCGAGCAGGTTTAATTGAATGGACAATTCTTTTCTGTCACGAATGTATTCGTACAGAATGGTGCCTTTATCGCCCAGGGTTACTGTCAGGTATTTGGGCAGGGTATTGGTGATGGATAAATTGTTGGGGAGCTCATTGTAATGGATGGGGATACGGAGCTCTGTTTCACTGGGTTCCTGCAAACTTTGGAGCCACCAGAAAAAAAATGACAAGAGAAAAAAAACAAGAAAAATTCGGACTTCCTTACTGTATGGATGTTTGTAAGCAGTCCGAATTCTTCGAAAAATCGAATCGAACAAACCGTTTTTTTGAACGGGTTGAGCCATTGTCGTCTTTTATTTTTTTACTTCAGCAGCGGTTGCATCGGCAGCAGAAGCGAAAACTGCGGATTTTTCAACGCGAATGCGTACGTTTTCTGCAATTTCAATCACGAAAGAATCGTCTTTCACTTCTCTGATTTTGCCGTAAATACCACCTGAAGTGATGACTTTATCACCGACTTTCAAAGCAGCTCTGGCTTTTTGAATTTCTTTTTGTTTTTTGTTTTGTGGACGGATCATGAAGAAATAGAAGACCACAAAAATCAAAATCATGGGTAATAACATGCTCATCATGCCACCTTGGTTGGCACCTGCAGCACCACCAGCAGGGGCGGCAGCATCTAATAAAATTGTTGCAAAACTCATATTCTTAGTTTTAATGTACGTTGCAAATATACAGTATTTTTCGAATAATCCATCTGGATTTTACGCCTTAAACAATCTGTTTTCTTTTCTGAGTTTTTGAACAATATTGTCCAAGGTCCCGTTCACGAAAACACCACTTTTTTGGGTACTGTAAACTTTTGCGATGTCTATGTATTCATTCAGGCTGACATTGACAGGTATATCCGGAATGTCCATGATTTCAGCCAAAGCGACTTGTAAAATGAGCAAATCCATGGTCGCCAACCGTTCAATATCCCAATTTTTGACGGATTCATCAATCAACTCCCTGTATTTCTCGCGATTCCGAATGGTGTTGCAAAACAAATTGGAAGCAAAAACCTTATCGGCATCGTCTTTAAACATGGGCATCAGCTCCTGATTGGCACCGTTCTCTGGCTTGAACCTTTTGATGGATTTCATGACAAAGGTAATGATGATATCCAGGTCGTCATTCCAGTAAATACTCTGTTCTTCAAGAACTTCGGGCAATTCTTCGCTTTTTTGAAGGATGCTTTTGAATATTTTGCGCCATACTTCCTGATCGACTTCATAAGAAGTTTCGGGGGCAGACATATATTCCTGATAAAAGGGACTTGAGATGATGGATTCGTGAAGGTTCTTAATGAACACTTCATGGTTGACCCACGACATCTTGGTGTTGTTCAAATAGGAACCCAAAGCCGAGTTTTTGCTCAACTGTGCAGCAAATGCATTGTCGATAAACCTGGTGTTTGGGTTTTTTTCTTCTTCTGTCGGCAAATATTTGTTTTTGGCCGTATCTATGCGCAGAGAGGCATAATGGGTTTCGGCTAAAATCAACTGGAGCAGATAGTGGTATAAATCTGCTGCTTTTTCGATGCTGTGAAAGAACTCTTTTTCTGCCTTGGCAAGGTCTTTGGTATCGCCCATATAATAGGCATACACCATTTGTACGACCTTGATGCGGATGAGTGCGCGATTAATCATTGTAAGGAACTACTGTTTGAAATGCAAAAGTAAGATAAAAAACGGAATGGGCCTTGGTTGTATGGAATATATTTTGGACATTTGACAAACTCTTAAACGTTTTTGTATATGAATACCGAGAAAAATGCGGAAACGGAAGGTCCGGACAAAGAAATTGCATACAGCCGAACGGTGAAAGCCGGCAAGCGAATCTATTATCTTGATGTGAAGCGCAGCAGGAATGAGGAGCTTTATTTGTGTTTGACCGAGAGTAAAAAAAAGGTTTCCGGTGATACGCAAAACCCCGATGTCAGCTTTGAGAAACACAAAATATTTCTGTATCAGGAGGATTTGGCAAAATTTACAGACGCACTGATTGATGTGATTCGGTTCATCCAGGATCAGGATAAAGAAGTTCCGGATGTGGAACCCATCAAACTGGACGTAGAAGACTTTGAATAAATACGCTGTAAACTTTTGTCAATTGCAGGCTTTTATTTACCTTTGCGCCGCTTTTGACACATCCGTGTGATGGGAAAATTTAGAAGCAATTTCTTTAAATTTTTGAGTAACACAAAAAAAGATTAAAATGAAAACTTATGAATTGAATGGTCAATTGAGACCAGAATTCGGCAAAAAGGCTGCAAAGTCCATTCGTAAAAACGCTCAAGTACCTTGTATTTTGTATGGTGGCGAAGAAGTGATCACTTTTTCTGTTGATGAAAAAGATGTTCGCAATTTGATTTACACCCCTGAAATTTTCCTTGTTCAATTGAACATTGAAGGCAAAATTGTCAAGAGTATCGTAAAAGACATGCAATTTCACCCTGTAAAAGACAATGTTTTGCACATGGACTTTTATCAGGTTTCTGAAGATAAACCCATTGTTGTGGAGGTTCCTGTTCGTTTGAACGGTTTGGCCGAAGGTGTTAAAGCCGGTGGCAAACTGAGCCAGGAATTGCGTAAATTGAAAGTGAAAGCTTTATACAATGTCATTCCTGAAGTTTTGAACGTTGATGTTACAGATCTTGGTTTGGGTAAGACCATGCAGGTTGGTACATTGGACTTCCCGGGTTTGGAAATTGTTTCCGCCAAACAAGCCATTGTTTGTGCCGTTAAACTGACTCGTGTTGCTCGTGGTCTTGCCGCAGCAGCTGCAAAAGAAGACAAAAAATAATTCGATTGAAATATTTGTACGAACCGGAATCCCGTCACAGGGTTCCGGTTTTGTTTTTTTAATACCTTTGCTTCGTAAGGATCTGACTTCAGAATCATGGACTCGAAACCTGACGTTCGCATAAAATTTGTACAACAATGAATTTTTTAATTGTGGGATTGGGCAATATTGGTGAAGAATATGCCCACACCAAACACAACATTGGATTTGATATTCTGGACGATTTGGCCCAGGACTCCGACATTCGATTTAAAACCGATCGCTATGGCGATGTGGCTGAATTGCGTGTTAAAAACCACGTATTGACGCTGCTCAAGCCTTCAACCTATATGAATTTGAGTGGCCATGCGGTTCGGTATTGGATGCAAAACAAAAAAATCCCATTGGAAAACGTCCTGGTTTTGGTGGATGACCTGGCCCTGCCCTTTGGACAATTGAGGCTCAGGCCAGGCGGAAGCGATGCAGGGCACAATGGATTGAAACACATCATTCAAACCCTGGGAACCAACGCGTATGCCAGACTCCGTTTTGGCATTGGCAATGATTATCCAAAAGGTCATCAAATTGACTATGTCTTGAGTGGTTGGTCTGTCGAACAGCTGGAAACGCTACCTGAACGACTCACCATGGCCGGAGAAATCATCAAGAGCTTTTGTTTGGCCGGGATTCAACGAACCATGAACCTTTACAATAAACGCTGATGGCAAAGGATGTGCGTATAGACAAATGGCTTTGGGCTGCCAGGATATTTAAAACCAGAACCATCGCGGCTGAAGCCTGCAAGCGTGGCAGAATTTACCTGAACGGCAACAGGCTGAAGGCTTCCTCCAATGTGCAAGTGGGTGATGTCATACAGGTACGCAAACCACCCATTATCTGGTCGTTCAAAATATTACAGGCTACCGGCAACAGGGTTGGTGCCAAATTGGTTCCGGAGGTGATGCAGAATGTAACACCTGAAGACCAACTCCTACTTTTGGAACGGATGAAGGCTGACGGGTTTGTTGATCGGGCCAAAGGCACAGGCAGACCGACCAAAAAAGACAGAAGAGACTTGGATGATTTTGTCGAAGTCATCGATGACTTCGACTTTGATTTTGATTTTGACTAAATACCATGCGGGATCTAAACATCATCATCGTAAATTTTAATGGTAAGGCTCTATTGGAGAGGCTCTTACCAAGTTTGAAATCCTTTTATCTGGATCAATGCGTTTTTGATGTGGGCGTGGTGGTCGTTGACAATGCCAGCAGCGATGATTCCGTATCCTTTTTAAGTACCCTACCCTACATCGATTTGGTTCAATCTGCAACCAACGGGGGGTTTTCTTATGGCAACAACCTGGGCATTCGAAATTTTCCTGCCAGAAATTACTTTTTATTGAACAGCGATACGGAATTTTTGGCAGAAGTCTCAAATCCGGATGTGTTGCTTTCATACTTGAAGGAGCATCCCAAAACAGCCGTTGTGACCCCCAAAGTCTTGCTGGCTGATGGCAAATTGGATGAAGCCTGTCACCGCGGAGAGCCATCACCATGGGCAGCATTCTGCTATTTGAGCGGCTTGGAAAAATGGCTGGGAAAGTTTTCACTTTTTGGAAAGTATCACCTCAAGCACCTGAATTTAAATGAAATACATACCATTGATGCTTGCTCAGGAGCGGCCATGATGGTGCGTGGTGAAGCTGTGGAAAAGGTTGGTTTGCTCGATGAGCGCTTTTTTATGTATGCGGAAGATTTGGATTGGTGTAAACGATTCAGGGATACGGGTTGGGACATCGTGTACCACCCTCAGGTTGAGATCATCCACCACAAATACGCTTCCGGATTGGGTCATCAACAGGTGAAGCAACAAACAACCAGTCAGTATTATTTTTATCAAACCATGTTGCAGTATCTGGACAAGCATTACAGAAATGCGCCCCTGTTTTTGGTTAGATGGGTGTTGAAGTGGAAGCTGTCCCGGATCGAAAGTCGGATGCGAGACATTGATAAATCACCACCGACTGATGGTGTCCGGCTCGGTTGATCCAATTTTTCAACAGTCCACTTTGCTGAAAACCTACGGATTCAAACAAACGCTTACTGCCCAGATTGTTTTCAGAAATCAAACAATACAACTGATTTAATATCAAATGATTAAAGGCGTATTCTTCAAGTAATTGTAGAGCCTTTTTTGCCATGCCTTTTCTTCTGTAGGCGACATCAATCAAGATGCCTACGCCGGCACGTTTGTGGTGTGGATCAAAGTCGAATAAATCGACCACCCCAATGGGTTTGTGGTCAGATTTCAATTCAATGATGAGTCGGGTTTGCCCATTTTCGTAGATGTTTTTTCCGGCCTCCAGGATGTGTTCCCGGATTGAGAATCTGGATATCGGGGCCAGCGTGATGCCATTTTCCCAACCATTTGGGTCGTTTTCCCAGGCATACAATAAATCCAAATCTTCTGGCTCAGGTGCTCTGAGCAACAGTTGTTCATTTTGCATCATCATCACTTTCGGATTGATTATCATCCCTTTCGGATTGATCATCGTCACTTTCGAATTGATTATCGTCCGGATTCAGGTTGGTGGGTTCCATGTCAGCAGGATCCTTGAGTCCGCTTTCAAGAAACAAACGAGATCTGGAAGGCACGATAAATATGCCCATGACAAGCACCACAAAAATAAACATATAGCCCTTTTCCAGACGTGTGGTTGATTGTACCACCAGAACCAACAGCCCGAGCATAAACAAGGCATACTGGCGTATTCGTGCATATTTCAAATACCGCTGTATCTTTTCAAGGGCATTTTCAATGGTTTGAATGGCTTTCATCCGATTTTTGAACCAGATGAAGATGCCGGGCAATACAACCAGCATGATGAGCATAAACAAAGATTGAATCTGAACGGCAGAATCGCCCTGTATTTTCGTCATCTTCGACTCAAAATAATACACCATCACAGACAACACCGCCAATGCGGCAGTCAGGCTGTTAAATTCAAATTTCAGGCTATTGACAACGGCCTGAGCTTTTTCTTCTGTCTGTTTGTTGTGTTTTTCCATCAGCTTTTAAATTCAATTCGGTTGGCAATCGATTTTCCCAGGGTTATTTCATCGGCATATTCCAATTCATCACCAATGGCAATGCCCCTGGCGATGGTGGTGATCCGAATCGGATGCTGTGATATTTTGCGGTAAATGTAAAAAGCGGTGGCATCGCCTTCCATGGTGGCTGCCAAAGCGAGCAGAACTTCATCCACTTGATGATCCGCAACCCTTTTCACCAAGCTTTCTATTTCTAAATCTGAAGGCCCTACGCCATCCATAGGGGAAATCAAACCACCAAGGACGTGATAAACCCCGTTAAATTGGGCAGTTGCTTCAATGGCCATAACTTCCCGCACGTTTTCGACCACGCAAACCAGTCGTTTGTTGCGTCTTTCATCCGCACAAATAGAACAGGTATCGGAATCGGAAAGATTGTGGCACAAATGACATCTGTTCACTTCTTTTCTGAGTCGAATGATGGCATTTCCAAAATCGTTCACTTGATCTTCATTTTGTTTGAGCAAGTGTAAGACCAGTCTTAAAGCTGTTTTTCGACCGATTCCGGGAAGTTTGGCAAATTCGCTGACGGCTTCTTCCAACAGTGTTGACGGATAGTTTTGATACATGCATATGCGTTTGTGCAAATATACTTCAATTGACGAATCTGACAAACCATGTTCAAATATTGTTACCTTTGCGGCCAAATGGAAACGCAGTTGATTTTATGGATCATGGCAGCTTATTTTGGATTGCTGCTGTTGATTTCGTTTCGTGTTGGAAAATCTTCAGGAAACGATGCTTTTTTTACCGGAAACCGAAGAGCACCATGGTATGTGGTTTCAATCGGGATGATTGGTTCCTCCATTTCAGGATTGAGTGTTATTTCAGTGCCGGGAATGGTTGCAGGCAATGGCTTTTTGTATTTGCAGACGGTGGTCGGGTTTTTTTTTGGCTACCTTATTTTGGCCAAGGTGCTGCTTCCTGTTTATTATAAAATTGACTCACCAAGCATCTACACCTACTTAAATACCCGACTGGGCAAAAATGCCTATTTTTCGGGGGCCTGGTTCTTTTTGTTGTCCAAAATCATGGGGGCTTCGGCCAAAGTCTATGTGGTGGTTCTGGTGATGCACAGCTTTGTGCTTCAAAATGCAGGCATTTCATTTGAAGCAACTGCCATCGCCGTTATTTTCCTGGTTTGGTTGTATACGTTTCAAAGTGGCACAAAAACCATCGTTTGGACAGATTTACTGCAAACCATTCTGATGGTTGCGGCAATGGTTCTGATGTTGGTCTTGTTCTCGCAGAAATTGGATTTAAACCTGCATGGAATCTGGCAGACGGTCAGGGACAGCGACATGGCACAAACCATTGAATGGAAGGATTGGGGCAGCAGACAGCATGTGGTGAAACAGTTCTTCAGTGGTATATTTATTGTGTTGGTTATGACTGGTTTAGATCAGGAAATGATCCAGAAAAACAAGACCATCAGAACCTTGAAAGATGCACAAAAGAACATGTACTACTACGGTTTTATGTTTTTGCCCATCAACTTGATTTTGTTGGTGACCGGGGTGTTGATGTACCAATATGCTTTCAAGAACGGCATAACCCTACCCGATTCGCCCGATTCGGTTTTGCCTGTCATTATTACCCAGCACATGGATCATTTTTGGGCCACGCTGCTCCTGGTGGTTGGAATTGTTTCAGCAACGTTCTCAGGTGCAGATTCTTCCATGACTTCGATCACGACCACGGTGTGTGTGGATATCTTCAACAAACCATCGAGTGTTGCTTTCAGAAGAATTGTTCATGTTTTGGTGGCAGTGGTTTTTGTGTTGTTTATTCTATTGTTTCGCTTTCTGAACAGCATGACCCTGATTGATGCCATTTACACCATGGCATCCTACACTTATGGTCCTCTGCTGGGACTTTTTGCATTCGGGCTCTATACGAAACGACAGGTCAGGAATGCGCCAGTACCGTTTATTGCCATTGGTTCTCCTTTGATTTGCTTTGCGATTCAATGGTTTTTCAATCGTTTCTATCAGTATCATTTTGGATATGAATTGTTGATGATGAATGGTTTAATTACCTTTGTCGGACTTTATACTTTCTCAAAAAAACAAAAATCATGATGGTTAATTCTGCCATTTTCGTTAAAAGCAGCACCAAATTGAGTGAATGCCCGGATGACAGTTTACCTGAATTTGCTTTTATTGGTCGATCCAATGTCGGCAAATCGTCTTTGATCAACATGCTGACCAATGTCAAGTACTTGGCAAAAACGTCGTCCACTCCGGGTAAAACGCTGTTGATCAACCATTTTCTTATCAATGACTCTTTTCATATTGTGGATTTGCCCGGATATGGCTATGCCAAGATTGGGAAAGGAATGCGGGAAAAGCTGCATAAAATGATCACCACCTACGTGACCAAAAAATCTTCTTTGGCATGTCTGTTTGTTTTGGTCGATTCCAGACATGAACCCATGCAAATTGATTTGGATTTTATGGAATTTTTGGGTGAAACGGGCGTTGCATTTGCTTTGGTCTTCACAAAAATCGATAAGGAAAACCAGTCAACCATACATAAAAATATACAGCTGTATAAGCAGAATATGAAGGAAGTCTGGGAGGAATTGCCGCCTATATTTTTGACTTCATCCGAGAAAAAAAGAGGAAAAGCCGAACTTTTGGAATACATGGATCAAATACTTCAAACCATGCAATCGGCTCCTTTATGATTTTCTGAGAATCTGATAAAGGGGTTTGTTCAGGGTTGCGTTGTTTCTCATGCGTTCGCCGGAAAACCAAGAATAGGCAAGAATGGCCGACACTGTACCAATGAGCGTTCCAACAGCTACATCTATCAAAAAATGTTGAGACAGATACATTCTGGAATATGCTGTCAGGATGGCCATGACCAGAAATGCAACCTTCATGCTTTTGTATTTGGTCAGGATAATCAATGCAATAAAAATGGAAAAAGCTCCGGCGGTATGTCCTGAGGGAAAACTATGGGCACTGTGCAAATGAACCCCTTCCACAAAATGTGCATCTTGAATGGTTTCTAAAAACACTTTTGGGCGCATGCTGTCATACCATATCAGCCGCTTACAAAGTTGCGTAATGATGGCACCTAATGCGGCAGAAGTAGCACAGATGAGAAAAAAGCGGACATTCTTATTGGACACAATCAACAAAATGATTCCAATGAGTGAAAAGCTGCCAAATTCAGTGATATATTTGAAGAAAACATCCGCAACAGGATGGTTCATTCTATTGATATAAAGTGCGATATCCAATTTATGGAATACAATCATTGGGATGATGCAAATCAATAAGAAACCGACAACAGCCCAAAATATTGCCCGATTTTGTTGATACAAAAAATGAATGTTTTTCATGAATTACACGTATTTGGTCACAAATATAATGGTTTTCCAATAAAGTCAGATTATAACCTTACAACAACGAAATTATTCGTATTTTTGTTTTTTCTAAAGGCAATACAGTGGATTTATTTGAACGCATTTGTACCTCTGAAGAACCCACCTCCAAGCTGGCTCGTCAGTTGCATGGTTATTTTACTTATCCCAAACTGGAAGGTCCGCTTGGTCCTCGCATGAAATTTCACGGCAGAGAGGTTCTCAACTGGAATATCAGTGATTATTTGTGCTTTGCCAGCAATGAGGAAATTCAGGCATCCGACAGGAAATCTGTTGAAAAATGGGGCCTGTCCTATCCTGTCGGCAATCGAATTATGTCGGGACACACAAGCATTCACGAGAAACTGGAATCTGCGTTGGCAGAGTTTACAAGTAAAGAAGATGCCTTTGTTCTGAATTTCGGCTATCAGGGGTTTATGTCTGTGCTTGATGCGCTATGCAATCGAAACGATGTCATTGTCTATGATACTGATATTCATGCCTCTTTGGTTGATGCCATTCGCATGCACATGGGCAAGCATCTGGTATACCAAAACAACGACATGGACAGTCTCGAAAAACAACTCAACAAGGCGGTTGCTTTATCCGAATCGAGTCAAGGTGGTATTATGGTGGTTACGCATGGTATATTCGGAACAGCTGGTGAATTTGCCAAACTGGACAAAATTGTCAAGTTGAAGAAAAAATATCCTTTTCGTTTGTTGGTTAATGATGCAGATGGTTTTGGGTTGGAAGGAGACACTGGTGCAGGGTCGGGTGAACATTTCGGAGTGAACAAAGACATTGACATCTACATGGGTTCATTTTCCAAGGCTTTTGCATCGCTTGGTGCTTTTGTATCGGGGCCTGAAATGATCATCAATTATTTAAGATATCATACACGCTCTCAGATTCACTCAAAGGCCATGCCCGCTGTGTATGCTGAAGGTGTGTTGAACCGATTACAGTTTTTGAAGGAACACACCAAATTGATCAAAGAAATTCACAAGCTGGCAGAACAATTCAGAAAGAAACTTAAAAAAAACGATTTCAATGTGGGCAATTCCAATACCTGCATTGTGCCTTTGTATTTGCCTTGTTCCATCTATGAGGCGCTCAATTTGGTGATCGATTTAAGAGAAAATTACAATATATTTTGTCCCATTTTGGTGTATCCGTTTGTCCGAAAAGACGTGCTTTTGCTAAGATTTTTGCCCACAATCAGGCATACAAAAGAAGACATTGATTATACGGTTGATGCTTTGATCGCCGTCAGAAAAAATCTAGATGAAGGGAAATATACGTCCATGAAAAACGATTTTTTTGGTGACAAAGAAAGTTGAATGATAAAAAAAAATTGAAATGGTGACAATGAACAATTGGTTCGAATGTAAGATCCAATATGACAAAACAAGTACAGAAGACGGTAAACAAAAAAAAGTAACGGACACCTATTTGCTTGATGCTGTAAACTTTACGGAAGCTGAAGCTAGAATTATTGAAGAAGTAAGGCCTTACATGTCGGGGGAATTTACGGTTTCCAACATCAAAAGAACGAAATTATACGAGATCTTTGACTTTCCCACCGGAGACAAATGGTATAAAGCAAAGGTTGTGTTTGTCATTATTGATCCTGAAAAGGGCAAAGAAAAGCGGGTCCCTTCTACCATGTTGGTTCAGGCAGAAGACATCAAGGAGGCCATCAACAGATTGCAGGAAAGCATGAAAGGTACGCTCAGTGATTATGATATTGCAAGCATCAGCGATACGCCTATTTTGGACGTGATTCCTTATGGTGGAAAATCGCAAAATGCTGACATTGTAAACATTTGAATATGAGTTCAATTGCAGATGAAATCGGTCAGTTAAATATGGAGTTGCCGACCAGCACCAGACTGGTCGCTGTCTCAAAATTTCACCCTGCTGAGCAAATTATGGCTGCATATGAAGCCGGACAACGCATTTTCGGTGAAAGTCGCGTGCAGGAGTTGTGTGAAAAAGCTTCAACACTGCCCAATGACATCGAATGGCACTTGATTGGACACCTGCAAACCAACAAAGTACGACTGGTTGTTCCGTTTGTGTCACTCATTCACAGTGTTGACAGCCTTAAATTACTCTTGGAGATCAATAAAGAGGGTGAAAAAATCAGGCGTTCTGTTCCCTGCCTACTGCAAATTCATATTGCCAATGAGGATACCAAATTTGGTTTCTCGCCTCAGGAATGCAAGCAAATGCTGCATTCCGGTATTTGGAGAGATCTGAAATATGTGCAAATTCGTGGTTTGATGGGCATGGCAACGCTGACAGACAACAAGGCTGTGATTTTATCAGAATTTCGCTTGTTACAACATTTATTCAATGGCATCAGATCCAAATACGGAGCGGATTTGAATCGTTTTAATGAGCTTTCTATGGGTATGTCTGCTGACTATCCTTTGGCCATTGAATGTGGTTCCACTTTGGTTCGAATCGGGAGTCGGATTTTCGGTGACAGATATTAGCTTTTTTTTGCTAAGTTTGCATCCATGTTCAGTTTTAAATATAAAACGAAATGAAAAAAATTGTTTTCTTATTCATCGCAGTTGTCCTTTCCTGGAATGGGTTGGCACAAAACAAGTTACCCAAGGTTGCAGTTGCTGTTCGCTCCGATACCGTTTTTACCCTATTGGGAAATATCTCTTTATCTACGATGCCGTATAATTTGCACCAGAATTGGTCGAAATATCTTAACGATCTTACAGGTGATGCTTTTCATTTTGAAATGGTCGACTTGCCCGATTATTATCAAACAGAGAAACGTAGTCACTCCACACAACTTCAAAAGAGTGATTTAGCACCTTTTTTCAAAGCGTTGAAGAAAAAAGGTTACGCCTATTTGGTCTTCGTTTACAGACCTGAATTGAAGTTGCCTCTATACAATGGCTTGGAAGGCACTTCTTATGGTTTTGCCATGAGCAAAAACCAGGTTTTTTCATTAAACAGCGCTGATATTTACGCGATCAATAAAAAGAGTTTGGTGGCGAATGTTGGATTGAGAACTCCCGAGGATTTCATACTAAGTGTGAGCAGAGATGCGATTCCTGAAATGCAATTAAAACAATACAACGAATCGCACATGAAACCAGCCGTTGAGTTTATCGAGAATTTACACCAACAATTTGCCGGCAGGATAGCCCACCGGTTCAAATTGATGTTGGACGAAAAATAAGCTTATACGGGAATTTTGTCGATACGACATTGATGTCTGCCGCCTTCGAATGGTGTTTTGAAGAAAACATCCATAATTTCGAGGGCGTCTTCTTTTGATATAAATCGTGCAGGTAAGCACAATACATTGGCGTTGTTGTGTTGTCTGGCCAATTTGGCAATATCTTTGCTCCAACACAAGGCTGCTCTGATGCCCTGGTGTTTGTTGGCTGTCATGGTGACGCCCTGTCCCGAGCCACATATTGCAATACCGATTTTTGATTCTCCATCTTCAACAGCTTCCGCCATGGGATGAACGAAATCTGCGTAGTCGGTACTGTCGGGTGAATACGTTCCAAAGTTGGTGAATTCAATGTTGTTGGATGTGAGCCAGTCTAAAATAAATTCTTTGAGTTCAAAACCGGCGTGATCGCTACATATCGCCACCGGTACGTCTTCTGCGTTCATAAATAGAAATAATTGGTTTATAGGTGCAAATGTACTGAATTCTAATCATCATGCAAAAAAAAAGCGTATCTATCAGCTTTCACCGATATGATACGCTTAAAATATAAATAAAGCGCTTATGCTTTCAACAAATCTTTAACTTGTTTGTAAACATTGGCAGCTGTAAAGCCCAATTTTTCGTCCAACACTTTGAATGGTGCTGAGAATCCGAATGATTCCAAGCCCCAAATGCTTCCATTTTCACCAACCAAACCCAACAAATTAACAGGTAAACCAGCGGTCAAACCAAAACGCTTCACGCCTTTTGGAAGTACTGAATCCTGATAGGCTTTGGGTTGGCTTCTGAACAAACCTTCTGAAGGAACAGAAACAATACGCACCTTGACTCCGTCATTTCTAAGCAAAGCAGCACCTTCTACCAAAGTTGCGACTTCAGACCCTGAAGCCAACAAAACGACATCGGGATTGCCATCGCATGAAACCACGTAAGCACCTTTGGATGCTTGAGAGGCTTGTTCGTAAGAACTGCCAGGCAAATCAACAATGTTTTGACGGCTTAAAATGAAGGCAGTCGGTGTTTTGGTATTTTCCAATGCCAATTGGTAAGAAACCGTGGTTTCAAAGACATCGGCTGGACGCAATACCAACATGGAATTTTTTCCTTTGTGGTTTTTCAATTTTTCCATCAAACGAATCTGAGCTTCTTGTTCTACAGGTTCGTGGGTAGGTCCATCTTCTCCAACGCGGAAAGCATCGTGTGTCCAGATAAATTTGACAGGCAATTCCATCAAGGCAGCCATTCTGACTGCAGGTTTCATATAGTCTGAAAACACAAAGAAGGTACCACATGCAGGAATAACGCCACCATGCAATGCCATACCGATGCACAAACAAGCCATGGTCAATTCTGCCACACCTGCTTGCAAGAAACAACCGCTAAAATCATCGGCTGTAATGGCTTTGGTATTTTTAAGGAATCCATCAGTTTTGTCAGAGTTGGACAAGTCGGCAGATGCCACAATCATGTTTTCAACATTCTTGGATAAGAAGCCCAAAACAGTTGCGGAGGCAGCGCGTGTGGCTTGTCCGGATTTTTGTTCAATGGAAGCCCAATTCAATTCAGGAGTTGCACCACCAAACCATTTTTCCATTTTTGCTGCTGCTTCAGGATTGGCTTTTGCCCATGCTGCTTTTGCGTCATATCTTTCAGCTACAATTTTTTCGAGTTCAGAAGCACGTTTGGCATACAACTCAGCTACTTCCGGGAAAATTGCAAAGGGATTTTCAGCATTTCCACCTAAGTTTTGAATGGATTTTTCAAAACTTGCACCGCATTCGCCCAGAGGCATACCGTGCGTGGCGCATTTGTTTTCAAAGCTGCTTCCGTCTGCTGCGACAGCACCTTTACCCATGATGGTCTTACCGATAATCAATACGGGTTTGCCAACAACGGCTTGTGCTTTTTTCAAGCAATCACGAAGTTCTTCCACATTGCTTCCTGCAGCATGAAAGACTTCCCAACCCCAGGCTTTGTATTTGGCGGCAGTGTCTTCACTGGTGACAGCACTGGTTTCTGTTGATAGCTGAATATCGTTCGAGTCATAGAAAAGGATCAGATTGTCCAAACCTAAGTGTCCTGCAATACGTCCTGCTCCCTGAGATATTTCTTCCTGAACGCCACCATCTGAAATGTATCCATAAATGGTTTGATTCATTTGTTCACCAAATTTTGTTTTCAAAAATTTGGCTGCAATGGCTGCACCAACTGCATAGACATGACCTTGTCCCAATGGACCTGAGGTATTTTCTATGCCACGCAGAATATCCACTTCAGGGTGTCCGGGTGTCGGACTTTCCCATTGACGGAACTGTGAGAGTTCCTCCATGGTGAACTTTCCGGCCAATGCCAATTGGGCATAAAGCATCGGAGACATGTGACCCGGATCCAAAAAGAAGCGATCTCGGCCTTCCCATTTCGGGTTTTTGGGGTCATAGACTAGGAATTCGGAATAGAGGAGATTGATATAATCAGCTCCTCCCATGGCACCTCCCGGGTGTCCGGATTTGGCTTTTTCAACCATGGATGCAGCCAGAATGCGAATATTATCGGCTGCTTTGTTCAAAAGGACGGTGTTATTCATACGTTCACTTGAAAATTTTGCCAAAGATACAGATTCTTTGCTACATTTGCGGTGTATGAATACAAGAATTTCACGTTCTATATGCTTCTTCCTTGGAAGTTTTTTTGTGTTTACTTCAATTGTTGGCAGACCTGTTATTCCAACGCCGATTGAAGTAACGCAACCCAACGGAGCTAAGATTTCGGTTCGTTTGATTGGTGATGAATTTGGCAAATTGACGCTTTCGGAAGATGGTTTTGTTTTGATGCAAGACGAGTCTGGATATTACCGCTATTCACAATTAAAAGCGGATGGGTCGTTGAAATTGGGAAAAAAAAGAGCAAAAAATATCAAGGACAGATCCCTGATTGACCGCTTATCGCTCAATTTTGTTGAAAAGGGATCCAATAGGTTGCAACTGATTCAACAAAACCAATTGCAAAGCCGAATGGAGGTGGCATTATTGAATAAAAAATCCACCTCAAATGGTTTGTGGTCACCCACCGTTGCGTATGCACCCAACCGTCAGACAGGCTTGTTCCCATCTTATTTATCGAAAGATTTTCCCAAAACCGGCAGGCCCAAAACCCTGGTTATTCTGGCCAATTATGCAGATTTGGCTTTCAAGCCAGAAAATTCACTTGATCAGTTTAGCAGACAACTGAATGAAATCGGATACAACGATCATGGACATGTGGGCAGTGTGCGGGATTATTTTCTTTTCAACTCTTTTGGACGTTTTGATCCGGATTTTGTGGTGGTAGGGCCTATTACTGTTCCTCAAAACTCGTCATACTATGGGAAAAACAATTCAAGCGGACAAGACCTGAACGCACATTTATTGATTCGAGATGCTTGTCTGGCTGTTGATCAGATGGTTGATTTTTCCGAATTTGACAATGATGGTGACAGTTTGGTTGACAATGTGTACGTCTTTTATGCAGGAAAAGGCGAAGCAGACGGTGGAAATCAAAGTACCATTCACCCCCACTCCAGCAACATGCAGTACTATTTTCCAAACTTCAGGTTGGATGGTTTGGCTTTCAATACTTATTCTTGTAGCAACGAATTGAATGGTACCACCGAAGAAATGGATGGCATTGGTGCTTTTACGCACGAATTCGGACACGTTTTGGGTCTGTATGATGTCTATGATACGGATTATGCCCTGAATGGTTCAGGTTTTGACCTGAATGACTGGTCTTTAATGGCCAGTGGCAACTATAACAACAATTCAAAGGTTCCACCTTGTTTGTCCATTGTGGAACGAACCCTGTTGGGTTGGAGCAATCCGATGGAACCTGACAGTACTCGGGTCAATCAATTGAAAGATTTTGGCTCTGTCAATCAGGGGTATGTCTTGCCTTCAATCAACCAGGGAGAGTTTTTTATGCTTGAAAACAGACAAAAAGACCAAAATGTGTGGGATCGATACATTCCGTATCACGGGATGTTGGTTTATCACGTGGATGTCAGGGAAAACGATTCCATCAACATGCTGGTAAAGAATTACCAATACAAGCTGAGCTTTTCCGATTTGTGGTATTATAATCTAGTGAACGCCAATGCCTTGCATCCATGTTGTGATTTGGAGGAAGCCGACAATGTTCAATCTAATTACTGGGGTATTATGGGCGATCCTTTTCCCGGCACAAAAAGGAATCGGGTTTTCAATGATTTTTCAAAGCCGTCTTCCAGAACATGGGATGGTGCATTTTTAAATGCCGGCATCACACATATTGAAGAAATTGACAGTCTCATTCAATTTAGGTTCAAGGATTATTCGGCTTTATCGGAAAAGCCTTTGGGGTTGAAGGTTAAAGAGGTCTATCCAATTTCTTTTCGTGCTTCGTGGATACCTGTGTTAAATGCTTCGCATTATGAAGTGATGGTGTACACCAGTGATGTGGATGGAGACAGCCTCCATATGTACCCCTTATTCAATTATACAAATAAAATAGTATCAGATACTGCAATGACTGTTTGGCTGGATACAGAAGAAAAAACATATTGGTTTCAGGTAAGAGCCGTTGTGTCCGATCATATTTCTCCGTATTCCGACTTGTTCAAAGTGCAAACCATCAAAGGCGAAACCGTTGCACAGGCAGCGTCAAGAATCAGTCCGTACACCTTTCGTGCAAACTGGCAATCAAGGCCTTATGCCAGAGGATATGTCTTAGATGTCTTTTCCATTCAGCCTTCGGGAGATACCATTTATGTGGATGGTTATAAGGATCGTTTGGCCACCTACAATTTGCTGGATGTCATCGATGTCGATCATTTGCAAACGTATTATTACAGGGTGCGAATGCGTTTGAATGAGACGTATTTGTCTGATTATTCCAATACGATCACTGTAACAACGGTCAAACCCAATGTGCCTTCTTTTTACATCAAAGACAATGTCTTGTACATCAAAGGAATGGACAAAGAGAGCCGGCTTACAATTAGAAATATGGAGGGGTTCATTGTTGGAGAATCCAATACTCCGTTTATAACGCTGAACAGACAGGGAATGTTTGTTGCTTCGTTTTTGTTTGAAGGCAAACCGTACTCCCTAAAGATTTCTTATAAATAAGAAGAGAGGTTTCAATCGTTTGTCGATGAAACCCCTCTTCTTGAATGAATGGTCTGAATTACAAAGACTTGTAGAAAGTATCTTCGGTAATTTTACCCAATTTCTGGTATTCTTTGTAGAGTTCCTGATACATTTTCACGTTGGCAGCATTGGGGGTGTATTCCATTGCAAAGCCTTGTCCCATTGTTTTTTGGGCATCTTCAACTTTGTCATACACGCCGGCAACAACGGCAGCAAACATGGCAGCACCAAAAGCACAAGCTTGATCACTTTTAGCCACTTTGATGGGCATGTTCAGGACATCGGCCATGGTTTGCATCACAAACGGTGATTTTAGGGAAATACCACCAATACCGATCACACTTTGAATGTCGACTTTTTCGTCGGCAAAACGATCGGTGATGGCTTTTGATCCAAATGCGGTGGCTTCAACCAAGGCTCTGAACATCATGGGCGCAGTTGTACCCAGGGTCAATCCTGTGATGCTTCCTTTGACCAATTGACTGGCATCCGGAGTTCTGCGTCCATTCATCCAGTCGGTTGCAACAACCATGCTTTCTTTGGGGTCAACTTTTGAAGCTTGTTCAGACAAGACAGGGATGATTTTATCCATGGCTTCATCCACCAACTTCTGTTTGGTATTTTCGTCAATCAAGTTTGATTTTGCAATGATTTCCTCGATGGGCCATGCCATGATGCGCTTAAACCAAGCGTACACGTCACCAAAAGCCGATTGTCCGGCTTCCAATCCCATCAAACCAGGAACGACAGAGCCATCAACTTGTCCACAAATACCACGCACCAGCTTATCGCCCATTTCTTCATAGGAAGAGAGCAGGATGTCGCAAGTGGATGTTCCGATGACGCGAACCAGGGTATTGGGAGTAGCTTCAGCGCCAACAGCACCCATGTGGCAGTCGAAGGCACCAACACCAACGGCAACATTGGTTGTCAGGCCCAATCTTTTAGCCCATTCTTCGGTGAGGTAACCCACTTTGGTGTCGCTGGCAAAGGTGTCCTGATACAAACGGTCGCGATAACCAGCCAACATGGGATCCAATGTGGTCAAGAATTTTTCTGAAGGCAATCCGCCCCATTTTTCCAACCACATGGCTTTGTGTCCGGCTGCACAACGGCTGCGTTTGATGTTTTCCGGTTTGGTATCGCCACAAATCAATGCAGGCAACCAATCGCAATGTTCTACGACAGAATAAGCGGCTTTTCTAACCTTTTCATCTGCGCGCAACACATGCAATACTTTGGCCCAAAACCATTCGGAGGAGTAAATACCACCTTCGTACGATGTATAGTCGATTTCCCATTTGGCGCAAAGTTCGTTGATTTCAGCGGCTTCTTTGATGGCAGTATGGTCTTTCCACAACACAAACATGGCATTGGGGTTTTCTTCAAATTCGGGAAGCAAAGCCAATGGCGTTCCGGCTTTGTCCGTGAATACGGGGGTAGAACCAGTCGTATCAAAGGACATCCCTACCACATTGGCAGCCACCGATGGGTCACATTTTGCCAAAGCTTCTTTGACAGCGCCTTCCAAACATTCAACATAATCTTTGGGGTGCTGACGGTACTGGTTGGCTGTGGGTTGACAGTATTTGCCTTCCATCCAGCGTGGGTAATATTTTACCGCTGTACCTTGCTCAGCTCCGGTGACTGCATCCACAATGTAAGCGCGGCATGAATCGGAACCGTAGTCCAATCCGATAACGTATTTACTCATGGCTTATCGCAGGGCTTTATTCAACATGTAATACACTTCATTGTTTCTGATGTCTTGCTTGAAGTTGCGGATGGTGGTGTCTTTATCAATGAGCAACAATTCAATATCAGCAATTTCTGCATAGTCTTCCATGTATTCTTTGGTCAAAGAGAAAGAAAAGCTGGAGTGGTGTGTACCACCGGCCAAAATCCATGCACCTGCACCAATTTCAAAATTTGGCATGGGCTTCCACAAAGCACAAGCAACCGGCAATTTAGGCAGATCTTTGGGTTTGATGACATCAACATCGTTGCAAATCATGCGGAAACGGTTACCCATATCGACAATGGTACAAGCGATGCCTTCACCATCATGTGCCTGGAATACCAAACGTGCGCAAGTACCTGAATCACCAATGCCCAAATAGTGCACTTCTACTCTTGGTTTTTTGGCTGCAATTTCAGGATTGATTTCCAACATGTGCGCTTGCAAAATAGAGCTGTTGTTGCCGTCAAAGTTGAGGGTGTAATCTTCTAAGAAAGAACATCCACCCGGCAAGCCTTGAGCCATCACCCACATGGTACGGCAAAGGGCAGCAGTTTTCCAGTCGCCTTCGGCACCGAAACCGAAACCTTCGGCCATCAATCTTTGAGAAGCAAATCCCATCAATTGTTTCATGCCTTCCAATTCGTCAAAACTGGTGGTGAAAGCGGTTGCTTTTTTATCTTCGAGGAAACGACGCAAACCTATTTCCTGAGCAGCAGCATCTCTTACATATTGATGATCAACGCCACCTTTTGCTGCATTTGGAGCGAAATCGTAGAGTTTTTCGTATTCAGACACCAACGTGTTGATTTCAGCCTCGGTCACTGCTTCTACATAAGGAACCAATTTGGCAATAGGTGCATTGTCCACGTGGTAGCCCAAACGGATTTCTGCTTCTACTTTGTCACCATCGGTCACGGCTACATTGTTCATGTTGTCGCCAAAACGGATGATGCGCATGTTTTGGGCATCTTCCCAAGCGGCACAAACGCGCATCCAGATGGCAATTTTTTCTTGCGTCGATTTGTCTTTCCAATAGCCAACAACCACTTTTCTGGGTTTACGCAAACGGCTGGTGATGTGTCCGAATTCTCTGTCTCCATGAGCACTTTGATTCAAGTTCATGAAGTCCATGTCGATTTCGTTCCAGGGAATGGTTTCGTTATATTGGGTATGCAAATGGAGCAATGGCTTTTTGAAATCCATCAAACCATGAATCCACATTTTGGCTGGTGAAAACGTATGCATCCAGGTAATGATACCCACACATTTGGTATCGCCATTGGCTGAACGCATAATTTCTGAAATTTCTGAAGAAGAATTTGCAGTACCTTTATATACGACTTTAATGGGCAAGTTGCCAGAGTCGTTCAAAGCTTTGACCATTTCGTTGGAATGTGCATCCACTTTAACAACGGCATCACCTCCATAAAGCAATTGGGCTCCGGTTACAAACCAGACTTCCAAATCTTTGTAATTTAATTTCATAATCGTTTGTTTATAATTGTAAATAATTCTTGTTTATTTTGATCCTTGTCCGTAATAGGCACCGGGGCCGTGTTTGCGGAAGAAATGTTTCTGTATCAACAGTGGGTTCATGGTCAACTGAGGGTTGACGGAATAGGCGATGGACGCCATTTTGGCTACTTGTTCCATCACAACAGCATTGTGTACCGCATCAAATGCATCTTTACCCCAGGAAAACGGGCCATGGTTTTTCACCAAAACGGCGGGCACATGATTGGGATTCATGCCTTGAAAGCGTTCTACGATGACTTTTCCTGTTTCTTTTTCATACGCTGCCATTTCTGCTTCAACCATTGAACGGGTACAAGGAATATCCTGACTGAAATAATCGGCATGTGTGGTACCAATGCTGGGCAAATCGATTCCGGCCTGTGCCCATGCGGTGGCGTAGGTTGAATGTGTATGCACGACCCCTCCTATTTCAGGAAAGGCTTTGTATAATTCCAAATGGGTAGCCGTATCGGAGGAAGGTTTGAGGTTGCCTTCCAAAACGTTGCCGTCCAAATCCAATACCACCATGTGTTCGGCTTTCATGTCATCGTAGGATACACCGGAAGGTTTAATCACCACGACGCCCTTTTCACGGTCAATGGCACTTACATTCCCCCATGTAAAGATGACCAGGCCATGTTTTACCAAATCTAAATTGGCTTTTAAAACCACTTCTTTAAGTTTTTGAAGTTCCATAGGTGTTATTTAAACGTATTTAGTACACTTTATATATGACAGGCCATCTATTTGATTCTCGTTTATACTGGTTCAGAGTGTAAACGAAAAACCATTTTCAATGGCTTCCTCGTATCTTTCTTTGTTAAAGGTATATAGATATGCGCCTCTTTTGGAAGTGCTTTTATCTTTTTGGTCTGATTTTTCAAGAAAATTCATGGATTGAATCTTCTTTCTGAAGTTTCTTTTGTCGATGGATCGACCATAAATGGCTTCATACAAGGCCTGAAGTTGGGGCACGGTAAACTGTTCCGGTAGCAATTCAAAACCGACCGGCTCGGTAGAGGCTTTGTGTCTTAGACGCTTTAAAGCCAATTGGACCATCTCTGAATGGTCAAAAATCAATTCGGGTAAATCGTTGATGTTTCTCCAGTATGCATTGTGCTTGGTCACCAACTCCCTGTCGTAATCTTCCACATTGACCAATGCATAATAAGCAACGGACAAAACCCGTTGACCAGGATCTCTGTTGACGGAACTGAACAAATGAAACTGCTCCATGTACAAGGTGTTCAATCCGGTTAAGGACGTCAGCACCCTGGTTGCAGCTTCTTCCGAACTTTCGTTTGCTTGAATAAAACCGCCGGGTAGAGACCACAATCCCATGGCCGGCTCCATTTTTCTTTTGAGCAACAACAAATTCAGCTCGCCTTCGGAAAAACCGAATACGATGCAATCGACTGAAACGTAGAATTGCGGGTGTTCGCTGTAGTATTGTGTTGACATAAATAAAATAAAAAACAAGGGACCGCCGCTTAGACGGTCCCTTAAATAAATATTACCAGAAATATGCGTATAAAGCAGTGATAATCACTATAATACCCATAGCGCCAAGTAAGAATTTACCATCGGTTTCAAACAAATCCAAATTGATGTTGTAAGCTTTCGCATCTTGTTTAGAAGAAGAAGCGTTGGTAAACATGATGATGGACAAGAATGCCATCATGAACACGGTCATGAAAATGGAGTTGAAGCCCAAGTTATTTAAGCTCATACCGAACAAGTCTGTACCCCAGATCAAACCGGCAACCAACATAATGGCAGCAGTAATCGCAAATCCCCAACCTGCAAAAATGAGTTTCTTTTTGGTTTTATCAGGAACTTCGTTGGTTTGAATTTGATTTTTGTCTGTCAAGGTCAAAATAATTGCAGATGTAATCAATATCATACAAACATATCCCATTCTTTCAATAAATGGAAGATCGGGCAACGCAAATTTCATGATGATACCGACAGGAATGGTGATGATGGTGGTCCACAAACCGGCACGGTTGGTCGCACGTTTCCACAACAGACCCATACCGAAGACAACCACAACACCGGGATAGATAAAGCCGGTGAATTCCTGAATGTATTGGAATGCCTGGTCCATACCGCCCAAAATGGGTTTTGCAGCAACAGCAGCAACAACCAGGGCAACCAAAGCCGTGATACGACCGGTTTTAACCAATTCTCTTTCAGTAGCATTCTTTTTGATCAATGTTTTGTAGATGTCCATCGTAAAAATGGTGGACGTTGAATTCAACATAGAAGCCAAAGAAGAGACCACAGCAGCAATCAAGGCAGCGAAGGCCAAACCGCGAATACCGGTTGGTGCAAAGTTGCGGAGCAACCAGGGATAGGCTTCATCGGCTTTTCCAATGGATCCAACCAATCTTTCATGCAAGCCTGGGAAATCGGCCTGGTGTGTAAACATGACATAAGCCGTGATACCCGGAATAACAACGATGAGCGGAATCAGAATTTTCAAATATCCGGCAAAGATCAAACCCTTTTTGGCTTCAGCCAAACTCTTAGCGGCCAAACCTTTTTGGATGATGTATTGGTTGAAACCCCAGTAACCGATGTTGGTCAACCACATGGCACCGAAAATAACGGCCAAACCTGGAAGTTCTTTGAATCGTTCACCGTCCACATTGCCGTCAATAATCATATTGAAGTGCAAATCGCCCGGTGTTTCACGAACTTTGGCCAATACGATTTTGAACCCTTCGATGGCACTGTTGGCATCACCACTAACGGCAGAAAGCGCAAACCAAGCGGTAATCAAACCACCGCCTACCAAGAATACAACTTGTACCACATCGGTCAAGGCTACAGATTTCAAACCACCATAGATGGAATAGATGCCGGCAAAAATAAACAAGCCGATGACACCATACATCATAGGTACGCCCAAAATTTGTTCCATGGCGATGGCACCAAGCCATGCTACAGAAGTCAAGTTTACAAAGACGTAAACCAACAACCAGAAAAAGGAAAAGAAGAATGCTACACCCTTACCATAACGCTCGCGAGCGAGTTGAGGCATGGTATAAATCTTCTTGTCGATCATTTCAGGCAACAAGAATTTGGCCACCAAAATCAAGGTGATGGCTGCCAGCCATTCATAAGCGGCAATGCCCAATCCAATTCGGAAACCCGAACCTGACATGCCGATAAAATGCTCGGCAGAAATATTCGCTGCAATCAGCGAAGCACCAATGGCCCACCACGAAAGTGTACCGCCGGCCAAGAAATAGTCCTTGGAGTTTTTCTCCGTACCTTTTGGGGTACGTGAAAGCCAAAGACCCATCCACATAATTAATATTGCATAAGCAATAAAAATTGCGTAGTCCAGAAATTGAAATCCTGCGTTCATAAATTAATAATTATAGATTAGGTAAAATAGGTTTCAACTGATTTACTTTTCGCAACAAGCAGCTGCTTCAGTACATTTTTCGGAGCAAATAGAAAATTTGTAGATGCATTGGCTCTTGTAGGTTTCGCCCGGTCTAAGGACGACAGAAGGCCATGCAGCTTTGTTGGGGCTGTCAGGAGCATGTTGTGTTTCCAGGCAAATACCTGTTCTTTGTTTGTACACAATGCCTTTTTTACCGGTCAAAGTGCCATCCAGAAAATTACCTGTATACACTTGAATGCCAGGTTCATTGGTATAAACTTCCATCATTCTTCCACTGACGGGATCACATACTTTTGCTGCCAATTCAGTCACTGTTTTGGTATTCAAAACCCAGTTGTGGTCGTAACCATTGCCATTTTTCAATTGAACAAAGTCAAAATTGTCAATGCGATCGCCAATGCGGGTTGGTTTGCGGAAATCCATCGGTGTATTTTCAACCGGGTCAATGGCACCTGTGGTCATGTAGGTGGTATCCACAGGCGTGAAACCGTCGGCGTTCACCATCATCATGTGGTTCAAAATGGTGCTGTCCGGTGTACCGGTCAAATTGAAATAAGAATGGTTGGTTAAGTTGACAATGGTTGGTTTGTCTGTTGTTGCTTCATATTGAATGTCAATGGCATTGTCTGAAGTCAAAGTATAAGTTGCTTTGCAGGTGAGCGTACCGGGGAAACCCATTTCGCCATCAGCAGAAACATAAGAAGCCACCAAAGTGCTGTCATTTAATTTTTCAATGTCAAACATGCGGTATTGGAAACCAATTTCACCTCCATGCAGACTGTGACCAAAATTGTTGGTTGACAATTGATAATCTACACCGTCCAAAGAAAATTTACCTTTGTTGATGCGGTTGCCATAACGTCCGATGAAAGCACCGAAGTCTGTTTTGTGATTCTCCATCAAGTAACCTCCGATGGAATCGAAACCGAGGACAACATCACCAAAATTGCCGTCTTTGTCGGGTACCCAAATGGAAACAATACGTGCACCATAGTTTGTCATGCAAACTTCCATGCCGTTTTTGTTGCTTAAAATATACAAATCATTTTTCTTGCCATCGATTTCAGTTTGGAAGTTTTTTGGATCCAAACCAGACTTGGTCAAGGTCGATGTCGAGCAGCTTGATAACAGCAAAGCTGCTGAAAACAAAGTTACTAGGAATTGTTTTTTCATATTTTCCAGGTTTAAGGAAGTGATTTTAGAAATGCGTGTAAAATTAACCCTTATTTGCAGTGTGATATCCATATACATTATGTTATACAACATATTTTTGCATTTTATAGTACAAAGCGAATTATTATACAAAACCATTAAACCATTCAAGCAATTCGATGTCCTAGTATATTTATAGCCTCAAGTTGCATGATTTGAATCCATCTTATTCACCCAACTCTTTTCACGATGGCTCTATATAATTAAGGTGTACATGATATTATTCACACTTTGAATAATCTGACACCAAACTATATGATGTTTACCGATAAATTTTCCTCCTTTGTCCGATATTTCAGACTTTTGCCCACTCAAGGTTAAACCATTTCAGCACTCTTACATCAAACCGTTACAAAAAAACCATACAACATTCATTTATGAAAAAGTATTTGGCAATTCTATTGTTTGCTACACTCAGTATTGGAGCTTTTGCTCAGAATTCCGTACAAGGGAAAGTGCTCCTTAAAGCAGATGAAAGTCTTGTTGAAGCAGCAAGCATCAGGCTGCTTAACGCAAAAGACTCAACACTGGTCGTTGGTGGATTAACCAATGAAAAAGGGGTATATAATTTGACCAAAATTAAAGACGGTAATTACATCGTTCAAATACGCTACCTTGGATATGAAATCGCCAATCAACGATTCACGATGGCCGGTAGAAATATCATCTTGAAAAATATCTATTTATCTCAAAAGGAAAACTCACTTCAACCCGTTGTTGTAAACGGTCGTGCTGTAGAAATGGAAATCAGGGGTGATACGACAGAATACAATCCGGCAGCATTTAAACTGACAGAGAATGCAACGGTGGAAGATTTGTTGAAAAAGCTTCCCGGTGTATGGGTTGACACAGATGGCAATGTCACTGTTAATGGGCAGGAAATCAAACAAATACGTGTTGATGGTAAAAAATTCTTTACCGGTGACGTACAGATGGCCACACAAAACATTACAGCGGATATGGTTGATAAAGTACAAGTGTACGACCAAAAATCTGACATGGCACAATTGACAGGCTTTGAAGATGAAAATACAGAACGTATCATCAATTTAAAACTGAAAGAAAACAGAAGAAACGGTATTTTCGGAAATCTTGGAGGTGGTGCCGGTTTGGACAGAGATGAAAAATTCAGATATACCTTAAATGGAACTGCCAACATCATGAATGGCACCAAAGCCATGACCAACGTCAACTTCAGCACCAACAATGTCAACGCTGTTCGAAGCGGTGGTGGCCGTGGCGGAATGACCGGTGGTGGCGGTGGTGGAGAAACCAAAACCTACAACATCGGTGCAAATTCAAACATCGAAATAACAGATAGCTTGAAAGTGGGTGGAAATGTACGCATGAACCGCAATCACAGCCTCTCCATCTCGGACAGCGAACGTGAAAATTATCAGGATTCTTTGACGATTTTCAATACTTCTCATTCCGAATCAACGCGCGAAAACTATTCAGGCAGTTTGACTGCAGAAGTAGAATGGATCATTGACTCCTTGTCAACCCTGGTTGTACAACCCAGTGTTACTTTGAATAAAAGTTTTTCCGAATCCGAAAGTAAGAGCTTACAAGAAGAATTCAATGAATTTTTGGATGTAGACAAAAGAATTATCAGTGATAATGAACAAACGAGCAGAAATTCGAGCTTAGTTACCAATGGTGGTTTGACGCTGATCTACAACAAAAAATCCACAGAAAAACGTGGTCGTAATTTCACCATCAACCTGAGGGGATCTGTTGACAACAGCAATGACAAAGGTCAACAATACAGTAAAAGAACCAGAGCGATTACAGGAGACACTGTCATTCATAAACGCACATTGAATGAAAATGAGAATTATACTGCCAACATCAGAGCTTCATTTGTAGAACCCTTATGGGATTTGCAAAACATGTTGGAAATATCGGCAAATGCCTCCATGAACAACAGAAATTCAGACAGATACCAATACAATGACCTGGACGGAGATGGAAAATTCAATGAAATTGACTCTTCCTACAGCAATCTATTCAACAACAAGTATTATAGTGAAACTTTTGAGGTAAGATACAGACGTACAATTCAGAGTCAGACTGAGGGTAGAAGCGCAAACTTTACGATTGGAATGAGTGTCTTGCCTTCTCAAACCTACAGCAGCACCTACTATTTGGATGGTGATACCCTCGAAAGAAACAATGAAGTCATCAATTTTGCCCCGACTGCCAATTTTAGATTCACGTTTGCCCGTCAAAGTTATTTTTCATTGAGCTATAATGGTCGTACAAGCCAACCTTCTGTTGATCAGATGCAACCGGTAAAATCTCAAAGTTTGACCAACGAAACCATTGGTAACCCCTCATTGAATCCCTCCTTTGCACACAATTTCTCGTTGACTTTCAACAAATACATTCAGGCAACTTACACAAATATTTCCGCAACAGTGAGCGGTTCTGTAACGAAGGATGCCTTGATTCGGAACAGCATTTTTGACGTAGACGGTAAACAATACAGTCAAACGGTCAATGCTCCAAGAAAGCCATTTAATATGAGTTTAAACACAAATTACAACACTCAATTTTTCAAAGGGGTCTTACGCGTGACTAACACCTTAAATGGGCGTTACACAGAAGGTGTTGCTTATCAGGACAGAAGCAGAAATGCATTCGTTTATATGCCTGACGGTAATTTAAGACTGGGAAAACTCAACTTATCAAAAAGCTACAATATCAATGAAACGCTAAGATTGGGTATCATGAGTGACTATCTGGAAGCATCTATCAACGGTGGCATTCAATACAACAATTCCAGAAACACCATCAACAACAATAGGGTCACTGAAACATTTGTGTACACGACAAGTGGAAATGTTACATTGAACTTGCCCTACAGCATTGACATTTCGAACGATTTCAGTTATGTCACACGTTCCGGATACTCCAGTTTCTCAAAAGATGAATTGGTTTGGAACGCAGTCTTTACAAAACCTATTTTCAACAGAAAAGCCGTATTGACGGTTCAATTGAATGACATTTTGCAACAAAGACAGAACATCA
>CAYYJF010000008.1:0-12278 GCA_964472175.1 uncultured Bacteroidales bacterium | reverse complement strand
AAAGCCGTATTGACGGTTCAATTGAATGACATTTTGCAACAAAGACAGAACATCAATGAATCGATTAGCGATGCATCTCGTACCTTGAGTCGCTCCAACATGATTACCTCTTACTTCATCGTTAGCTTGACCTACAACATCCGCAATTTCGGCGGTGGTGGATTGTTTGGCGGAGGGGGTTTTGGTGGCGGCGGTGGCCGTGGTGGCATGGGCGGCGGCGGCTTCGGCGGCGGCATGGGCGGCGGCGGTGGCCGTGGCGGTTTCTAATTCAACGACTTACCACTCCTTGATTTATAGAGGGCATTTATTGGGCAAGACCGGTAAATGCCCTCATTGTTTTTTCTTATAACTCACAATGGCCCATGCATTCAAAACAATGGCAAAAGCTGATATTGCAGCAAATTGAGGCAACATATCCCCCAGACTGCTTCCTTTCAAATAGATCAAACGCATCACAGCGACAAAGTATTTGATGGGATCAAACAAACTGATCCATTTGGCCCAAGTCGGCATGTTGTCTACCGGAGTGTACAGACCACCGAGGAAAATAAACGTAATGACAAAAAAGAATACCAGAAACATGGCCTGTTGAAGCGTTTTTGAGTAGTTTGAAACAACCAATCCAAAACCAGACATGGCCAGGACATAGATGGATTCGAACAAATAGATGGTCCAGATTGAGCCCTGCGGCCACATGCCATAAAACATCCATGCTACCAAAAAACAAATATTCAGGATGATAAATCCGGTCACCCAATATGGAATGAGCTTAGATAAAATCAAATCAAATTTTTTAACCGGGGTTACATTCATTTGCTCCATGGTGCCTTTTTCTTTTTCCATGACAATATTGAAAGCAGGCAAAAAACCACAGATGATGGAAATCAACATCACCATGATGGCGGGCACCATGGCATACACATAGGTCAATTTGGGATTGAACATAAACAGTGTGGTCACATCAATACCCGGAAATGCGCGAGTCATTTGGGGATGTAATTCAGACCTTATTTCTGTATTGAATTCTGCAATCAATCCCAGTAAGTAGGCCGATGAAAAGGCACCTTTGATTGCATTCACCGCATCGGAGGACACATGCACATCGGCAGAATGTGTACGAAACAAGTCTGCCTCAAAGGTGGCGGGTATTTCCAGAATCACCTGACTTCTATTCTGTTCGACCTCTAAAAGGGCTTGTTTGAAATCAGTGGCGGATTGTTGAATCTGAAACACATCTGAGGCTTCAATTTTCTGAATCAGGCGGTTAGAATAGACAGAATGGCTGTTGTCAACGATACTGATATGGACATCCTTGACTTCAAAATTGGCCGCCAAAGGCAACAATCCGAGCATGACAAAGGGAAACACAAATACAAATTTGGGCAACAGTGCGTTTCTCAGAAACTGTTTGAATTCTTTTTCTATCAAATATTTGAGTACCATCTATTCCAGTCTTTTTTTAAATTTTTTCAAACTGATTGCAATCAACACCACAGCCATACCCGTCAGCACGGAAAGTTCAACCAAAACGGCATCCCATGACAAGCCCTTGATCATGATTTTTTTGGTGGCCAGAATGTACCATTTTGCTGGAATGATGTCAGAAACCCGCTGCAAAATCCAGGGCATATTGTCGATGGGAAACATCATACCGGATAAGATCATGACAGGCATCATCAAGCCAATGGCAGAAATAACCATGGCAGCCAGTTGTGTTTGAACGATGGAAGAGATGAGTATACCGAACGAGAGACAAACGAAGATATAGAGCAACGACAGGATAATGAGCAAGGACAGACTTCCAACAATGGGCACTTCCATGACAAATACAGCAATGAGCAAAATGGTCAGCAAGTTGATAGCAGAAAGCAGAAAATAAGGCACCGTTTTGGAAAGGATGACATAGATGGGTTTCATGGGTGAAACCAACAAGACTTCCATGGTGCCACGTTCTTTTTCACGGGTAATAGAAACAGAAGTCATCATGGCACAGATCAGCAAAATTATCATCCCCATCACGCCAGGAACAAAATTATAGGCGGCTTTTAGGGATGGGTTGTACAGCAGTTTCACATTGGGTTGAATCACCATGGGTTTGATTGCTTCGGATGAACCCAATTTTTCTGCGGCGTATTTGGCAATGATGTTGCCGGCATAATTGGTGATGGTGGTAGCCGTATTTGGGTCAGAACCATCGGCCATCAACTGAATCTGAGCCGAACCCTCATGTGACAGATTTTCATAGAAATGATCGGGGAATACCACCACCATGGCGACCTCTCCCCTATTGAAAACCTGTTGAACGTCTGCCGGATGGTTCAATCGTTTGACCAGTTTGAAGTAATTGTCCAATTGCAAACGTTCCACAATGTCATTGGTAGCAACGTCATTGGAGGGGTCATAAACAGCAAATTTGGAGTTTCGAACCTCCGTATTCAGGGCATAGCCGAACAAAACCAACATCAATACGGGCATCACCAACAAAATGAGCATGCTGGTGTGATCCCTGAAAATATGGTGGAATTCTTTTCGTACAAAGGCCATAAACAAAGAAGCATTTTTGTACGTATGATGCAGCTTAATCTGTTGGCTGGTTTTCATTTGATATCTTTTCTAACTGCCTTTCCGGCAAGATGTTGAAACACTTCATCCATGGTTTTGACGCCAAATTGGCTTTTGAGGTTTTTGGGCGTATCTAGGGCTTCAATTTTGCCGTCGACCATGATGGATACCCGATGACAATATTCTGCTTCATCCATATAATGGGTGGTAACGAAGACCGTGATTCCCCGGTCTGAAGCGTCGTAAATAAGTTCCCAAAATTGCCTTCTGGCAACAGGATCAACGCCACCGGTGGGTTCATCCAAAAACACGATATTCGGATCGTGCACAATGGCTACGGTGAAGGCCAATTTCTGTTTTTTCCCCAAGGGCAGGAATTTAACATAGGTTTCGCGCTCGTCAAGCATGTCCAGCCTTTGCAGGATGTCCTTTGTTCTTTCATCAATCTTTTTTTCCGGGATACCGTAAATACCTGCATACAAGCGTATGTTTTCGGCGATGGTCAGATCTTCATAGAGGGCAAATTTCTGGCTCATGTATCCGATGCTTTTCTTGACCATTTCTGATTGTTTGGACACATCAAATCCAGCCACTTGTGCATGTCCGGATGTGGGAATGCTCAAACCACAAAGCATGCGCATGGCTGTTGTTTTCCCGGCACCATTTGCGCCAAGAAATCCAAATATTTCTCCTTTTTTGACGTCAAACGAGATGTCGTCCACAGCAGTAAAATCGCCAAATTTTTTGGTCAACTGCTGCACTTGAATCACTTGATGGATGTTTGTTTCACTCATGATTCATAGCCAATTGCATGAAACAGTCTTCGATGGAGGGCTCGATTTTTTGAATGGCAACGCCTGTATGTCCCAACTGCTCCAAATAGGTTGTTAATGTGCTTTCTGTCATCGAATCCTGTTGAATGGTCGTATGGTGGGCATCCCCAAAAGCATAGCAATGAACCACTAAGGGGTGCTTCCGAAGGTCTTTGAGCAATTGAAACGGATGATTCCCCTCCACAGCCAATAAATCATAAGGAAAAGTTGAAACGATGTTTTTAGGGGTATCCTGGATTAAAAACCGTCCGCTTTTGATCAGGGCGATACGGTCACATTGTGCGGCTTCATCCATGTAAGGGGTGGAAACGACAATGGTCATGCCACTTTCTTTGAGCCGTCCAAGCATGCGCCAGAATTCTTTCCTGGAAATGGGATCAACCCCTGTGGTGGGTTCATCCAGAAAAAGGACTTCAGGTCGGTGTATCAAGGCACAGCACAAAGCCAACTTTTGTTTCATTCCTCCCGACAAATCGCCGGCTTTTCTTTTTTTGAATGGCTCCAGTTGTACGTAGATGTCACGGATTAAATAATCGTTTTCCTGAACGCTTGTATGAAAGACCTTGGCAAAGAATTCGAGGTTTTCTTCAACCGTCATATCCAAATACAAGGAGAAACGGCCAGGCATGTATCCGATTCTTTTCCGAATTTCAAGATATTGAGATTCTGCATGAAGTCCGGACACAAACACTTGTCCTGTATCGGGTAAAATCAAGGTGGTCAATATCCTGAACAACGTGGTTTTTCCTGCACCGTCAGGGCCGATGATGCCAAACATCTCACCCTGTTTGATGTTCAATTCAATGCCGCTCAACACCTCCTGGTTGCGGTATTTCTTGGAAATATGTTCGGCAATAACGGCTTCCATGGGCTCTTATTTCAACACAATACCACCATACATGCCCATTTTCAGCCGTCCATCATTGACAACAGATACCTGAACGGCATATACCAGATTGGCTCTTTCATCTTTGGTTTGAACAGTTTTTGGCGTAAACTCTGCTTTGTCTGCAATCGAAATGATGGTACCAGTATAGGCTTTGTCCTCTTTGGCTCCAAATTCTGCCAACAGATCAACGGTATCGCCCAACTTTATTCGGGGCAGTTGATCGGCTGTGAGGTATACTTTCAACTTAAGTTTGTTTAAATCGGCGACTTTGAAGAGTACTTTTCCGGGAGCAACCAATTCTCCTGCCTGCGCGTATGAAACCAAAATGCGCCCATCTATGGGACTGGTCAAATAGGATCTTGATATCATGTCCTGCACTTGTTCGATTTGCATTTCAAGTGCCCTTACTTCATGCTGAAGCGATTTTGTGGTCTGATCCAAAGTCTTGTTGCCTGAGGCAATTTGTTCGTTCAACAACAGTATCTGAGCATGTAAATCGTCCACTGATTTTTCCGGAATGGCGTTTTCTTTCAATAAATGCTGCAACCGGACGAGTTCTTTTTTGGCTGTTTTCAACTGTTGGTTCAACGCAGCCATTTGCAGGGCTTTATCGGGAAATCTGGATTTCAATGCCAATAAGGAAGCTTCCAGTTGTTGCTTTTTAAGGAATAATTGCAGGGTGTCCACCAGCCCCAATGTTTTGTTGGCCTGAACGAGTTGTCCTGTTTCAACTTGAAAGGACTGCAAAATTCCTGATGTTTGGGCTGAAACCAGGACTTCTGTGGCTTCAAAGGTTCCGGAAGCATCTACTTGAGGTCCTTTTTTGGCACAAGAAAAGCTGGTTGCGACGACCATCATTATGTAAATTACATGTCTGGTTTTCATCTGGTTGAATGGGTTTGATTGGTTACATATTTGATATTTTCCTGATTGAGCAACAATTGCAGTTCATGCAATTCTTTTTGGAGTCTGGCCATGCTTTCGGCATGAATTTCCTTCAACAAATCGGTGGTTGTAGCCATTCCGTTGGCCACTTTGGATGCACAGGCCTGTTTGATTTCGGTTTTCAAGCGGATCATCTCCTCATCGGTTTTCATTTTTTCCAACAAGGCTTTTTCCTCAATGTGCAATTTTTTTAGTTGAATGTTGTTGTTCAACACCCATGTTTCTTTGAGGGATTCCAGTTTCAACTGGTTGGACTGAAGCGTATTCAGATTGTTTTTCTTTGTATATAAGTGGCTGATATTCCAATTCATACGCACGCCCCCAATGTAATATGGCTGGAAGGTATTGTTCATAAAATTCAACCCCGGCCTGCCATAGCCTCCCTGAACAAACAACCCGATTTTGGGATTGAATCCCTCCTTCTCAACTTCTTTCTGAAGTTCTATCAATTGGATTTGCTTCGCAATCAATTGTATTTCAGGACGTTGATCGAATTGAGCAGGGGATGATTTTGCAATGAGGGGTTTCATCAACATGGTTGACGACGTCATTTCTTCCCCCATCAACACGCTGAGTGCAGTGCGAATTTTCTCTTGAGAGGACTTTAATTCAATGCGTTGTTGCTGTACTTCCAACTTTTCTACATCAAAAAGATTCAAGTCGTGTTGGCCTATGGTTCCCTGCTTTAGGTTTGATTTCAGCACTTGTCGGTTTTGCGCTAGTTCCTGCTCCAACAAATCCAATTGTTTGGATTGTTCGTTATAAAACAACAGGCTGAAAAACAATTGATTGACTTGATCTCTAAGTTTGTATAGTTCCACATCCAGTTGCTTTTCTTCGATGGCACTGTTACCCCGGACGATTTTTTTCTTCGATGCGGTCAACCCTCCATCCCATACGGTTTGGTTGATGTCCAAGGTGATTTGGTACTGATCTTTGCTTTGCTTGATTTCGATTGGTGTCGGTGGCAATGGCAGGGAGATGTCAATGGCCTCAGATTGCAGTGTTGCTTTGGCCGACATGGAGATTTGCGGCCAATACACTTTTTCAATATTGGACAAGCTATAGGCTTCTACCTGTTTGGTCAAATCATACTGTTTGATGAGTGGATAGTGTTTCATTACACGATCCGTACAGGCTTCCAAAGTGAGTTGAGCCGTTGCTTTCATTCCCCAAACAACACAAAGAAATACGATCATTAGTCTTTTCATAATATGGGAATTAGGGTCTTATACTTCGCAAAACGATTTGAAGATTTTCTTGCTTCCTTTGTTCCATCAGGAAATCCCATCCATCGGCGGAAAGGCCTGAAATGGCTTGCAATATAGGCTTGATCAAAACAGCTGTCAAATTGAGAGAAGCGACCAAAAAAACCAGTTCTTCGGCTTTGGTCTGTCTGATTTTCCCCTGTTGATAGGCCGTATCCAATTCCTGCTGTAGAATACTCAGGATGGGCTTTGGTACCTCCGACATAGTTTCAAACAATTGATCCATCAAGGCTTTATTTGTCGCAATTTCGTTTAAAAGCATCAATGGCATGCGTTCATTTTGTCTCAAAATATCAAAATGACCATAGATTCTTTTTTCCATCTTTTTTTCGAAGGGTTCATCTGCATATTTGAGTTCCAACAGCGATTTTATAAATGGAGTGACTCTTCTTTTAAATACAAGCGTAAACAACTTTTCTTTGGATCGATAGTAATAATGGACCATCGCCTGACTGCATCCCGCTTCTTTGGCTATTGCTGTTGTTGAAACTGTAGCATAGCCTTTTTCCAAAAACAGTTTCTCGGCTGCTTCCAAAATGGCTGTTTCTGTTTGATTGGATTGGTTCAACATTAATTGAGTTATTTAATAGGTCTATTGATTTGCAAATCAACAAATAGAAATGTTAAAAAACAAGTGTTTGGATGTTTTTTTTAAAAATATTGAAAATTGAGCATAAAAAAAGCCGTCTTAAAATTTCTTTTAAAACGGCTTTTGTAACAAATAAATGCCTTAAGCAATGTCAAAAATACCTTAAATACAATCTAACCTTAGAACCAAACCTATAAAAACCCAACCAGTTGAATTTGCAAGCATTTACACTGCAAAATTACGGCTGATATCTGGGTTTGATTTTGAAATAATTGGACATTTAAGATACAATTCCTATTTTACAAGGATACAAAAGAGATACATTCAATAGAATTGAAAAATCATCGTTTCTCTGAAGGTTTGTCCGGGTTTTAACAAACTGTATGGGAAGCCGCTTTGATTGGGACTATCAGGAAAATATTCGGGTTCCAAACAGAATGCCTGGCGTTTGGTATAAACGGTTCCTTCATGTCCGGCAACAACACCATTCAGGTAATTGCCACTGTAAAATTGAACCCCTGGCATGGTGGTATAGACCCTCAAACCAATGCCTGTTTTTTGAGAAAAAGCATCTGCAGCCAGTGCCAAATCTCCGAATTCAGGTTTGTTGATGACAAAACAATGGTCATAGCCACAACCGTTTTGAATTTGTTCTTCGGCACTGTCTATGTCTTTACCAATGGGTTTGGCATCGATAAAATCAAAAGCTGTACCCTTTACCAGGCTTATTTCACCGGTTGGAATGGCATCTGGCATGATGGGTATGAACCGGTTGGAATTGATTCTTAAGGTGTGTTCCAAAATATCACCCTCACCGTTCAGGTTGAAATAGGCATGATTGGTGATGTTGACAGGGGTTGTCTTGTCGCAGGAGGCAATGACTTCCATGCTCAACTCATTGGTTTCTGACCATGTAAATTCTACTTCCACCTTGAAATTTCCGGGATAGCCCTCTTCTCCATCTTTGGATGCATAACTCAAAATCAGCGTTTCTCCTTCAACTCTGGCATCCCAAATGCGTACATGAAAACCGGTTGGACCACCATGCAAGGCGTTGTCTCCATTGTTGCATGCCAGGCTATATTCTTCTCCATCGGCAATGAATTTCCCCTTCGCAATACGGTTGGCAAAACGGCCACAGGTGGCACCGAGGTATCCATCATCTGTTTGAAAATCTTCCAGACTGCGGTATCCTTTGACCACAGAGGTCAGTTTTCCACTTTGGTCGGGAACCATCACACGATTGATACGTGCACCCCAAGTGGAAATTTCAGCGAAAGCACCCGTTTCATTCGTCATCACATACAAATCGGCACTTGTTCCGTCTGGTAAGAAACCAAAGTTCTTTTTTTCAATGTTAATACTCATTTTTTTGATTTATAAAGGTTTAGGTTGTATTTATTCTTCTAACTGGTACAACAATTCGTCTCGCAACAGTTGAATTTCCAAGGCTGAAAGGCTGTGTTTTTGAAGCTCAACGACATCTTTTTTGAAAAGTTCCAAAAATTCCGGAATGGTTATATGGGTGACGCGTACGCCTTTCTTATAAATTTCAACGGCTTTCAATGGAGCGCCCTGACACCAAGTAACATGTCCTGCATTTAAGAAATCTTCGATGGTTGGGTTTTGTTCCAAAATTCTGGAATAATATTTGTTTGCCTGATCGTATTTTCTGCACAAGAATGAGCACCAGGCGATGGGCCTCCAGGTGAGGGCACTATCCTCCCGTATCAAAGCTGCTTTAAAATACCGGTTGAGTGCTTCGACATAATTTCCCGCTTCGAAATAAGCATGCCCGACACTCATGGTTAAATTAAAATCATTTGGCTCGATGGCTTCTGCTTTATTGTAATATTCCAGGGCTTTTTCAGGTTGTTTTAACTGACGATAAATGAAAGCAATTTTTTTGATGTTCCACAAGCTGTTTGAATTGACTAAATCGGCTTGAAGATAAGATTCAAGTGACAACTGAAATTCATTGAGATGCTGCAAACAATAACCGCGTTTTTGCAACAATTCCACATCATCCGGTTGATATTCAAGCATTTTATTCAAATACGGTAAAGTTTCCCGATGATGTTTGTTTTTAAACAGCAGCAATCCGATTTTTTTGAGCGCGGAAACATTCTGGAAACAGCTTTCAAACAATTCCATTTTCAGGAAATCCAGAGGGGCTTCAAAAGGGTTTACGAAGTCGTTTCTTCGTCCGTGCAATTTATAAAAGCGATAAAGGTCCTGAATGTATCTGTTTGAGATTTGCTCCATGCGATACTTTGAATTTACGCCCATTTTGGCCTTTTTAATTTCATCATAAGCCTCGCTGTCTGCATTGATTTGCGTGGACATGGAATTGCGATAATTTGCCGGCACCTGCAACAAATTAAAACAGAATGAATACTTATCCGAAGAACATAAATAATCGGAGTTCAATACCGCTTCCAAAACGCTTTTTCCATCTGGCTCATCGTCTGAAAACAAATCGTGTAAACCGGAATATGCGGGATAAAAGGGCAAAAACCAATTGTGAAAATCATAAAAGAAAGAATAGCCCTTTTGGGTGGAGAAGGTACCTAAATAGACATCGATGCCTTCCATTTGCATGTCTGAAAACTGCTGCATTTTAACGGAAAAACTGCTATTTTCCATCATGCTTTGCCAATCTGGATTGAATTCATCCGACAAGTCCTCCCCTTCTTTGAGTTTTTCCTGAATGGTTGAACCCATTTTATTCATCTCGGGCAGAATCTCTTCTTGCATTCTTTTGGTGACAGCATCGGTATCTTTCGAACGAATCAACTGGTAAAATACGCGAACAAAGGCTTCATCCATTCCTGCATGGGTTTCCATCAGAGATTTGACACTCATTGATATTTCAGGATACAGGAAGAGTCTGGATTGATATTCGTACAATGTCAAAATCAAAGCAACCAGTGCGCGTTGCGAAATTTCCGCTTCCTGATGTCCACAACAACGCAATAGGAACAGTATTTTTCTGAGATCGAACCGCTTTTGAATGGACAAATAGAGAGCTGAAACCAACAAGGCTTTTTCGTGTTCGAAGAGCGCCGGATCATCAAATAGTCGCTGCAAATCGGATTCATCCTGTTCCTTCCATAAATCGGCAACGAAAATCGTCATAAACATTTTCCCTGCAAGCTGCTCTCTCTGACGGTTCATCTGCAACTTTAGCTCGGATTTATTATCCGGTTGCTCCACCAGTTCCATCAAGGTGATTTTTTCCCCGATGGCACGCATTTCAGTGGCCAAACGATCAACCGTGTGATTGGAATCAATGTTCTTTATTCTCAACCTGTCGTAATAATAGGAAGGAGCGTTCCGAATCATCCAGGCATGATAACCCTCCCCTGCCAATTCTATCAGTAAACGCCTGATTGAAAGGCTGTTTTTTTCAAAATCAGGATCGGGAAAGCCTTCAACCCGATACCGCAACATATATCTGTATTTGTTTTCTGTTTCGGTTAATTGATCGTATGCTTTTCCAAAACCGTTTTGTTGCAACAAAAAACCCATACCAGAAAAGGCTTCTTTGAGTCGGGATGCTAATATATGGTCGCAAATACGGTCATGCAATTGTTGAATCTCTGAAATCGTCATATTTGGCTTATTATACAAGCAACAAACATACGAAAAAAGAGGGCCTGCGTAGTCCTAAATCGTATAAAAAAATGTAAATTTGTCGACTCTTTATACCCATGCGACTTTCATTCAATGAAGCACATCCGTAACTTTTGCATTATAGCACACATCGACCATGGTAAAAGTACCCTGGCCGATAGACTTTTGGAATATACTCATACGTTATCCATCACTGAAAATCAGATGTTGGACAATATGGATCTAGAAAAAGAACGTGGCATTACCATCAAAAGCCATGCCATTCAAATGGAATACGCTAGAAACGGAGAAAAGTTTTTGCTAAACCTGATTGACACCCCGGGGCATGTCGACTTTTCGTACGAAGTATCGAGATCCATTGCTGCCTGCGAAGGCGCTTTGCTCATCGTTGACGCATCGCAAGGGATACAGGCGCAAACCATTTCGAATTTATACATGGCCATTGAGCATGACCTGGAAATCATCCCGGTGCTCAACAAAATTGACCTGCCCAGTGCCATGCCAGAAGAAGTGGAAGATCAGATCATTGAGCTGCTTGGTGTAAAACGGGAAGAAATTATCCGCGCCAGTGGCAAAACGGGTGAAGGCATTCCTGCCATCATGGACGCCATTATTGATCGGGTTCCATGTCCAAAAGGTGATCCTGAGGCTCCCCTTCAGGCACTCATTTTTGATTCCGTTTTCAATTCATTCAGAGGCATCATTGCCTATTTCAAAATTTTAAACGGCACCATCCATACCGGCGATTTTGTCAAATTTGTGGCTACAAAAAAAGAATACAATGCAGATGAAATCGGTATTCTGAAATTTGACATGGTCCCAAGAAAGGTTTTGAGTTGCGGTGACGTTGGTTATATCATTTCAGGTATCAAAACGTCTAAAGAAGTCAAAGTTGGTGATACCATCACCCATGTAAAATCGCCCTGTAAAAAGGCCATCGATGGATTTCAGGAAGTAAAACCGATGGTTTTTGCCGGCGTATATCCAATTGATCCTGAAGACTTTGAAGATCTGAGAGCTTCCTTAGAAAAATTACAACTAAACGATGCTTCACTTTCTTTTCAACCGGAAAGTTCACTCGCACTCGGGTTTGGTTTTAGATGCGGATTTTTAGGTTTGCTGCACATGGAAATTGTTCAGGAACGTCTGGATAGAGAATTCGACATGAGTGTGATTACCACCGTGCCCAACGTTCAATATCTTGTCACGACAAAAAAAGGCGAACTGATGGATGTACACAATCCTTCTGGTTTGCCAGATTTCACTTTGATCGAGAAAATTGAAGAACCCTATATCCGCGCCTCTGTCATTACAACAACCGATTATTTGGGCAATATCATGACTTTGTGCCTGGGTAAAAGGGGGGAATTGTTGAAACAGGAATACATCAGTGGCAATCGGGTTGAAATCATCTTTGATATGCCTTTGGGAGAAATTGTGATTGATTTTTACGACAAACTCAAAAGCATTTCCAAAGGCTACGCTTCATTTGATTATCATACCAATGGATTCAGAGAATCCAAATTGGTCAAACTGGATATTTTACTGAATGGTGA
>CAYYJF010000007.1:52119-53958 GCA_964472175.1 uncultured Bacteroidales bacterium | reverse complement strand
CCAAACAGGTTGTTGTAATCGAGGGAAAGGGTGTAGCTGTGACTGGTTTCTTTTTTTAGATTGGGATCGTTGACGTTGATCACTTGTCTGGAACCTGAGGTCTCAATATGGAGGTCTTCGTCAAAAATTTGTGGTGCACGGTAGCCTTGAGCGTAGTTAAAGCGGGCTTGAAGGGGTTTCGCGAGTCGGTACATCATGCTGAGTCTAGGACTGAACACCACACCAATTTTTTGTTCCACGTTGGTTTTAGCGTGATCCATGACTTGGTATCGATCCAGTCGGCCACCCAACACCCATTTCACTCGGTTCATTTGCCATTCAGCTTGGGTGAAGGCGCCCAATGTAATGGAGGATTGATCCGAGACCAAGGTGTTGGCTACGTGCGGAATGACCGATATGGTGTTTCCGCTGACTTGGGCATTTTCCAAATCGGGATAACCCAATTTCTGGTCTTTAAGCATGCCTGCCGTACCTTCAATGCCGGAGATCATGGAGACTGCTGCCCAATTGGTTTTGAGCTGGATACCTGCATGAACGGTATGATCACGGGAGTTGCCATAGTCTTTGAGCGATTGATTGGCTCCATAGTAGGAATCACGGTTCAGAAATTGGGCAGAGGCAAAGGCAGAAAAAAAATGGTCACCCACAAGCTGGTCATAGGTCATGCTTCCCACGTTTAAATCGTGTTTAACAGCCTCAGCCACATCCCTTTCATGCATGGGCAAATCTTGCTTGTTTCCACCGTCCCGCTGCTCCTTGATGGAAAAAAAATCGGCAGAGAATTTGCCGTTGTGGCCCATGCGTTGAAAAAAACGTGCCCCAAAAGTCTGGTTGTTTTGCGGTGCAATTTCAGAAAAGCCGTCATGATTGGCGTCAAACATGCCCCGACCTCGGGTAAAAGCATACAGTGACAATCCGGTTTTTTTGTCGTCCGTCACCAAGGAGGTATTGAAATGCAGGTGGTAATCGGTCGAGGCCTTGGCCGATCCAACCACGCCCAAACCATTCAACCCGACTTCCGAGCCGAAGGCGTACTGGTTTTCATGAGGTTCCTTCAAGATCAGGTTGATGGTACCGGCAATGGCGTTGCTCCCAAACAAGGCAGAGCCACCACCCCGCACCACCTCGATGCGTTCTATCATATTGGTCGGCAGCAGTTCCAAACCGTAGACACCGGCCAAGCCGCTTATAATGGGCCGGCTATTGATGAGCAGCTGGGTGTAAGGGCCTTCCATGCCATTCATGCGCACTTGGGTAAAACCGCAATTTTGGCAGTTGTTTTCAAGCCGCAAACCCGGCGAAAAATTCAACCCTTCACTCAATGTGACGGCTTGAACGGTGGACAACAATTTGGGAGAAAGGGTACTTACGATGATGGGTGCTTCGATGCGTTTTTGTTCGGATCGACTGGCTGAAACTACAATTTCATTTAAATCGCTTTCAGCTTGCTTGGTTTCATTCGTGGATGCATCTGTAAGATTGGCAGACAATCCGACGGCAAAACTAAAGAAAAATAACGAGAGGAAGGCATATAACTTTTTCATATTCAGGTTGTTTTTGTATTAATTTGATTGACCGCACAAAACGCGACAGCCATATTGTAAAGCATGACAAACCAAGACAATAACTGTAAGGTTATAGACGAAAGTCGAAAGGCTCTAGCCAATAGTTACAAGTTTCGAGACAAACAATAAATGGCTCGAGACAATCGTTTCAAGGTTCGGGACGAAAGCCATAGCAATGCTTCGGAGCAAACGGGTTCCTGCATCCTTTCGAGAAAATGGATAGAAGGGCTTTACATCGCTCGGAAATTAAACCGGGGGGGCTCTCAAAAAAAGA
>CAYYJF010000007.1:41122-52019 GCA_964472175.1 uncultured Bacteroidales bacterium | reverse complement strand
TGTTGTTTCTTGGGGTTGGCATGTTGTGTGGCAGTGACGGACTGGGCATTCAATTTGAAGATACCGGCGTGGCACAGGCCATTGGTACGGTGGCTTTGTGCATCATTTTGTTTTCCGGCGGGATGGACACCAAATTCAGTGAGGTGCGTCCCATTTTGGCACAAGGCATTGTTTTGGCCACTGTTGGTGTTTTTTTAACGGCCTTGATCAGTGGGGTTTTGGTTTGGTGGATTCTGGGCATGACCATGCCTGCAGCCGGGGTCGGCTTGCTTACGTCCTTGCTGTTGGCTTCGACCATGTCTTCGACCGATTCGGCTTCGGTCTTTTCTATTCTTCGGTCGAAAGGGTTGAACCTGAAAAACAACCTGCGGCCCACGCTGGAACTGGAGAGCGGCAGCAACGACCCGATGGCGTATATCTTGGTGATCACCCTCATTGGACTGATTCAAATCAAAACCGAACCCGATTATATGCAGGTGGGACTCAATTTGCTGCTTCAATTGCTCATAGGCGGTTTTCTGGGGTATGGGCTGGGAAAATTCACTGTCTTTGTGATCAACCGCATCCACATTGGCAACGATTCGCTCTACCCCATTTTGGTTTTCACCTGCTGTATTTTTATTTTTTCCTTGACCTATTTTTTGAAAGGCAACGGCTATTTGGCTGTCTATTTGGCCGGTCTGGTGGTGGGCAATTCAAAGTTTGTACACAAAAGAACCTCCCTGCGTTTTTTTGATGGCCTGGCGTGGATGAGTCAACTGTTGATGTTCCTAACCCTGGGTTTGTTGGTCAATCCGCACGAATTGATTCCGATTTTGATTCCCGGTTTGCTTATCAGCTTTGCCATGATTCTGGTTGCCAGACCATTATCGGTTTTCATCAGTTTGCTTCCATTCAGAAAAATGCCCATCAAGGATAAAACCTATGTTTCGTGGGTGGGATTGCGGGGGGCCGTTCCCATCATTTTTGCCATCATTCCCTTGGTTGAAAACATTCCCAACGCCCGTTTAATCTTCAACATTGTCTTTTTGTGCACCCTGGTTTCACTCTTGGTTCAGGGCACATCTTTGCCTGCCATGGCGGCCTGGTTGGGTTTGTCCGAGAAACCCCGTAAACAAAAGAAATTGAGTGCGTTTGACATTGAAATGTCAGAGGACATCAAATCGACCACGGCCGAAGTGGCCATCACCAAAGACATGCTGCTAGGCGGCAATCGGCTCATGGATTTACCCCTACCTGAAAACACGTTGGTCATTTTGGTAAAACGTGACGAGCGATACTTTGTCCCGACGGGCAAAACGGCTTTGATGGAAGGCGATATCCTGCTCATCATCACCGACAACCAGAAAACCTTGTCTGAAACCTACGAGCGGCTGCTGGCGGAAAACAAGGTTTCCACGAAAGTTCAATAAGACCCTAAGGCTACAATGAAAGTGGAATAAGGCCCTATGGCTACCACAAAGTCAGAATAAGACCCAAGAGCACCACAACAGCAGCATTGCTTTCCAGAGCCCACATAAAGCCGGTATATTGGAAAAAAGGTGGGGATACCGCCCTTTATTTGTCGCAATAAACCGCGATTCCGGTTAAAATCAAGGCATCATTGTCGGAACAATTGTTGTGCACAATGCCCAGATAGATTTTTCCACCCAAGTAATGATCGGGAATGTCGATGCCGATGGTGCTGACTTTGGGATTGGTGAAATTGGTTTGATGGATGACTTCCGCCAAACGGCAATTATCCGTGGTGATGGGGTTGGTCGATGCCACGACCTGAAAAGACTCGGCAAAATAGTTGGGACTTGACGGATAAATGGTCAACTCCATTCTGGCATGAACACCTGCCAAATCGTAGGGTGGCAAGAGTAAATAGTTTTCGGGAAACAAGGCGCCGCCATTCCACGAATACGAGGAGTAATAGCCTTGGGTTTTGCTTGTGTTTGTATAGATGAAATCCCAACCATAACCGTCGCCATCCTGATCGATGGTTTGCAGGGTATCCCATTCTTCCACCGGACCACTTTCGGCAGTCACCCGAAGGTATTCCTGCCCCTTGGGGGTTGTGAATTGCTTGGTGGAACCATAAGCACCCCCACCGGTTGGGTTGACTGCATAGCTGCGGAAATAATAGGTGGTGCTGTCTTTCAGCCCATGAAAAGACAGGTCGAAAGCGCCATTTTCTGTAGGTGCAGCTGCAAAAATGGCATGGCTGAAATCGGCTTGTTCGGAGATCATGATGCCGCAATCCAACAAGGTATCGACCGATTGTACTTGTCCGCATAATCGGGCAAAATACGCATGCACTGCGACCACCGAATCGGTTTGGCAAGCAGGTGCCTTTTGTGGATCGTATGTTTGCTGGTAACGATTTCCATCAACGAGTTCTTCCTGGCATGAAAACAAAAGGCTGCTCACTAGAACACTGAACAAAATTTTGACCGTATTATTCTTTTGGATTGTTGTCATCTTGGTCTATATCTGGGTTGTTTTCGATTTCACTATTGGGCAGTTGGTAGGTAAAACGCCAACTTTCAGCCGGCAAATCCAACTGTGCATCGTAGGGATGATTGGTTCCGGCATAACTTCTTGTAATGCCCAGTTTGAGGCGTTTGATGTCGAAGTAGGCAATGCCGGCTTCCCCCCAGAGCTCAATTCTACGCTGTTGTCGAATTTCTTGCAAAAGGGCTTGCACATGGGCTGGTCTGGTAAATGCGGTATCTCTGGTTTGAATAAAACTGTCGAATACGTCAAATGCGGTTGTGTCGCCCTGGGCTGCGAGCGCCTCAGCTTCAATCAAATACATTTCGGACGCACGCATGTACAGCAAATCTTGGGTGTTGCCTCCCCCATCGTCACTACCACCAAATTTCCCGTTGACATAAGCAGGCAAGGGCACGCCGCCAAAACCGCCGTTGGGAAAGGTTTTCAAATCGGGCGATTGGTAGGCTTGTTTACGAACATCAGAGGGGTTTATATGATCATACAATCGCTTGTCAATGGCTTTAAACATGCCGGTGAGTGAGGCATAGCCATAGCTGAAACTCGACACAAAGGAGGAAAAATTACAGATTTGGGTTTGCACCGTCTCGGATTCGGGATTGATGTCCGTACCGAACATCCATTCTACATTGCTGATGTTTTTAAATCCGTCCAAATAGGCGCTTCGCGGCATCAACGCATACCCACTTCTGGCGGCTTGGGCTTCGCGGGCTGCCAAAGGCCAGTTTTCCATGCACAAATAGATTCTGGCCAACAAACCGTGGGCCACTTGCTTATCAATGGCACCTTTATCTGTGCGTACATAATCGCTTAAAAGCAGCTGAGACTCGGTCAAATCGTCAATCATTTGCTGGTACACCACGCGCATGCTGGATCGACCGTTGTGGGCTGAAGGCACTTCGGTGATGAGCGGTACGGCAGGGTCGTCTTCATGCCCGACATAGGTTTTTTGGAAAAATTGAACCAAATAGTGGTAATTCATGGCGCGCATGGCCAGCGCTTGTCCGCGCATGTGCTTCAAAGTGCTGTTTTGGACATCGTCCGGAATTTGAGCCAAAATATCGTTGCTGATTTTGATTCCTCTGTACAAATATTGCCAAACCATGGCTGGCCGGACATAGTCCGACATTCTGGCATCAAGTTGATAATCGCGGTAATACCAACTGTACGCACTGGAGGTTTGAACCATGTCTTCGCCCATCAAATCGGCCATGTGCAACAGGCTGGACAAACCGTAGTCGTCGTGGTATTCACCCGTGTAGGAGTCAAAATCGACCAAATGTGCATACATTCCGGATAAAAGGCTCTGCACCACGGTGATTTTGGCCGTTTCATTGGTTTCGAGCAAGGCATCCAATTTGCTTTTGGTGATGTAGGTGTCGGATTCGGTTTCCAACAAATCGCCACATGCATAGAAGCTCAACAAGGAAAAAGCGAAGCAGGCTTTCAATAACTGTTTTTTCATGTTCTCAATGCATTAAAAAGTGACGTTTACACCAAAAGAAAAAGTCTTCATGGGGGCATAATTGATATCTTCCGATGTTTGAATGCCATCAAAATATAAGCGGGGATCCATGCCTTGTCTTCTGGACATAAACCATGGATTCTCGGCCGAAGCATACACCCTGAGTGATTCAATCTGACAGGCGCTCAGCAGGCTTTTCGGGAGTTGGTATCCAAAAGTGATGTTTTTGACTGCCATGTAATCCGATCGGGTCAACCACCTGTCATCCACATTGTTATAATCGGCATAACCTTCCAGCCTCGGCACATCGGTCTGGGTATTGGTCGAAGTCCAGCGTTTGAGGATGTCCCGATGCCAGTTGTATCCCAAATGGGCATCATCGCCCCCATGCATCATGGAAGCATAAATGCCATCGTAGGTCCAACCACCACATTGATAAGCGGTTTGAAGGCTGAAATCAAAACCCTTGTATTGCGCTGAAACAGAGAAGCCGCCAAACAAATCGGGGGTGGACTCTTTGTCCAGCACATATCGGGTGGCCGAAGACCAATCGGAGGTGGTTTGTTTGGTCACCACGCCATTCAGGTCGGTGACGTCCTGATACCAGGTACCCTGTCCTGTGAGCGGATCAACACCGGCAAACTCGCGGATATAGAACTGGTAAGGAGAAGACCCTTCTTGCCATTTTTGGAAAGAGCCGCGCACCGTGCCGTTGGTTTTGTATTTCTGGGGCAATGCAACAATTTTGCTGCGATATCCGGTGGCCTGAAAACCCACCTGAACGTTCAAATCATTGCTTTCCAAAACATGGACCAACACATCCAACTCCATGCCTTCATTGGAAAGTGTTCCCGCATTTTCAGGTTTCACAGCGTAGCCGATGGAAGGGGCTTGATCCATGAGAAAGAGCAGGTCTTTGGTGTTGCGTTTGAAATAATCCAATGAACCGGAAATGCGGTTGAGAAAACAATAATCCAAACCCACACTGAGCGACTGGTTGCTTTCCCATGTCAAATCGGGATTGCCTTTGTAGGCCAACTGCATGCTAATTTGGTCGTTGCTGTTCACTGCAACATACTGATCTTCATAGGCTTTATTATAAAAGCCTCCACCCAGGCGGTCGTTTCCGACACTGCCGTAACTGAGGCGAACCTTCAAATAATCAATGGCTTCAACCTGCTGTAAAAAGGCTTCTTCTTTGAGAAGCCAGGCGCCACCCAACGACCAGAATACGCCCCATCTGTTGTTTGGATGAAACCTGGACGAACCATCCGTTCTCAAACTACCTTCCAGATAATAGCGGTTGTCGTGATTGAGGTGAAGCTGTGAAAAGAAGCTTTCCAAAGCATAATCACTGCTCGACGACCCTACTTCTGTGGTACGAATGGCACCATTCAATTCAGAAATGATGGGAAATAAAAATTGTTGTTTTGCACCATACAAATTGGATTCCTTCGATTGATACCATTCATGACCCAGCTTCACCGACAAGCGATTCTTTGGATACAACACGCGTTGATAATTCAATATCTGGTTGGCATTCAAGGCACTGGACTGATCCAAACTTCGGCGGACAGACCCACCTGTCGCGGCATATTGACCTATTTGGTTGTTGTTCACCTTCAGTCCATTGGCAAAAGATTGATCCACTCCGACTTGCGTGTGCAAGCTGAGCGCAGGACTCAGCGTCAGGATGGCTTTTGCCAATCCGTTGAATTGATCCTCGATGGTTTCATATCTGTCCAGACGTTGTGTTCCGATGGGATTGGACAGCATCATCACGGGTCGTTTCTGAGTCTGAGAAGTTCCGAAATCGTATTGTTTTTTTCCATAGGCATCCAAAACGTAACCACCCTGGACATCTCTTTGATACACCGGATAAATGGGTGCCATCACATTGGCCACGTAAAACAGGTTGTTGGAACTCGAAGTGGTGGATGTTGGATTTTTGGTTTTGGTTTGACTGTATTGAGCATTGACCCCTACTTGCAAATAGGGATTCAGTTGTTTGGACAATTTGACCCGTGCAGCATAACGGTTGAATCCGGAATTCGGGGCAAAACCCGCATCGTCCAAACTGTTGAATGAAAGGAAATAATTGGTTTCATGCTCCATGCCACTGATGGTGAGGGCATAGTCTTGTCTGGTCGATTGTTTGAAGGCTTCTTTGGCCCAATCATCGTGATACAACAAATCGGCGTTGGCGTTCAAGCGTCCCGTTCTTGGATCGATCAAGGCATTGTCGGCAACGTTGTAGGCATTGTATCCCAATTTCCATTCCACGGCACCGGATTGGGGATTGGTCCATTTGATCATCCGTTCCGAAGCATTGGTGTTGGCTTGCATAAGCGCATAGCCTTGTTGATACATCAGGTTGTTTCGCAAGGCCTCCCAATAGGTTTCGTAGTATTCAGCCGGATTGGTCATGGCATCATAACCTTTGTAGGCTTTGGAGTTGACGCCAAATTGGCCGTTAAAAGTGATTCTGGCTTTGCCTTCCATGCCTTTTTTGGTGGTCAGCAGAATGACACCATTGGCAGCTCTCGCTCCGTAAAGCGCTGTGGATGAGGCATCTTTTAAGACGGTGATGGATTCGATGTCGTACGAACTCAAATGGTTCAGGCCACCTTCCATGGGCATGCCATCGACCACATACAATGGGGTGTTGATGGCAGAAAGGGAGCCCATGCCGCGGATGCGCACGTTGGCACCTGAACCCGGCTGACCCGAAAGGGTTGAAATCTGGACACCGGAAACCAGGCCTTCCAACAACCTGGACACATCGGAAACCTGACGGAATTGGATTTGTTCGCTACCCACGCGAACCTGCGATCCGGTTATGGCTTTCTTTTCTTGAGTTCCGTATGCAACGACCTGAACTTCATTCAAATTCAAGAGCGCACTTTTAACCTGAGCGGTTGTTTTTGGAATGGGTTTTTCTTCAACGTTTTTAGAGATCGATCTTGATTGGGCTGAAACAGCGCCTTGGGTTATGGTGATCAACACAACCAACACAAACAGCATTCTTTTAATGAACATTGTACTCGTTTTTCTGATATTCTGCAAGATTCAAACTGGTTGTGTCAAATTTATAAGAATTTTTAATGAAAACGCTCATCTGTTGTTATTTGGAAGAAAGGACAAAACAATTCGGTGCAGGGATTGAATCAATTCATTCTTAAGCTATATCTAGGTTTATTAAAAAAAGAAAACAGAAAGACAATTTATATCTTTCTGTTTTACAGATATTTGAATGGATTATTGAATCCCATTTATACAATAAGCATGCTCACTGAAGAAATATTCAATATTTTTGAATGAAAAAGTTCAAAAGTGAAAAATATTTAATTTTCAACTAACAAGAGCGTGACTTTGGCATCAAAGAAACGGAGAAAAGAAGGGCTTTTTAAATCGATTTTAATTGACTTCGAGCACCAAATATTTAGAAATTTCCCAGAATCGAACCTGATCCAAAATTTTCAAAACCTGATAATCGTTGACTTTTTCCAAAACATAACTGCTGGCCGGATGATTGGTGAGCAATTTGGCTTTTTTCGAATACAGCGGTATTTCGGTGAGCTTTCTGGAATCGGCTTCCAGAAAATATCCTTTGTTGAAACCTTCTTCCAACAAACCATTTCTGGTGTAGATATCCTGTGCTTTCAATTCTTTTCGGGTGCCAAAAACATACCATACTTTATACAACTGTGCATCCTGCGACTTGATGGTGCGTTCTTTTTGAATCACATCCTCTTGAATGTCAAGGATTTCATTGTTGAGCTCGGTCACCAATTCATCCAATTCGGCAATTCTGATATCCTTGAGTGCCAAATCGCTCTGAAGTTTGGTGATGGTTTGGGTATGTTCCTCTAGTTTTTTGGTCAAACGGTCAATCAATTTGTTCAGATCCCTGGTTACAGATTTGCTTTGCTTCAACTGTCTTCTCAAGGATTCAATCTGTTTGCGGTTGTCCAGCAAACCGGATTTGATGACATCCAGCTTGTCAACAAGTTGTTGCATGCTGTCTTCGGCAATGCCTTCTTGATTGGTGGTCTGGAAGGTAACGTAATTTTCGGCTTTCAACAATTCGTCAAAATTCTCTTCGACGGTATTCATCACGGCCACCACTTGATTCAATTGTGCCGATTTCTTTTGTTCTTCGAGTAAAAGAGAATCTTTTTCCTGCTCCAATGCTTTGTACGCATCAGACTTATATTGACAAGAAACGGCCAATACGGGTAATAAAACGCAAACCAACCACTTTTTCATACTTTTTTACCAATTGAATTCAATACTATATAATTTTTCCTGAAAGCACAATGACAAATTCCCCTCTTGGCTCTGTTTGGGTAAAATGCTGAATCAATTCAGCCAGAGAGCCGCGCACGGTTTGTTCAAATTTTTTGCTGATTTCGCGCGATACCGAGACACGTCTTTCGCTGCCACAGACGGCTTCGAGCTGTTGAAGGGTTTTTAATACCCGATAAGGCGATTCATAGATGATGCAGGTCACTTTGAGCTCGGCCAACTCCATCAAACGGGTTTGACGGCCTTTTTTGACCGGTAAAAAACCTTCAAAGTGGAAGCGGTCGCAAGGGAGGCCTGAATCGACCAATGCGGGAACAAAAGCAGTAGCTCCCGGCAAACATTCTACCTCAATGCCCTGCACCACACACAAACGGACCAACAAAAAACCGGGGTCTGAAATGGCCGGGGTGCCTGCATCGGAAACCAAAGCAATATCCTGACCACTTTCAATTCTGGAAACCACCTGCGCTACTTTTTGGTGCTCGTTGAACTTGTGGTGCGACTGCATGGGGGTTTGGATGTCAAAATGCTTGAGCAAATGGGCGGTGGTACGGGTATCTTCTGCCAATATCAAATCGCAGCTTTTCAAAATCCGAAGTGCCCTGAAGGTGATGTCTTCTAAATTTCCTACCGGTGTGGGAACAACAAAAAGCTTTGACATGTTCGATTAAAATAGGGAGAAAATTTCACATATATCACCCTGCAAAGTTATACAAATTTCAGAGTGTCAACAAGAATTGTTCAATGTCTTTGCGAATTTTTAAACGGCTTTCACCTGCATGGTTTATCAGGATGGCCACGGCATATTTTTTGCCCTGATGCAGGTAGTATCCGGCATAGGCATTGACCACTTGATTGGACCCACTTTTGAGTCGCAAAGCACCTTCCAAAGGAGTGTTTTTCAATAGATTGGCCACGGTGCCCTCCTTCCCAACCAAAGGAAGTGATTGTTGAAACAAGGCGGCATTCCGACTTTGGTAAGTCTTTTTCAATACCTCAACAATAAAGGCTGCCGAAACCCTGTTGTTGGGCGACAATCCACATGCATCGTAGGGACGCAGCGCATCGAGCGACAAACCTTTGCTTTTCCAATAATCGGTGACTCTTTTCATGCCGTCCTGCGCTGTGGCTTGTTTGGTTCCGTTTTCAACGGCCAGTGTCCGCAACAAACATTCCGTATAAAAATTGTCGCTTTTTTGATGGATGATGCGGATGATGTCGATCAATTTGGGAGAAGATTCAATGGCAATTTCCTGCCACTGTCCGGATAGATTTGACTTTTGAGCATCAAATTCAACAACGGCTGAAGCCGAGAGCCTGATGCCGGATTGGTTGAGCCGTTTTTGTAGGGCTGCAGCCAGTATGGCAGGCGGATTGGGCAACTGACCCCGAATAACAAAACTGGATTGATGGGCCGGCATGGTTCCAAAAAGACGCATGTCATTTTGAAAGGGGGCACCGTATAAATAGGCACTGTCCAAATCGTTGGAAGCAGCTTTCAACCGATTCTCGATCTTCCAATCCGGCCATTCAGGTTCAATTTTCACAATGTTGGGTGTGGTGCCCGGTGCACCCGATGTCAGGGTCAGCTTAAAGCTATTGTCAAAAACATTTGCACCGTAAACACCTGTTGCATAATAATTTCCAATATCCTCCCACAACCAGAAGGGCGACACGCCCTCGCTGTCAAACAAGGAGGCATCTACCAGAATACGGCCTTCAATACGCTCGATGCCGCGTTGTTGAATGGCGCGCACCCAGTTTTGCAAAAAAGCTTCTGGGTTGTCTGCAAAATGCCTTGAACCCAAGGTTGGATCGCCACTGCCTTTGATCAACAAATCGCCTTTCAAAACGCCGGCCTGTACCTGCCCTGAATGCAACAATCGGGTTTGATACCGATAGTCGGGTCCAAGAATGTCCAGCGCTGCGGCTGTGGTCACGAGTTTCAAGACGGAAGCCGGCATGGCCAGGGGCGCTGTTTTGTATTCAAATACCGTGCGGTTGCTTTCCATTTCCTGCACCAATATGTCAACAGCTGCATATTGGTAGTGTTTTTGTGTAAAAGGATGTGGCTTTGCAGCAAAAACGGTTTGAAAACAGGCAAGCATACAAACCAGAGAAGCGTACCGAAAGTTCATACAGGCAATTTTAAAGTCAAAGATACAACAGGATTGAATGGAATTCACATTCGATGCGAAATTACACTATATTTGCACAAAATCACATTGGAATGAATACGAGAAGATACAAACCATACACATTAGACCGAGTGGCCAGATTGGTGATCGCCATTTTTTTGATCATTGCCACGGCATTGCTGGTTCACCGGCTCAGTTCGGTTTTACTGCCTTTCCTCATCGCCTGGCTCCTGGCCTATTTGCTGTATCCTGTCATGCAATTCTTTCAATACAAGCTGCGTTTTAAAAGTCGGGTCTTGTCCATCACCGCCACTCTGGCATCTTTGATCTTGACTTTAACCCTGGCCGGATATTTGTTTATTCCTTCCATCATAGACCAATCGGTGAAAGCCGGCCAATTGATTTCAGATTTTTTAAACAGGCCGGACGGCAACTGGAATTTACCGCCACAACTGGTGGCCACCATTCAGGAATATTTAAGCAAATT
>CAYYJF010000007.1:24295-41022 GCA_964472175.1 uncultured Bacteroidales bacterium | reverse complement strand
GGTATGAATCAATACTTTAGAGGGCAGGCACTCATTTCTTTGATGGTGGGCATCGGCTATGCGGTTGGATTCAGCATCATAGGACTACCCATGGGCATCGTTTTTGGCCTTTCTGTTGGGGTCATGCACATGGTTCCCTATCTTCAAACGGTATCTTTGGTGCCGGGGGTCATGCTTTGTGCCATCAAAGCAGCCGACTACAACGAATCATTCTTTTGGGTTGTGATGTCCATGTTGATCGTTTATACGGTGATGCAAATCATCATTGAACTGGTGCTTACACCCAAAATCATGGGCAAAGCCATGAGCATGCATCCGGCCATCATTTTGTTGTCGTTGTCCATTTGGGGATCATTGCTTGGCATTGCCGGAATGATCATCGCTTTACCCATCACCACCATTCTAATGTCGTACTACAAACGATTCATCATCGATCGGGAAATCATTGAGGAATTGGTTTCGCCCGAATGGTCTGCGCGTCAAAATGAATCAGCATCTGAAACAGACGATGCGCCTCCAGTTGAACATAAGGCTGATTAAGGAAATACTCAGGGGAGCGGCAGAATACAATTCGTTTGATCTGACAGCATAGAAATGCTGTCTACCAAATGGTTTCCTACAATTTTGTTCATGGGAAAGGATACCAGTGCGTTGTTCCAGCGCACTTGCCTGTCACCGTTGGTAAAATGTTTGAATTGCACATAGATGGTGCGACCTATCAGGGTATCAACACGGAGTGAAACGGAATGTTTGATGCTTTTTTGTTCATACAAAAAACGAAAATCCACGTTGAGGTATCCCCCACCAATAAAGGGAACACCATTCAGCTGCACGGGTGCTTGTGTGTTGTTGGTATTTGGAACACTATCAGGGAGTTGAATCAATACACGTTGTTGACTTAAAAGCTGTACGAGCCTGCTGTTATTGCCAGTCATGGCATTTTTGCTCAAATTGAGATACACGATGCGCAAGCGTTCACCAATCTGATAATCTACGGCTGAAAAGGGTTTGTCCAACTGGAGCATTTCTGAATGGTCGGTCAAAAGACGCGTGGGCTGGCCAACACTTTGAATCACACACCAATCGCTTAGCGTTTCTTCTTCATAATCTGTGCATGCGGGCAACAACAATACGGTTATCCACATCATCCATTGTTTGATGCACCTGACCGATTTCATTTTAGAAATCACGGAGTTTCATCGGGTTGATGATCAAATTCATACTCCGAGAATCCACCTTCTTCACTTTTGCACTTCAACGTAATATGGAATTTTTCGGCCTGGGTATATTCAGATCCCAAACTGGCAACATCAAAGCTCATGTAATGGGCGCTTCTTGCACTTTCATAAACGGATTCGCTTTCATGCCTCAATTCAAAAACCAATGTCGGTTCCCGATCTGTTAATTCATTGTTTTCTTCGCTCAAAATCCGGACCAATCGGTACCTAGAATGTTCGGAAACACTGCGGTAGGTTTCAAACGCCAGATTGAGGTAGCTCCCTGAAAACCAGACGTATTGCACCGCGGTGATGGGGTGGGGATCCGGACCGATTAAGGAATCAGGATGCAATACTTCCATATTGGCAATGGAGGCATTTCTATAATAGGTGAGAAAAATGGGGCTCAAGCCTTCAGGAAATCCTGCAGTATCGGCCTTTGCAAAAAATAAAAAGTACCGTTGACCCATGATGAAACTATCCGTGGGCATGTCATTCATGGGCATCACCAACGTGCTGTCATCCATGACAAATATTGGGTTATATCCGCTTTCATAGGCGGTTGCCATGGCATAAAAATATTGCGGTTCTTGCAAATCGTTGTCTTCCTGACATCCAAAAAAACTTGCAACAATGAGGGGAAAAAGAAATAAAAAAAGCCTGTTTTTCATGTGATCGGTAACGTTAAAAACAGATTACTGTACTTTTTCTGCTTTGATTTTATTTTTGAGCGGATTGGAGTACATTTCCAACAATCTTTTACGCAAAAAGGCATCATCCCTATTGGGTATTTCAATGCGGGAAAGTTGCTTTTCTATATAATCGATAAAAGCTTCTTTTTCCTTTTGCGAGTAACTCTGTGCAAAAGCATCCAATCCATCCAACATATCTGTGGCGATATAATTGCAGGGATACAAGTGGTAATTCAAATGTATTTGATGATCTACCATTTGCGCGATTTGTTCAAACAATTCATTTTTATGCATACCGGTATCCAATTTCAATAGTTTATCAGATATACTCGGACTGACTTTATAAAAAACCCGCCCTTTAAATCCTAAAATTCCGGTTTGCATATTCATCAGGTCAATCTCGGCTGTTTTTTTATACTCGGGATTGTCTCTTTTGATCTGCATTTCCATGGCCTTGAGGTAATCGCAGGGATCATACTCGTAGGAAATGGTGACCGGCACTATGTTTAAAGATGCTAAATTTTCCAAAACGCTACCGCTACCCCCAAGATTTAACATTTTAAGGACACTTTCTTGTGTTCTGTCGTTTGAATCCTTGGCCCTACCCTCTCTTTGAGCCAACCATACGGATTCGTTTTTTTCGTTCAACACAGCATACATGTAGGAGGACAATTCGACGGAGGCCGCCAGTTGTTGCCTCACGGGCAAATCTCTTTTTACAAGAAAACTTTTGTTGAGTCGAACCAAATCTGAGATCCAGGGATAAACCAGCAAATTATTTCCAATGGCAATTTCAAATGTTTCCATCCCCTTGTCTATGAGCAATATATTCAAAAAAGCCGAATCCAGAACGATGTCCCTGTGGTTGGTAATGAATACATGATTTTTGGTTTTGTCCAAATATTTAAATCCGGACAAATCCAACGAGGTGGTCGTTTTTTTACCCACAGAAGTAACCAACGCATGAATGATTTCATGCTGAAACTGACGCACGGAGGTCATGCTCAACAGCGCTTCTCTCAGGTTGATGTTGGGCAGAAACACAGAAATTTTTTCCAACACCCGACAAAACTTTTCGTCATTCAGCAAGCCCTGGATGGCGTTTTGCACTTCGCTGTCATTGAAAGGTCTGATATCATCAAATGTTCTGTTTTCCATTTCCATCTTTATTTATTGAATGCGTCCTCAATAATATCTGCCATCACTTCGCCCATGTCTAAATTGGCGGCTTTGACTTGTTGCGGAATAAAACTGGTGGCTGTCATACCGGGTGTGGTATTGACTTCCAACAGGTAGATGCCGTCTTTTTGCAGGATATAATCGGCTCTGATGATGCCTTTACACCCCAGAATGTCATAGATCATGGAGGTAATGGACTGAATCCGATCTCTGGTTTCATCGGGTATTCGGGCAGGTGTAATTTCCTGAACCCTACCCATATATTTGGCTTCATAGTCGAAAAATTCATTTTCGCTAACCACCTCGGTGATGGGCAAAAGTACGCTGCCATTGGCTGTTTTATAACATCCGCAAGTCACTTCTGTGCCTTCCATCAGGGCTTCAATGATCACTTCCGGGCCTTCAGCAAAGGCTTTTTCAATGGCGGGTTGGATGTCGGCTTCGGTTTTGACTTTGGTCACACCAAAACTTGATCCGCCCACATTGCATTTGATAAAACAAGGCAATCCGACGGCTTCAATCACTTGATTGTTTGTGATGGTTTGTCCCTTGCGCAAAAGAACAGATTCGGCAACTTTCACCCCAAACCCTTTGAGGAATTGGTTGCAGACAAATTTGTTGAAGGTGATGGAGGCAGACAAAACGCCGCAGCAGCTGTAAGGCAGGTTGATCAAATCAAAATATCCCTGAAGTTTTCCGTCTTCACCCGGGGTTCCGTGTATGGTAATCCAGGCAAAATCGAAACGGTTTCTTTTTCCGTCCTGGACAAAACTAAAGTCGTTTTTATCGATGGGGGCCATTCTTTTTTCATCCAAACGGACATACCAGTTGCCGGATTGAATGACAACAATCCAAACCTGATACTGCTCGTGGTTGATAAAGGTATTCAACCCCCTGGCACTTTTAAGGGAAACTTCTACTTCCGAGGAATCTCCTCCGCAAACAATCGCAATCTTACGCAATTCCATAAGTCATTCTTCTATCAATCTAGAGGATACGTATCCCCTCCATTTTTCAATCAATTTGGTCATATCATCGGGCAAGGGGCTTTCAAACATCAGTGATTCTTTGGTCACGGGATGTTGAAAACCCAGCGTCCTGGCGTGCAGGGCTTGCCTGTTGCAAATATCAAAACAATTTTTGACAAATTGCTTGTATTTGGCAAAGGTTGTACCTTTTAATACTTCATTTCCACCATATCGGGCATCGTTGAAAAGTGGGTGCCCGATGTGCTTCATGTGGGCACGAATTTGATGGGTTCTGCCGGTTTCAAGTTTACATTCAACCAGACTGACATATCCAAAACGTTCCAACACACGGTAATGGGTCACAGCAGGTTTTCCCTGACTTCCGTCGGGAAAGACCATCATTTGCTGTCGTTCTTTTGGATTTCGGCCAATATGACCTTCAATGGTTCCTGCCTCGGCTTCGGGATTTCCCCAAATCAGGGCTGTATACAAACGTTGGGTGGTTTTTTCAAAAAACTGTTTGCCGAGATTGGCTTTGGCTTCGGGATTTTTTGCGATCACCAACAATCCGCTCGTGTTTTTATCGATGCGATGCACCAAACCCGGCCTTGGATCGTCGGTTGGAAACAGCGGATTCTCTTTAAAATGCCATGCAAGGGCGTTGACCAGGGTGCCTGAGAAATTGCCATGACCCGGATGAACCACCATACCTGCGGGTTTATTGACCACCATGACATCGTTGTCTTCATACAGGATATCGAGGGGGAGGTCCTCGGGAATCAATTCCGTATTCTGAGGGGGATAGGTCACCAAAACGGTGACGATGTCGTTTGGTTTGACCCGATAATTGGATTTTACGGGCTTGCCGTTGACCACAATTTGTCCGGCATCTGCAGCTTCCTGAATGCGGTTTCTGGATACTTTGGTGATGCGACAAACCAGGAATTTATCGATTCTGAGCAAGGTTTGTCCCGGATCGGCTACAAAACGGTATTGTTCGTACAGGCCATTTTCATTGGGAACAGGCAGATTTTCATCCACTTGCTCCTCTTCCAACTCATCGTACAGATCTTGGAATGGATCCAAATCACCAGCATTTTTTTCTTCCAACATGGAGTTTAATTGTCAATAAAATCGGCTTCCATATAGATTTCATCGGGTTCCTGAAGCACTTCTTCATCTGTTGTCATCCATATTTCGATGCTTTTGCCCGAAGACATGGTGCTTCCAGTAATGGGTTGTTGGCGATAAATTTTGTATTTTTTGGCTTCTTCGGTCGAGCTTGGTGTTCTGTCGTAATGCACATCGCCGATGCTGACATTGTTTTCATGGGCTGTTTCAATGGCCTCATGCATGTACATACCGTGCAATGTTGGAACGGTTATTTCACCTTCTGTGGCTCCCTGACCTACAATGAGCACCACGGTGGATCGTTTGGGTAAGTGTGCACCTGCAGCCACCGTTTTCCCTTGATAGCGTACGCCCAAAACCAAATCTCTGTATTCTGATGCGATATATTCTACACTTCCGACTTTCAATCCGGCAGCTTCCAGGGTGGCAATGGCTTGTCTTTGCGAAACATCCTTGACATCGGGAAAAACAATTTGTTCTTCTGAAAAAGAATTGACGATGAGAAAGACAAATCGGTTGCGTTTGACTTTTGATCCTGCCGATGGCTTTTGTTCCAAAATAATGCCTGGCAATCTCGTTTCTACGTGTACGGAATCAACGACTTTGTAACGCAAGCCTTTTTTCTCCAAAAATGGAATGGCATCTTCAACGGAAATGGATGTAATGTCGGGAACAGTAATGACTGCATCCTGCTGGGTATATTTTCTCAGTACAATCATCAATGTCGCAATCAGAACGATCACGATGATGACAAAAGCAAGGAGGTGCCTGAGTAGTCTTTTGGTGGTATGTTGCATGTATTTACGATTGAAAGCCCTCAAAAATACAAAAAAAGGACGCGTATTCCTGCATTTGATAAAACAAAAAAAGTAAAGATCACCAGATCCTTACTTTTCCTTAGTTGGCGTATCAGATGGATTAACCTCTCAGACGTTCTTCGTCAGAAACGCTAAGCTTTTTACGTCCGTTTGCGCGACGGTTGGCCAATACTCGGCGACCATTTGCAGTAGCCATTCTGGAGCGAAAACCATGTTTGTTTGCTCTTTTTCTGTTTGAAGGTTGAAAGGTCCTTTTCATATGACTGATATATAAATTAATTCATTTTTTCGGCTTGCAAAAGTAGGACTTATTTTGGCAAGAAACAACTCTTGGCGGTACTTTTTTTCATTGTTATGTGAAACATTTGCGATTTTGCTGGATTGTTCCGATATTTGCACGCCTTTTTTATGGCCAATTGAGATTCATAAGTATCAACATTATACATACATTCACATGGCAACAACTGCAGACATCCGAAACGGAATGTGTCTGGACATTGACGGACAATATTATTTCATAACTGAATTTTTACATGTTAAACCTGGTAAGGGCGCGGCTTTTGTACGCACCAAAATGAAAAATGTCGTCACAGGACGTACGCTTGAACGCACATTCAACGCCGGCGTCAAGATTGATGAAGTCAGAATTGAACGCAGACCCTATCAATTTTTGTACAAAGAAGGTGAAGATTTCATCTTTATGAACAACGAAACCTTCGATCAAATCACCATAGCCAAGGACAACATCAATGGGGTTGAATTCATGAAGGAAGGCGACGTGTTGGAAGTGGTGACACATGCAGAATCTGAAACGGTTTTGTATGCAGACATGCCTACCCATGTCATCCTCGAAATCACCTACACCGAACCTGGTTTACGTGGTGACACCGCAACAAACACCCTGAAACCGGCAACACTAGAAACCGGCGCAATCGTTCGTGTTCCTTTGTTCATTGAAGTTGGTGAGAAAATCAAAGTGGATACCAGAGATGGTTCTTACGCTGAACGCGTTCGATAATATTTTCACAAATCATTTTAAAATAGCATCTGAATTCATATTCAGGTGCTATTTTTTTTACACTACTTTAAAATCAGACTGAAGGGCGTGATCTTTGTGCTTTAATATCTACAAAGATGAACAAAACCGAACTATTTGTTGAAGAACCCGATTATAAGCCATCCGATGAGCCCAAAACTTGCATCCGTGATTGGCCGGTGGATGAACGCCCCAGAGAAAAACTGTTGACCCACGGTGTCAACGTTTTAAGCAATGCCGAACTGTTGGCCATCGTGTTGGGAAGCGGCACCAGGCAGGAAAGTGCGGTTGACTTGGCCAAACGTATTTTGAATATGGCAAAAAACAACCTGAATGAGTTGAGGAAAACAAGCATTGACGGCATGTGCAGACAATTCAAGGGTATTGGTCCGGCCAGAGCAGCCACCATCGCAGCCACGCTGGAAATTGGCAAACGCCTGAAGTATTCGGACACCATTCAACGCATTCAAATTCGCAACAGCAAAGACATTTTTGAGTTGTTTCACCCGCATTTATCGGATTTAGACCATGAAGAATGCTGGTTGCTTTTGATGAACAACCAACACCGCATACTGGATACGGTCCGCATCAGTCGTGGCGGGGTGTCTGAAACCACGGTCGATCCGAAAATTATTCTAAAATCGGCGTTGGAGAAATTGGCTTCATCCATTGTCTTATGCCACAACCACCCTTCGGGCAATCCGTATCCGAGCACTTGCGATGACCGAATTACCCAAAAACTAAAGAACGCTTGTGCAAATCTGGACATTCAGTTTACAGACCATTTGGTTTTTTGTGAGAGCAGCTATTACAGCTATGCGGATGAAGGCAAACTATAACACAAAATCACTACCTTTGTCAAAAATCTTTCACAATGGACAATCCATTCTTGCAAACAGAAGAAGCCATCGTCAAGATGCTAAAAACCGTGTATGACCCTGAAATACCCGTGAATATCTACGATTTGGGCATGATTTACAATATAGAAATTGATTCGGAACAAGTCGTTCAACTTGAAATGACTTTTACTGCACCCAATTGCCCGGCAGCGGATTTTATTCTAGAGGATGTTCGGATGAAAATCGAATCGATTGAAGGCATCAAGGGTGTCAACATCAATTTGGTTTTTGAACCGCCCTGGGACAAAGACATGATGAGTGAAGAAGCAAAACTGGAACTTGGATTCTTGTAATGACCGTCCAATGAAGACTTATTTCTTGAGTGATGCACATTTGGGATGTTGGGCTATACCCGACAACAAAGCGCATGAGCAAAAGCTGATCAAGTGGCTTGACACGATTGAGCCTGACTGTGAAGCTTTGTATTTGCTGGGCGACATTCTGGACTTTTGGTTTGAATACAAACAGGTGGTACCCAAAGGTTTTGTGCGCTTTTTCGGAAAATTGGCATCCATGACGGACAAAGGCATCCCTGTGTATTGGTTTTGTGGAAATCACGACATTTGGATGTTTCGATATGTACAAGAGGAACTGGGGGTCATTGTACACACAGATTCCATCACAACCACCATCCACGGCAAATCATTTTTCCTTTCACACGGAGATGGTTTGGGCGACCCTTCTGTGAGTTTCAAAATTCTTAGGAAAACCTTCCACAACAAATTCAACCAATGGCTATTCTCATGGATTCACCCCGACCTGGCCATCGCTTTTGGTTATAAATGGGCAAGAGACAGCCGTTTGAAGCGTATCAACGATCCGGAAACGTACCTGGGTGAAGACAAGGAATATTTGGTTCAGTTCGCTAAAAAGCACCTGCAAAGCATGGGAGACGAGGCACCCGACTACTATATTTTCGGGCATAGACACATCCTGCTGGATTTGATGCTGTCCTCCAAAAACCGTCTGTGCATTCTGGGAGATTGGTTCAACCAGTTTTCATACGGTGTTTTCGACGGGACGAATTTTTCCCTCGAACTATTTGAAGAAGCGTAAATTGGGTTGAATCAACCCAAAATACGCATGGTATCGATCGCAATCATCTTTTCTTCATCGGTAGGAACAACCATCACTGTGACCTTTGAAGTTGGCAAAGAAATGACGGTTTCAACCCCGCGCAATTCTCTGTTTTTTTCAATGTCCAGTTCAATGCCAAAGAATTCCATGTCACGGCAAACGGCTTCTCTGGTTTTCCATTGATTCTCTCCCACCCCGCCTGTAAAGACCAGAATATCCAGACCTCTGAGGACGGCAGCATAACCGCCAATGAATTTTCGAATGCGGTAATTGTACATATCCATGGCCAGGATGGCGCGTTTATCACCATCGGCGACAGCGGCTTCAATTTCCCGCATGTCTGAAGATTTTCCTGTAATGCCCAGAACGCCGCTTTTTTTATTGATTAAATCATTTAATTCGCTGGCACTCAAATTTTCTTTTTCTTGAATGAAGGTCAACACGCCAGGATCAATTTCTCCTGTTCTGGTACCCATCAACAAGCCATCAACAGGGGTCATGCCCATGGTGGTATCAACAGACACACCATGCTTGATGGCTGTCAGAGAGGCGCCATTGCCGATGTGGGCTGTCACAATACGCTGTTCTTCATAGGGAACGTTCAACAACTCACAGGCACGTTTGGAGACATAACGATGGCTGGTTCCATGAAAACCATATTTTCGAATGCCGTCCTCCTCGTAGTATTTATATGGCAAGCCATACATATAGGCTTTTTCGGGCATGGTTTGGTGAAATGCGGTATCAAAAACGGCCACTTGCGGCACATTGGGCAATACCTTTTCTACGGCTTCTATGCCATCAATATTGGCGGGATTGTGCAAAGGCGCCAAAGCGTTGCAGCTGCGAATTTGAGCGACTACTTCCGGGGTGATGCGCACACTGGCATTGAATTTTTCACCGCCATGTACCACACGGTGTCCAACGGCCTGAATTTCATTCAAACTCTGAATGCAACCATAGGTGGGATGTGTCAGGGTTTCAAGAATAAAATTCAATCCAACCTGGTGGTTGGGAATGGATTTTTTCAATACAACTTTCTCATCATTTTCCAGGGTGAGTTTTAGAAAAGAATCCTCCAGTTTGATCTTTTCGATGCCACCTTGAGCAAGCACTTTATCGGCTTCCATGTCAAACATTTTATATTTGATGGAAGAACTGCCGCAATTTAAAACCAATATTTTCATGAGAAAGGAATTATAATATTTGTGAATTTTTTTTGGCTCCTATGGCCTGATTGGAGGTAATCAGGATTGTTTTGTAGATATCTTCTACCGAACAACCTCTGGATAAATCGTTAACAGGAGCTGCCATACCTTGAAGAATTGGGCCTATGGCTTCTGCATCGCCCAATCTTTGAACCAGTTTGTAGGCAATGTTTCCCGTTTCCAACGATGGGAATACCAACACATTGGCTCTGCCTCCCAGCACACTGTCCGGTGCTTTGGATGCGGCAACTTCTGGAACCAGAGCAGCATCTGCCTGCAATTCGCCATCGATGAGCAAGGTGGGTTCCATTTCTTTGGCGATGCGGGATGCTTCAACCACTTTATCTACCCTTTCGTGCGATGCACTTCCTTTGGTAGAGAAACTCAACATGCCGATTCTGGGTTCAATGCCGACCAAATCACGGGTGGTCTGGGCTGTAGAAATGGCAATCTGAGCCAATTCAAAGGCTGTTGGATTGGGATTGACAGCACAATCGGCAAAAACGATCAAACCATTTTCACCGTAAGCAATATTTTTGGTAAACATCAAAAACGCACCGGAAACCACGCTGATACCGGGTTTGGTCTTTACAATCTGGAAGGCAGGTCTCAAAACATTTCCTGTGGTGTTTTTTGCACCGGCCACTTCACCATCTGCATCACCGCTTTTGATCATCAAGCAAGCCAAATACAAGGGATCTTCAACCAGACTGAGGGCTTGCTCCATGGTCATCCCCTTCTTTTGTCTCAAAGCAAACAGCAGTTCAGCATATGTTTGCTTCTTTGGGTGATTGAGGGGATCAATGATGGTCGCTTTAAGAATACGCTCCAATCCAAATTCATCGGCAAGCTTTTTTATTTCTTCGGGATTCCCCAACAAAATGACTTCAGCCACTTGATTGAACAAAACCTTTTCCGCTGCTTTTAAAATTCTTGGATCATTGCCTTCGGGAAGTACAATGCGTTGTGGCAACGCTTTTGCACGAAAGGCCATTTCTTGCAACATATTCATAGAAAACGTCGTTTTTAATTAGTGGCACAAAGATATGTTTATTTTGCCATACAGAGATAGCAAAATGTACATATTTTTGGTTGAGATTTCAAATTGGAGATTACTTTTCGGTTAAAAGCATTTCCAGTTCTTCCATTTTTAGGTTTCGCTTCAACACACCCAGATGCGCCAGACTAATGGAACCCGTTTCTTCTGATACGACGATGGCTTTGGCATCAGATACCTGACTGATGCCCAATGCTGCACGATGCCTGAGTCCCAATTCTTTGGGAAGATTTTCGTTGTGGGCAACAGGCAGAATGCACGCCGCGGCTTTGATGCGATAATCGGAAATAATAACTGCACCATCGTGCAACGGGCTGTTCTTAAAGAAGATATTTTGCAACAACTGACCGCTGAGAACGGCGTCTATTTGCTCACCAGAATGCACATACTCACCCAGATAAGTCCGCCCTTCAAGAATGATGAGTGCGCCATTCTTTCGTTTAGACATTTCCTGACAGGCCAAAACCAGTTGCAAAATAGATGATTCATAATTATCCTGAGGTGATTTTTTCAAAGTAAAGAACCTGGAAATAATCTGCCAACGTTTTCTGGATCCGAGCATCAACAAAAATCGCCGGATTTCATTTTGGAACAAGACAATCAGCGCGATGGCTCCCACACTGACAAACTTGTTCATAATGTTGCCCATAAGCCGCATTTCAAACACGTATGAAACCAAAATCCAAATGGCAACAAAAGAAAGGACACCGGTAAAAATAGCTAAGGCCCCAGAGCTCTTCATAACCTTATAGGTGGCGTACAATAAAAACGCAACCAATAGAATATCAATGACATCCTTTATTTGTGGCAAATTCAACATGCGCTGCAGTTTTTAAGGTTTTCGTACAACAAAATGGCCTCTTTGGCTTCTTTCACATCGTGGACCCGAAGGATGGATGCCCCACCCATCAATGCCATCGTATGCAGCACGGTAGTACCGTTTAGAGATTGTTCCGGATCAATATTCAGAAATTTGTAGATCATGGATTTTCTGGAAATTCCGATCAACATGGGTCGGTTTAGGATGGTTAATTCGTCCAGCCCCTTCAATAACTGATAGTTATGCTGAAGGGTTTTACCGAAGCCAAAACCCGGATCCAGGACAATGTCGTTGACCCCCAATCGCAGCAATTCAGCCATTTTCTGAGAAAAATACTGACAAATATCGGTGGTGATGTCCTCATAACCAGGGTTGAGTTGCATGGTGGTTGGATCGCCCTGTATGTGAGAAAGCACATAGGGAACCTGAAGTCTGGCAATGGTTTCAAACATCTTCTCATCCAAAGAACCTCCGGAAATGTCATTGATCATATCCGCTTTAAACGATTGAACCATCTCCGAGGCCACAGAAGCACGATAGGTATCGATGGAAACGGGTAAATCCGGCCATTTATTCCGAATCACCTCCATGGCCATGCGCAATCTGGCAAGTTCTTCCTGTTCAGAAACTTGCTCGATACCAGGACGGGTAGAACAGGCGCCCACATCCAGGATATCCATGCCGGATTCAATCATGGAGGCTACCCGATGACAAATTTGGTTTGCTTCAATCGATCGGCTTTCAGAAAAAAACGAATCTGGTGTAATATTGATGATGCCCATAATTTTGGGAACCGTTACATCCAGGAGTTTTCCCCTTAGATTGATGGTGAAAGCATGATTTATAAATTGCATCATGGGTGTGTTGTCGGCTTTTGGTGTATTTCAGAATAAGCTTGAACACAAATGTACAAAATATCTGTATTTTTGCTAAAATTTTCGTTTATGACATCCATCCAAACGCTTTATCAACTTTTCCTTGAATCCGGGAAAGTCACTACGGATACCCGGAATTGCCCGAAAGGATCTATTTTTTTCGCCTTGAAAGGTGACAATTTTGATGGCAATTTATTTGCATCAAAAGCACTTGAAAATGGTTGCAGCCATGCCGTGGTGGACAATCCGGATGTGGTTGAGGGAAGTCCGTATATTTTGGTGGAGGATGTGCTGTCAACACTGCAGGCACTGGCCAAAGAGCATAGAAAGCACCTCGTCATACCCATTATTGGGATTACAGGGACAAACGGAAAAACCACCACCAAAGAATTGATGGCTGCTGTTTTGTCGAAAAAATACCAGGTTTTGTACACCCAGGGAAATCTAAACAACCACATCGGTGTTCCTTTAACCCTGTTACGTATCGGCAGGGAACATGAAATGGCCATCATCGAAATGGGGGCCAATCATCCTGGTGAAATCGGCTTCCTCTGTGACATCGCGCTGCCAAATCATGGTTTGATTACCAACATCGGAAAGGCGCATTTGGAAGGTTTTGGCTCGTTTCAAGGCGTGATTCAAACGAAAAGTGAGCTGTATCGGCATTTGAAAGCCCACCAGGGACATGCATTTGTAAACAGGGACAACGACTTGTTGTTCGATTTATCGAGCGAACTGGAAACCACTTTTTACGGAACAACAAATACCGCTCACATGTGTGGTGGTTTGGTTTCGTGCGAACCTTTTTTGAAAGTGCAATGGCAGGATTCACATCAAAAATTTCAACAGGCACAAACCCAACTAATTGGCGCATACAATTTGGAAAATGTGCTGGCAGCGATTTGTGTGGGACAATACTTTCGGGTGTCGAGTGCGCAAATCGTTGAGGCTTTGGAGGCTTATGCACCTGGAAACAACCGTTCCCAATTCAAACAGACAGAAAACAATGCGCTCATCATCGATGCCTACAATGCCAACCCTACCAGCATGATGGCTGCCATCGACAACTTTAAAAATATTGGAAATCCGCACAAAGCAGTCATTTTGGGCAGCATGAAAGAATTGGGCGACCAAAGCATGGAAGAGCATCAAAAGGTGATTCAGGCGTTGAAGCTGGCACAGGTCGATTTGGTGTATTTGATTGGCAAGGAGTTTGAAGCTTGTGGTTCACCCTTCGAAACCTTTGTTTCAACCAATGCGTTTCTGGATTTTCTACAACAACATCCCATCCAGAGCCACCTCATCCTGATTAAAGGCTCCAGAAGCAATCAATTGGAAACCTTAATTCCCCACCTCTAACACCGGGGAGTTGGTTGAATCCTATACTTTGAACTAAAAACGGCCTACCCTTCAATTAAAACAGCCACCTCAAAACCAATATTTGAGGTGGCTGTTTTTTATATGAAACAAGGATTAAAGGCCAAAGCCGACAAATCCCATGTGTTCGTAAACAATGCTGGTAAATCCAAGGGCAATCATTCCAACAAAACAAATAACCAGTGCAATTTTCATATAGTTGTCGCTGGAGAAACGTTCAATGGGTTGATCGTTGTTGTTGATAAACATCGCTTTAACGACCAACAGGTAGTAGTAAAGTGAAATGATGGTGTTCAACAAAGCGATGAAGACAAGCAGATATTCTTTTTGTGCAGAAGCAGCCATGAAAATATAAAACTTGCTGAAAAAGCCAGCCGTTGGAGGAATACCACCCAAAGAAAACAAGGCGATCATCATCACAACCGCCAACATGGGATTGGATTTGTACAAACCATTGTAGTCTGACATATTCACTTTGCCCGATTTGTTTTCAATCGCTGAAATCACTCCGAATGCTGCCATATTGGAGAAAATATACACCAAGACGTAGTACATGACTGAAGCCATCCCTGCAGAAGTTCCGGCCATCACGCCCAAAGCGATGTAACCGGCCTGAGAGACTGAAGAGAATGCCAAAAAACGTTTCAAATTCACTTGTCTCATGGCGAAAATGTTACCAACCGTAATGGTCACAACAACAACCCACCAGAGAATGGCATGCCATTCAACCTGCAAAACAGAGAACGTTTTGTACAAGACAGACATCAGGGCATACACAGCTGCGCCTTTGGATACCGTGGAAAGGTATGCGGTTACGTTTGTGGGCGCACCCTGATAAACATCGGGAGTCCAGAAGTGGAATGGCACCAATGACAATTTGAAAAACAGCCCTGCAACAAATAGAACCAAAGCAGTGATGACCATTGGGTTAAAATTCATTCTCGAATTTAGTTCCATGAAATACAAATCGCCCAACGCGCCGTACAAGAGGGAGATGCCAAACAACATCAATGCCGATGAAAAGACGGCATTAAACATATATTTGGCGCCTGCTTCAGCGGAATTCTTTTTGAATTTTTCAAAAGCGACCAAGGCAGCCATGGGCAAAGATGCCGTTTCCAAACCAATATAAAACAAGATGAAATGTCCGGCCGAAATCATCAAATACATGCCGAACAAGGTCAACAAGGTCAGGATCTGGAATTCACCTCTTTTGAAAGAGGAATCTGGATGACTCAACCAACCGTTCGATTGCAACAACAAAAGCAACACCCCGATATTTAAAATATTCTTCATGGTGTTTTCAGCCCCATTCGACACGTACATCCCTTCAAAAGACGTACCTGATAGCGAGGGTAGAAAACCCATGATCGTATGCGCTGCAAATAAAATGCAAGCCAAAGGTTGTAAAAATTTTCGTGCCTTTTCAGAAGCGATCAGATCAAAGACCATGAGTATGAAAAACACCACCATCAGTGATATTTCTTGCTTCATCAATAAATAATTGCTTAAATCCATGTTTGATATGTTATGCGTTATTTCTACAATTTAGGTTTACCAGGCAGCCATAAAGGAGAGGCTATCACGAATGATGTTGGATACAAAACTCGGATACATACCGATACCGGCAATGCATACAATGAGCGAAACAACAGCCAGTTTCTCGAACCAGGTTGCATCTGTCAAAGATTCGTGGTGTTTGTCCTGAACCGGGCCGTATAAGATTTTGCCAACAACCCTTAAAATGTAAACGGCTGTAATGACAATGGAAGAAACGGCAACAATGGTAAAGACTCTGTGGAAGGTATCCGTGTGTTCAAATGCACCCATGAAGATGGTCATTTCTGAAACAAAACCGCTCAAACCAGGCAAACCGAGCGAAGCCAAACCGGCAATCACATAACACACGGAAAGGAATGGCATAATCTTCATCAATCCACCCATTTCACGAATATCTCTGGTATGGGTTCTTCCGTAAATCATCCCGATTAGGGCAAAGAACAAGGCCGTCATCAAACCGTGAGACAACATTTGCATCACCGCACCGGTGGTAGCCGATTCATTCAACATTAAAATGGCAAAAAGAACCAATCCGCAGTGCGACACCGAAGAATAGGCATTGATGTATTTCAAATCGGTCTGAACAATGGCACCAAATGCACCATAAACAACAGAAATACCGGTCAATATCAGGAAGATCCAGGACAATTCATGTGCTGCCTGAGGCATTAAGAAAATGGCAATACGGAAACAACCGTAGCCTCCCAATTTCATCAACACACCGGCGTGAAGCATAGAAACCGCTGTCGGTGCAGAAGCATGACCATCGGGTGACCATGTATGGAAAGGGAACATGGCGCCCAACACCCCAAA
>CAYYJF010000007.1:21363-24195 GCA_964472175.1 uncultured Bacteroidales bacterium | reverse complement strand
AAGAGCACCATGGTGAACAAATCGATGGAAATAAAGAATCCATAAACCCCGATGGCCAACAGAGCAAACCACATGAAAAATTCTCTGGGTTGCGGATTCATGTTCCAGGAGGCAAATACCCCAGTAAAGACGATGATGGATGAAAGCAGAAGCATCACCACTGAAATACCGTCAACACCAACAGCATAATGAATATTTAAGGAAGGATACCAGAGCATGTCAGCTGTGAACAACATTTCAGCGGCATTGCCGGCAGCACGTTCACCCAAAAACATGACCACCAAATAAATTGATAGGATCAACAGGGCTAAAGCTCCTGTCACAGCAACGGTTCTGATCGCACGTATATTTTGTTTGCACGGAATGAATGCAAGCAACATCAACAGTGGAATGGCAACAAATAGTGTAAGAAAATTCATATCCAATAACTTTAAATGGAACTGATACTAGTTTTAGAGCAAAACAACCAAAGTTGCAATCACAATGACTCCTGCAAAAAAGGCAAATGCATAATCCTGAATTTTTCCGGATTGAACACCTTTGATGGCATTGGAACAAGCATTGGTAGCAGTGGACAAGCCATTCATGAAGCCATCAACAACGTGACGGTCAAACCAGGCAATGGGCTTGGAAATTTGTGCAAAAATCACTTTTTTGGTCACAAAAATCCACAATTCATCAAACCAAAACTTATTGTAAGAGGCTTTGTATAAGCCTGGTACAGCAGCAGCAACAGCATCGGCTTTGCCGGAGTCTTTGCGATACATCACAGTAGCAACCAGGATGCCGACAAGACCAACCAACACACTGGCAGAAGCGATGATCCAGTCAATGTGTGTGGCAAACGGTTCGCCATTCGAAGAAACAAAAGACGAGAACGGAACAAAACCGCCCACAACAGTGAGCAAAGCCAGAAACAACAAAGGCAAGGTCATGTTCAATGGTGATTCGTGTGGTTCGTGGTGATAGTGCTTGTCATTTTCACCCCAGAAGATGCGGTAATACAGACGGAACATATAGAAAGCGGTCAGACCGGCTACGAAATACAACATACCGAAAATCAGCGTATTCTTTTCAAATGCAGCGGCCAGAATTTCATCTTTACTGAAGAAACCTGAGAACGGAGGAATACCGGCAATGGCCAAACAAGCAATCAGGAAAGTAAGGTGTGTGATGGGCAAGAATTTGCGCAAACCGCCCATATCTTTCATTTCATTGCTGTGTACGGCATGAATAACGGCACCTGCACCCAGAAACAACAACGCTTTAAAGAAGGCGTGTGTAAACAAGTGGAACATAGATGCCATGTAACCCAAACCTTCATGACCTCCCCAATCGGATACGCCCAAAGCCGTAATCATATAGGCAATCTGTGAAATGGTTGAAAAAGCCAAAACACGCTTAATATCGGTTTGTGTACAAGCAACTATGGCAGCAAAAAGAGCTGTAAATGCGCCTACATAAGCAATGATGTTCAAGACTTCCGGTGCACCAAAATAATACAAGGGGAAAAAACGGGCAACCAAAAATACACCGGCGACCACCATGGTTGCCGCATGAATCAATGCAGAAACAGGAGTTGGACCTTCCATGGCATCCGGCAACCAAATATGGAAAGGAAGCAATGCCGATTTACCAGCACCACCCATAAAGATCAACAACATGGCCCATGAAATTACAGACCAGCCCATGAAGGTTGCTCCAATGGGTTGACCCAGGATGCTGCCATTCAAATCATTCAACATTCTGAAATCGAATGTGCCTGAATAGAAGGATAAGACCAGAATACCCACCAGGAAGAAAAAGTCAGCAAAACGGGTGACAATGAATGCTTTTTTGGAAGCAGCCACCGCAGATGGTTTGGTATAATAAAAGCCAATCAATGAATAGGAGGAAACACCAACCAGCTCCCAGAAAATATACATTTGGAAGATATTGGTTGCAACCACCAAACCAAGCATGGAAAAGGTAAATAGCGACAACAAGGCATAATAGCGTTGAAAACCTTTTTCACCTTTCATATATCCCAAGGAATAGATATGCACCATTAAGGATACGGTGGTAATCACGATCAACATCATCACTGAAATCGGATCCATAAAAATCCCCAAATCGATGTGCAGTTTTTCAGTCAAATTCAACCAATTGAAATTGAAAACGGTCAATGGTTCCCAAACGCCGTTTGTTTTTCCAATTTGAAAGAAATAATCAAATGCAGCAACATAGGAAAGAAGCGCAATGGTGCCCAATCCAAGTGTACCGATTAAACCGGCCAAAGCAGGCTTCATCTTACCGCCCAAAAGCCCCAGAAAAAGGAACATCAAAAACGGAAGGACTATGATAATAAGCGTGTAACTCATCATTAGTATTTCATTTTATCAACCTCTTCAACACTAACGTCTTTCAGGTTGCGGTAAATATTTATGATAATGGCAATGGCAACAGCGGTTTCTGCTGCAGCAATGCCAATTGCAAACAAAGAAAAGAACATGCCGTCCAACTGATTGGGATATAAATATCTGTTGAAAACTGCAAAATTGATGTCTGCTGCGTTCAACATCAATTCAAGTGACATGAGGATGGTCAACATGTTACGTCTGGCCAAAAAACCATAAACGCCGGCAAAAAACATGATGGTGCTTATGGCAAGAAAGGCATACATTGGTATGGTACTCATAGTTTATCTATTAGGCGTTATTAGCGTTTACGTGCAATGAGAATCGCTCCGACAATACAAGCCAGCAACAAAACTGAAATGGCTTCGAAAGGAAGCAAATACTGATACTTACCGGTACCCAGCATGGTCATCCCGATTTCCTTCATGTCCGGTTC
>CAYYJF010000007.1:0-21263 GCA_964472175.1 uncultured Bacteroidales bacterium | reverse complement strand
ACAAAAAGCAGGTAGGTTGCAGCTCGGAGTATCCTTCTGGATAACACCGACATGATTGAAAAAGCGATAATAACAATCGCTAATACGTAAAATATTACTTGTTCTGCCATGGCTTATTTAGTTTTTTCCCTCAATTTTGATCCTTCTTTGTTTAATTGCTCCATCAGTTTTCCTCTGGTGAAAACTGAATTCTCAAAAGAATTGGAGAATTCAATGGCATTTGACGGACAGGAAATGACACAAAGGTTGCAAAAAGTGCAACTTCCCAAATCGTACATGTATTTGTCCAACACCTTTTTAGGCTTGCCTCCTTCTTCAACAGGTGGCAACATTTTGCTGATAACCTGGATGGTATTGTTGGGACAATTTATTTGACAAATACCGCAAGCGGTACAGGCATGTTCGTTGTTCTCATCGTGCGGCATCACCAATTCACCCCGAAAACGATCGGAAATGTATAATGTGGCACGGTTTTCCGGATATTGCTCTGTCACTTTTTTGGTGAAGAGTTCTTGAATGGTCACCGACATACCGGATCCCAAAGAATACAGCCCTTTAAAAATGCCGGAGACATAATGTATAAACGAATTCATTTGAATGCTTTTCTATATGAATTATAATAACAAACCGAAAATAACCATCACGACCATCAACAATAAGTTGACCATATTGATGGGCAGTAAATATTTCCACTCCAGATTGAGTAGTTGGTCAATACGAAGTCTGGGGAAAGTCCAGCGAACCCACAAACTGATGAATATCAGCATGAACGTTTTTGCAAAGAACCAAATGGGAGAAGGAATCAAGTCCATGATGCCATTAAATCCGTCCCAACCCGTGATGTGGAAAGGCATCCAGCCGCCTAAGAACATGGTGGTGGCAATGGCTGCAATCACAAACATATTCAAATATTCAGCCAGGTAAAAGAAACCAAATTGAATACCGGAATACTCGGTGTGGTAACCTGCTGTCAACTCTGATTCTGCTTCAGGCAAGTCGAAAGGACCACGATTGGTTTCAGCATGACCAGCAATCAGGTAGATGATGAAAGCAATGACGGTGGAAATATGACCCTGGAACAAATACCAGCAATCTTTTTGATTGTCAATGATGGTGGACAATTGCATGGAGCCGGCCAAAACAACGACCGTCAACAAGGACAAGCCTGCAGAAAGCTCATAGCTAATAAGCTGCGCACCGCTTCGCATGGCACCAATCATGGAGTATTTGTTGTTGGACGACCATCCGGCAAGCAAAATCCCAATGACACCCAACGAAGAAATGGCCAACATGTAAAAGATGCCAATATTCAAATCAAAGGCTTGCAAACCTCTGCCAAAAGGAATGGCACCAAAAGTTCCGACTGAGGCTACCAATACAAAAAATGGTGCCAGATAGAACAAAAATTTATCCGTATGGTTGATGGGGATGATTTCTTTGATCAAAATTTTGATCATGTCCGCAACGCTCTGGAACAGACCCCAGGGTCCAACACGTACCGGACCCAGACGACACTGGAAATAAGCACAGATTTTACGTTCAAACAGAATTAAAATCAAAGCCAAAACAGCGTACAGCGCTAGAATCAAAACGCCAACCAGGACAAATTCGATGGTTAGCACCCAAAATTCCGGCATCGCGCTTCTTAAAAGCTGGTCGAACCATGTGGTTACGATCGAAAAGTCAAACATAATATTTATATTTCGTTGTTTTCAATTGGGTTATCTGTCAATATCAGGAATTACGTAGTCCATTGAACCGCCAATGGTGACCAAATCGGCAATTTTAGCGTCATGACAAACAGTATCCATGATAGAAACCAGTGTCATGGAAGGAGAACGGAATTTCACTCTGTAAGGGTTTTTATCGCCCTTGCTTTTGATGTAGACACCAAATTCACCTCTCGCAGCTTCAATACGTTGATAGTATTCACCTTCTGGCAACTTAATGATGGGTTTTGTTTTGGTACAGTAGGCTCCTTCAGGAATTCGATCAATCAATTGTTCAATGATATTCAAGGATTCGGTAATTTCATCCAGTCTGTTCAGATAACGTGCGAATGAATCGCATTCATGGCGGATAATTTCTTTGAATTCTACCTGATCGTATACGGAATAAGGTGCAATTTTTCTTAAATCACAGCTCAGGCCGGAAGCACGACCAACAGGGCCGGTCACGCCATAAGCAACAGCTGTTTCTTTGCTCAAAACACCGACACCGATCATGCGGTCTTTGGCAATCACATTCCCTGTATAAAGTGTATTGTATTCTTTCAGGTTCTTTCTCATCAACTGAATGAAGGCCTTCACATCCTTTTGAAAATCAGGATGAATGTCCTGCATGACACCGCCGATCACATTGTAATTGGTAATCAAACGTCCACCGCAACTTGCTTCAAATATGTCCAAGATTTTTTCACGGTCACGCATGCCGTAGATAAAGGCAGTCAAAGCGCCCATGTCCATACACATACAAGCCCATGATAGCAAGTGTGACGCAATTCTGGTCAACTCATCCATGATGGTTCTGATGTATTCTGCACGTTCAGGAACTTCGATGGAAGCTGCTTTTTCAATGCACATACACAAGGCATGACGGTTGATGTGGGAAGACAGATAATCCAAACGGTCGGTAAAATGCAAAATTTGCGGATAGGTTAAGGATTCGCTCAATTTTTCAATACCTCTGTGGATATAGCCGCAATTCACATCAATTTTGTTGATGATTTCACCATCCAAAGCGATGCGGAAATGCAAAACACCATGTGTAGCCGGATGCTGAGGACCAAAGTTGATGACATAATCGTCTTCATCAAACAATTGATATCTTCTTTCTTCCACGCCATTTACTGTCTGAACCCACTTGCTGCTGAATTCATTCATTTCATAGCTCTTGGAATCGACAGGATTGATGCTGCGATCGGCATTGTAGTCTTTTCTCAAGGGGAAACCTTTCCACCTTTCAGTCAGAAACAAATGACGCATGTCCGGGTGATCGATGAAACGAATACCTAAAAATCCGTATACTTCACGTTCATTCAACAAAGCGGTAGCCCAAAGATCTGATACGGTGGGCAAAAAGGGATTTTCACGGTCGGTTGTGGAAGTTTTCATCACAACCGTTTTGGTTAAGTCGGAAGATTGGCAGAGTAGATAGACAACACCCAAGGCGTCACCATCATCTACACCTGTTAAATGTATCAAGTAATCGTATCCTTCACTTTTCAGGATACCGGCCAGCTTTCGGAGATTGTCCGGTGCTACAACCAAGGTGAGGAATTGGCCTTCTTCGAATTGAATCTCAGGCAAAGATGCCAATACGCTTTCTTTTAATTTATCCATCGGGCAGTTACTTTTTCTCGGAATCTTTGGATTTGAACATAAAACGCTCCAGTTTGACTTTACGTTGCAATTGCATCATACCGTAAAGCAAGGCTTCCGGTCTGGGAGGACAACCTGGGACATAAACGTCAACCGGAATAATTTCTTCAACGCCGTTGACAACACAATAGGAATTGCGAAAAGGACCACCGGAAATAGCACAGCTTCCCATGGCAATCACATATTTTGGCTCAGCCATCTGATCGTACAAACGTTTCAGGATTGGGGCCATCTTATCAACAATGGTTCCGGCAACAATGATGACATCGGCCTGTCTGGGGCTGTTCCGGGTTACCTCAAAACCAAATCTGGCAAAATCGTAACGGGCTGCACCGACACTCATAAATTCGATACCACAGCAACTTGTTGCAAAGGTTAATGGCCACATCGAATTGGATCTGCCCCAATTGATCATATCATCCAAAACACCGGTGACAACACCGACACCGTTGGCACGTAATTCTTCAACATACTTTTCAAGGTACTCGTTGTCCTTAAACTCGTCGTTAGGAATTCCTTTGATTTTAATATTTTTCACTTCCATTCCAAAGCTCCTTTCTTCCAGGCATAAGCAAGTCCCAGAACCAAAATGATCAAAAAGAACAAAATACTGATAACTCCGGGCATGCCCAATTCCCGAACAACCGTTGCCCAGGGAAACAAGAAGACAGTTTCAACATCAAACATGAGATAAAGAATGGCATACAAATAATAACCAACTTTAAACTGCATCCAAGAAGTTCCACGTGTGGGAATACCCGACTCGTATGCTTCACGTTTTTGCGGGTTCATAGATTTGGGAGAAACCAGCAGTGCAATACCAAGACCGCCAACGACTACCACAACACCGGTAATCAGTACGACCAATAACATAGCGTAATCCATAATTTTATGGGTTCTATTTAGAATAACAACAATGTGGATAAACGTTTCCCTGTGAGGCCTACAAGGCTTAAACGCTACATCGAAAATCTTTTAAAAGCAAAAACAGACTAAATCCATGGTTGAACTCAGTCTGTTTTCTTTTTATTGAAGATCAAATCTTTCCGGCACTACCCAGAACGTTGACCAATTTGTGCAAGTATAATTTTTTCAAATTTTCGCGGGCAGGAGCCAAATATTGACGAGGATCGAATTTGGCAGGTTCATTTGCCAAAAATTCTCTGATGGCTGCAGTCATTGCGATACGACCGTCTGAGTCAATATTGATTTTACATACAGCGGAAGTAGCTGCTTTGCGAAGTTGTTCTTCAGGAATACCGATAGAATCTTTCATTTGACCACCATATTGATTGATGGTAGCAACCATATCCTGTGGAACAGAAGAAGAACCGTGCAATACAATGGGGAATCCCGGAATTTGTTTTTCGATTTCTTCCAAAATATCGAAACGCAAGGGAGGTGGGATCAAAACGCCATTGGCATCTTTGGTGCATTGTTCCGGCGTAAATTTATTAGCACCATGAGAGGTACCAATTGAAATGGCCAGGGAATCAACACCGGTACGGGTAACGAAGTCAACAACTTCCTCAGGACGGGTATAGGTGTGGTGTTCTGCTGAAACTTCATCTTCAACACCGGCCAATACGCCCAATTCGCCTTCTACGGTTACATCAAATTGATGTGCATATTCAACGACTTTCTTGGTCAATGCGATGTTGTCTTCATAGGAATGATGTGAGCCATCGATCATGACGGAAGAGAAGCCCATATCAATGCAGTTTTTGCACAATTCGAAAGTATCACCATGGTCAAGATGCAAAACAACTTGTGGTTTTTCCAAACCCAATTCTTTGGCATATTCAACTGCACCTTGTGCCATAAAACGCAACAAAGTTTGATTGGCATACTTGCGTGCACCACTTGAAACTTGCAGAATAACAGGAGATTTGGCTTCAACTGCAGCCTGAATGATGGCTTGCATTTGTTCCAAATTGTTGAAGTTAAAAGCTGCAACAGCATATTTACCTTCAATGGCCTTCTTGAACATCTCTTTGGTGTTGACAAGACCGAGTTCTTTATAACTTACCATAGTCGTGATTATTTAGTTATTTTTGTAAACCTCACATTGCAAAATGTGCCGCAAATATAAGCATTATTCATGTAAAAAAACCTGCGGCAGAACTTTTTTAAAGAAATAACTTGCCATCCGTTTGAGATTTACGGAAAATACTTACCTTTGCAGGCCATTACGAATTTACCACTTCGTACAACTAGAAAAAAACGACATAGAGTTATGAAAAAAGAATTGCATCCATCCAACTATCGTCCGGTAGTTTTCAAGGATATGTCCAACGGTGATACCTTTTTGACAAAATCATGTATCAACACCAAGGAAACAATTGAATTCGAAGGCGAAACTTACCCATTGGTAAAACTTGAAATTTCATCCTCATCTCACCCATTTTATACCGGTAAATCCAAATTGGTGGATACGGCAGGTCGTGTGGATAAGTTCATGAACAGATACGGAAGTCGCGGGAAAAAAGAATCCTGATTGATTTTTTCCAATTGAACAAAATTGCAGCCATCTCTACACATTGAGGTGGCTGTTTTTTTTATTGAAAAGACAAATACCATTTCAATCTTTCCAAATCCTCTTTTTTGAACTCTTTAAACGCACTCAAGTCCTCGATGCTTTCAATGCGTCCCCTGGCCTTCCTGAGTTCAACCAGCACTTTTGCCTGCCAAAAAGAGATGTACGGATGTTTTCTGAATGCCTCCAGAGGAAGTTTATTGACTGACAGGGTGTGTATGGCCTTGGCATCGACCGAAAGCATGGACATCAAACGCTGTTTGGTTTCAGGGTACAGCCCTTTGATTTCATCCAATTGAGATAAATGATAAAAACCGCCCAGGGATTTTCTATAAGAGATGATTCTTTCAGCGGTCAGCTTCCCCACACCTTTTATATGTAGCAATTGGGACGTATCGACTTTGTTGATTTCCATCACGCCTGACATCTGACCGGAAATTTGACCGGAGGTGAATCCAGATACCTGACCAGTGACTTGTCCGGCACCTTGCCCGGTCGTCTGCCCCTGAAATGTTTGCTGCGATGGTTTGTTGGTGGTCGGGGTCGTTTCAGCACGGAGCCCTCGTTGAAAACCATCATTCGGAAAAGACGAGTCGGATTGCTTTTGATAAACGTCATTGAGCCCTTGACGCGCAGGATTTGAAACTCCGGCGCCACCAGAATCCAACTGAATAAAACGTTGCAAACGACTGTATAAAGCGCCATCCATGCCATAAATACGGCTCAAATCGGTTGGTTTCTTAAAAGAACCACCTTTGCTTCTGTATTTGAGAATGTTGCGAATAACCCTTTGGCTGAATCCCAAACGACTGAATGTCAGCGAATCGGCCGTATTTGGATCAAATAAGAAGGTTTCTGCTTTTTCAGGAGCAGCCCTTTCTGAAACCTGACCAGCCTGAGAGGTTCTTTTCTGTTCCACAATGGAATCCATGACTTGTCGCAAAGCCAGTTCTTTTTTTCTATTGTTCTGAAATTCTTCGGGCAAAAGCGGCAACCATCGGTCTGTCGTCCAAATCAAAATCTGTACCACACAAATGATGAATGTCAAGACAGCAACTGTAATGCGCTCACGCTTGGTAAAATTAAAAAAATCCTTCCACACTTTTTTTTAGACAAAAATCGGACACTAAACTCCTATATTAAAATAGCCTGTAAGCCAATTATGTCTATTTTTGTGTTTTCAATAAACAAGGCATGTCAAAGCAGAGAAAACTTTTCGTCAAGCTTCAGCACAAGAAACGAAGCATTTTACTGGGTTTCATGATCATCGCCGTATGCATGATCAAAGTACCGGATACGGATTCCAACATCAATTTACCCTACTTTGATAAAGCTGTTCATTTTTTGATGTACTTTCTTCTGAGTGCCATTTATGTGTACGAATCCTCGAAAAACAAATCGCTGTCTGTTTTCCTCATCAACTTCAAGTCTGTTGTATATTGTGCACTTTTGGCAGGTGCTGTCGAATTGGCTCAGGGCATGCTCACGACGACCCGGTCTGCTGATTTTTGGGATTTTCTAGCCGGAGTGGCCGGAGCCATTATGGGTTGTTTGGCGATAGGATTAATCCGTCGCGCATTTCAATGACCCTGTCGGTCAAACGCGCCAATTCCATATCGTGGGTGACAATCACAAAAGTTTGATTAAACTTGTCCCTCAAATCAAAAAACAATTGATGCAGTTCATTCTTGTGCTTGGTATCCAGGCTACCTGAAGGTTCATCTGCCAAAATTACATCAGGTCTGTTCATCAAAGCCCTGGCAACGGCAACACGCTGATTCTCACCACCCGACAATTGTGATGGTTTGTGGTGAATTCGATCCGACAAATTCAATTCATTCAAAATTTCCAAGGCCCTTGTTTTGGCGTTTTTTTGGCTTTGACCGGAAATCAAAGCGGGAATCATCACATTCTCCAAGGCATCAAATTCAGGCAACAATTGGTGAAATTGAAAAACAAATCCAATATGCTTGTTTCTAAAATCAGCCATTTCTTTGTCTTTCATTTTGGACACATCCTGACCGGCGATTTCAATGCTTCCGGAATAGGGTCTATCCAACGTTCCAAGCAGTTGCAACAGGGTCGTTTTTCCTGCACCGCTAGGCCCGACCACGGCAACAACTTCACCTTGTTCAACCTCTATATTTACACCTTGCAAGACATGTAAATCACCAAAATATTTGTGCAAGTCAACGCCTTTAATCATGAATATTCAACTATTTAAGTTCCTGAATCACATACGATGCCAAATAACAGCCAAAAACAACAGGCAAATACGAAATCGTTCCAACAGTCGATTTTTTATGTTTTTCGTTGGACGTCGAAATCACTGCCGATTTACAGGCCGGCTCCATAGAAAACACAACTGGAATGCCCTTTTTAATGCCGCGTTGGCCCAAAGCACTTCGTACAGCTTTGGCCAGGGCGCATTGCTGCGTTTTGGAGAGATCGGCCATTTGAATTTTTGACAAATCCATTTTCGCTCCTGCCCCCATCGACGATACAAGCCTCATCCCCTTTCTGTGAGCTGTTTCCAGCAGAGCAACCTTGGGCGCCAGCGTATCAATGGCATCCACCACAAAATCCCATGCTGCCGAATTCAACAAAGGTTCCATTTCTTCCGCTTCCAGAAAATGGGGAATCAAGGTTAAATCCAAATCCGGATTGATGTCCAAAAGTCGTTCGGCCGTTACCCTGACTTTTTTTAATCCAACGGTACTGTTCAACGCATTGAGTTGTCGGTTTCTATTGCTCAATTGAACAACGTCACCATCAACAATGGTCAGGTGTCCGATGCCGGCACGAACCAACATTTCTGCTGCCGCTGCACCGACTCCGCCAACACCAACCAGCAAAATCCGACTTTGTGACAGCTTGGTCACAGACTCGCGGCCTATCAACAATTCCGTCCTTTCGTACCATGAAGCTTTTTGTTCCATAGGCTGCAAAGGTACTGTATTGAAACATCATAACAAGACTGAAACCACCATTTTTTCAATTTCCACCCGCCCCGAAGATTGAAATCTTTCCATATATAAAATGTACCTGCCACAGGTAACAAGTTGTCCTTTTGAATCTGTACCATCCCATTCAATCGTTTCCGAACGGCCTATCAGCGCATTTCGGGCCAAAACCCGGATCAGCTGTCCACTCAAATTAAACACAGACAAATTGCACAATTCACGATCTTGCAATTGCACAAACATGGACAATCGGTCATCCAAACCATCGTGATTGGGCGAAAACCAAGTTTGACGCAAACGCAATCCAAAGAACTGCGATGGGATGGTGTCTATCCACTGGGCATTTTTAAATCCCGGAGTACCATAATTTTTATTGGCGGGTGCCGAAATCCAGGTTGCATTATTATCTGACGGGAACGTGGGGTTCCTTCTTTCCAATGCCACGCCTTCTGTATTGCTCAATGTGGGATGATGCAGATGATCCCCGAAAACCACTTCATCCAACAGCAAAGCATTTGAAGAAAGCAAACCCAGGGTTCCGCCGCTGTTGTTCAAAGAAGGAAAAGTATTCATATCCAAACAATTGGGAGCTACCGGAAAGTTACCACGTTTGAAAACAGTGTCTGAAGAAAGGGAGAGCAACCACACACTTCCGGGCGCACAAGAAATTTTCAAATCCGTCACCCGATGGGCTTTTCCCCATTGCTGAGGAGCTTCCTGAACGGACAAAACCAAATCGGACAGAGCCAGCCATGACTTTCCTGCATGCACAAGCTCGACATAATCGAAGCCACCCGGGATGGGATCGTACAACAATTCATTGATTCTCCAATCTCCGATTTTAAAAGCAACAGGCAAACCAAAATCAAGGAGGGTATCCCTTGCCACGAAACCCGAAACATCGGAAATTTGAGAGATTTTCAATTGATAGTCAACCCCTTCCTCCAAAGGATCACTTAAAATCAGAAGCACTTTTTTGTATTCGGGAAATTGTGGTATGAGTTCTTTTACGAGGGTCTTCTCCGGAAATACCTGTATGCAATCAACCTTTGAAAGGGATTTCACATCCATCGTTTTGTTCCACGTCAATTCCAGGGTGTCTTCAGACAGCACCTGCACATATCTGCACACGGGCTGCAGCGCATCCAAACAATCGCCTTGCAGCGAATTCTCAAAGCCAGGCGTTCCACCACCGGGGTGCACGGATGCAGTCCAATTGTGTTGAGAAGCAAACAGACAGGATGCATCCCGGCTCTCAAGACTCCACCCTCCATCGGCCTTAAAACCACTTCCATACCAACGGTTGTGGTAGGACATGCTGAAAACAACCTGATTTTGGTTGTCAGTGATGGCTAAAACAGCTTCGGTATTGGGCAAAGACGGGAAGGCAGGCAACTCGAGCCAATGAGCCGGACTCCTACCAGACAAGCGTGTATTATTCGGAGAGAAAACCAAAAAAGCACCTGGCTCAATGGTTACATCCGGAAGGGTCATGCATTTTTGATTCACCCAAAACTTCCATTGTTTCAAGGAGCGTGCAGTAGGCTTTCTGTTATAGATTTCCACATATTCAAAATCGAGTGAATCCAATGCCGGCGTTGGATCAACCATGACCTCTGTGATGACAATATCTCCGTATGCACAGGTGGATGCACCTACATTTGTCATACAGATATTTAACAACAGAAATAATTGTACAGATTTAAATTTCATAGAAAATACTTATCTTTGTGGTGAATAAAAACCATTGCTCCGCGAAGGTAGCAAATGTTTTCATTTTATTAATATTACATAAACATTTTTCAAACAATGAGAATTGCGATTGTTGGTACAAGCGGCGCAGTAGGACAAGAGTTCTTGCGCGTGTTGGAAGAAAGAAACTTCCCGATGGATGAGTTGGTGCTTTTCGGTTCTGCACGCAGTGCAGGAAAAAATTACACCTTCCGTGGTAAATCAATAACCGTCAAAGAATTAAAACACAACGATGATTTCAAAGGAATCGATATTGTGTTTGCTTCTGCCGGTGCAGGTACTTCCAAAGAATTCGCTGAAACCATGACCAAACACGGTGCGGTCGTCATTGACAATTCCAGCGCATTCAGAATGGAAGCGGACATACCTTTGGTGGTCCCTGAAGTCAACCCCGAAGATGCAAAAATTCGTCCGCGCAACATCATCGCCAACCCAAATTGCACCACCATTCAAATGGTTGTTGCCCTGAAGGCCATTGAAAACTTGTCACACATAAAGCGCGTACACGTTTCAACCTATCAGGCTGCCTCAGGTGCTGGTGCTGCTGCCATGGATGAATTGGTCGAACAATCTGCTCAGCTGGTTCGTGGAGACCAACCCGTTGTTTCAAAATTTGCGTATCAATTGGCTTACAATGTCATTCCTCAGGTTGATGTTTTCCTTGAAAACGGATACACGAAAGAGGAGATGAAAATGTATCATGAAACCCGCAAAATCATGCATTCAGACGTAGAAGTCAGTGCAACTTGTGTTCGGGTACCGGTCATGCGTGCGCATTCAGAATCCGTTTGGGTGGAAACCGAAAAACCAATTTCAGTGGAAGAAGCCAAAGCGGCATTTGCTGCAGCTGAAGGGATCATTTTGCAAAACAACGATGCAAACAAGGACTACCCCATGCCATTGATGATTGCCGGTAAAGATCCGGTTTATGTAGGCAGAATCAGAAAAGACTTGTCCAACCCCAACGGTTTGACTTTCTGGTGTGTCAGTGACCAAATTAAAAAAGGTGCAGCATTGAATGCCGTTCAAATAGCAGAATATTTGATCAAAGAAAACGCATTGTAATTGCCGCTTTTTAAATATCCCATTCAAAGCCGTGTTCAGGATTTCCTGTCACGGCTTTTTTGATACGCATCCACAGCCCTCAAAGCTTGAAGGACAAAAACTGGTTGATACAAATCTTCCGAATACCACAGTTTGGAAAAATACAGGCCAATGGGCTCTGGGTCAAACAATTGTCCTTGATCAAAACGTTGTTCTAAGAATGCTAGCCCTTGCATCAGAGACACACGATGAACATCACTAGAATTTTGAGAATGAACGCAGGATGTTGCGATGGCAGTAAGCGCACGTGCTGTTAGGCTCACTTTGGAGTTTGCCATTTTCATACCGCCCCAACCGCCATCTGCATTTTGGTTTTTCAACAAAAAATTCAGCCCCCGAGAAATCAAATCCCGGGCGAGTTCTTGATTGGAATGCGACAGGTATTCAACCGTGGTAGCTGTTCCGTATACGGGTGACAATGAATTTGTTGCATCCTGATCGCCAAACCACAAAGGAAGCCAGGAACCGTCACTCAACTGCGCTTTTCGCATCCATGTCAACATGCGATTCATGGATTTGCTGCATTTTTCGGACAAAGTTTCCGGCATGAAAGGCAACCATTTATGCATGGCCAGAAATGCATGTGCCGTGATATCTGGCGTGCTTCGGTCGAAAGGCAATTTACCCCATCCTTTACAAAAAGTAGGCATGCCCCCATCGTTGTTTTGCATGGACAACAACCACTTCAGCCCATGTTCGACTTCATCCGAAAAATCACCTTTAGTCAATTCAAACAAAGCAAGGAGTGCTCCCGAAGTGTCGTCCGCATCGGGCACGGAGCCCGGTAAGGAAGTCCAACCCCAACCACCGGCCTGAACGCCGGTGAAGGGATGTGCCTGTTTTTCAGCAAAAGACTTCAATTTTTGGATTAAATCCGGTGCATCACTCAAGGATGAACCAACGACTTTGGCGACCAAAGTGGTGACCCAGGTCGAAAGATTGGTGTCTATCGGCCAGGAACCATCCTGCCTTTGGGTGTTGCGTAAAAATTGGATGGACGCTAGGGCAACCTCATGTTGACCATATCCGGCACCACACAGACAAAGAGCAACAAAACCTGTCAATGGAGCAGCTTCTAAATACCCACCATGCACCGGTTGCAACTTTCTCAACAATCGCAATGCTTGCGGAATCATGTTGGTTCTATAGGTATAGAACCAGGAGGTTGGCACGCGATTGTGAACCATGAGCCCCACAGCGATGAAGGCCGGAATGGCATAACTCACAACGGGCAAACGCAAAAAACGATACACCGACTGTGGTAAAAGGGCAAATTCAAAAGGAAATCTTGGAATCTTGTTCCAGTCTGACAGCACCCCGGACAAAGCACACATGGCCAAAATTGGGCCGGAAAAAGTCAGGTCTTTTCCGTAATACCTTATCACACCCTTGACAATATGGGTGTCGGAGAAACCGCCAAAGCAGCCCGACAGATACGATTTTGTCGCTTCAGGAGCCTGGCCAACCGATGACAAAGCCGCGAACGAGAGTAAGGTGGCCGTCATGTTTGAAGGGCTTTCAGGACTATCACCCCAAGTTCCATTTTCTTGCATGGTCAGAAGCAACCAGTCTACAGCCTTTGAAACGTTCGCTTCATGCGAAGCCGCATCGCTCAGATGCAAGGCAAAAAGTGCAACGGCGGTTGAAATGGCACTGGATGACAACTGTCCATGCCAAAGTCCATCGGCAGATCTCCTGCGCATGATGTAATCCAGCGCGGCTTCTTCCATCAATATTTGGGTTGATTTGTTCATAACATGCCCAAAGCTAAAATTCCATAAAACGTATATTCGATATCGGATGAATCCTCTAAAAGGGTTGCCGAAAAACCACCACTTTGTTCGTTCCAGTGTGCTTCAATAAAATCGGCGGTCGCCTCATTTGGTTTGTAGTGATAACAACCCAACACAAACAAGGCTGTCGCAGTTGAAAGCAAATCCGGCATCAAAGCCTCATCCACCGCATAAAAGCCTCCGCAATCGGCCTGTTTTTCGTGCAATGCCGTCACCTGACTGTTGGATTTAAAGCCATTGATCTGACCCAAAACCATCAACGCAGAAGCGGTTGCATTTGTCGAGAAAAAACACCCTTTTTTGATGTTGGAAAAACCGCCTGTTTCCAGTTGATAGTGCTCCAATGCCTGCATCCAAACCGATGCATCAGGCATTTTTTGATGGGCATCTTCCAGCAGTCCGTAAGTCAGAAATAAGTCATAAGGCGTACCTGAAGGAGACAGCGGCAAGTCTATTGTATGCTGCCAACCAAACCTTGATTTCAAAAACAACAATGGTGTTTTTACTCCTGACATCAAAAGCAGCAAACGCTTGCATTTATGGTAAGCCGACAGATGCACCAAATCCAATTGCGCCACATCAAACGATTCCAGATAGGCCGTTGCAGCAGATACATCCAAGGGCAGTTTCAAGGCATGCAGCAAACTCCAGCCAAAAGCCGTATAATACAGGTCGGTTTTGCCCGTCTTGTCGGCAAAAGCAGCACCTTCAACCTGTTGACTCAGAATGTATTGTGTCAATTTATCCAAAGCAGGCCCGTCTATTTTCATCAAACCCCGCTTCAAGGATTTCAAAAGCTTGTATGAAAGGGTCGTTTTCATACCTGCTCGTGGGTTGTTGGCAATCCTTTTAGGATTTTCTGCGTCATCAAAAACAAGAAACGCTTCATTTCAAAAGGGCGCACGTCATGAATGATCTCATAGACCTTTCGTTTCTGCCTTTCCACCAGATTGTTCACCTCTTGCAAGGCAGCATCGAGCAAGTCGGCATAGGCGGACGAAGTCAGACAGGTCTTCAAATCGGGTGAAGTCAAAATGGCCTGAGCTTTTTCCACATCGTTCAATTGTGCCATAATCAACGCCATCACTGCCGATGGACGCATTTCGACTGGTTCGGCATGTTGAAAATCCTCCCAATCGTCGTGCAGCTGATACGCCACGCCCATTTCATGCGCATACGTAACAAGTTGGTGGTACAAAACCGTATCGGTTTGACCGGCACATTCGAAAGCCATGGTCAGCGCCACTTCAAAAGCCGGAACTGTTTTCCATTCAAAAAGGCTGATCACCGACGAGAGATCCATCGGCTTTGGGTTTGAACTCCAATTCAATTCCAGGCCCTGTCCTGTACACAGTTGCACGTGTGCCTTGGAGGCAATTTGTACCAATTTCATGTTCCCGGTTGAAGCCAACAGCCCATACCCCACTCCCAGCAGCAAATCGCCCAAATTGATGGCAACATCTGTTCCCTGAGCGGTGTGCAAGGTCTGAAATCCGTTTCTGATCGGGTCGTGGTCCTGAATGTCATCATGAATGAGGGATGCTTTGTGAAAACACTCGATGGCGATGGCCGTCTTTTTTACGACATCCGGAATCTGAGCACTTTCGGTCAAAGCCAAATACGTTGCCACCATCAAAAACGGCCGCCAACGCTTTCCATCCCTGGATATAAAATGAATGGCTGGGGCTGAAATGGCCGCATCCACTTCTTTAAAGACCGAAGCAAGCTGCGCCTGCGAAAACCAGCCATCGACTTCATCCTTGATGGATTCATAATCCAAAGGCACACGAATCTGAGCAGACTGCATGCGCATCATGCTTTGCACATAAGTGGTATCCACGTCTGTATCAGCACATCCGTCCACATTCAACGGAATGGCGATGGCCGGAATGCCATGTTTTAAAATGAGTGGAAAAGCCTTTTCGAGTGAATCCAAACAACCTACGCCAATGATGACTTCGACCACTTTTTTTTCAATCAAGGGAATGATGGAAGAAAAGCCTTCGGCGACCATGCTGAGCATGCCCGTTTGATCGGCTTCATCCTGTAAATCCTGAATGGAACAGGACGAACAACGTTGGCACAGAAGTCCCATTTCATCAAAGGTTGCAAGACATTTTTTGGAATTGCTCAAACATTTGGGAAGCATCAACAAGCGGTTTTCCATGGGAACGCCTGCAATCAGTGGTTTCCAAATGGCATTGTTCAGCTCTACCAACATCCAATGGGTGAAAACCACAGGCAATGCATGCGCTTGCTGTATGCTGCGCACATGTGCTTCCAGTTGTTGCTGGGTCAAAGGCGGAATCAGCCTGTGATGGTCGACATGGGATGCAAGCAACTGCCGCAACCGACTTCGTTCAGCCAGAGAATTGGGAATATGGGATATTTCTGTATGCTGTTCCATCATCCGTATGCTCCAAAACCAAAAAAATACTTTTTTTTCAGCATCCGATACAGCGGATTTGTTTCCGGAATGGCCTGACTGCCCATGTCATGACTGGGACAAGGTTTCATGCAGGCATATTCGTGCATCACAGACTGTCTGGAAGTGGCATCTGTCACCTTTTGTTGGCTCAAAAAAGCCGTCATATCCTCAGGATCGTCCATGATGATACAGCCTCTGGTACGATCGGCCACATGCAATCTGAAAGCTTCCAAAAAAGTGGATTGTTCAAAAAGCTGAACCACATTGCTGCCATCTTCGTTGATAAAATCGGCAGCCATCTGAATGGGTGGACAAAATTCCAAGGCACCTGAAGGAGCGATGTGGTGGCTCATTCCGGTTGCGCCGGCACAAAGGGCCTGGCCGTTTTCATCCCAATAGGCATCCACAATGAGGATGGGTGCTTGGGTTCTTTGTTCCACCAGAAAACGCCTCAAACCCAGAATTTGTTCCTGGTTCAGGGCATTTTCCACTTCGGGTTTACTTCCGACTGGTCGATAAATATAATACCAAACGTAATGAACCCCTTCCTGTAACAACCGTTTGATATATTGTGGGGAAACCAATTCCTCGTAATTGCTTTTGCAAATACTGGCAGCAACCCCAACAATCAAACCAGCTTTTTTGCAGGCCCTCAAGCCTTCAACCGATTTGGAAAACACTTGGTCCTTTCCCCTACGGCGATCGCTTTCCTGCTCCAGACCTTCAATGCTGATCAAAGGGGTTACATTTCCCAATTTTTTGAGTTGAAAAGCCAATTTCTCGGTGATCAAAGTTCCGTTGGTAAACAGTTGAAAGTAACAGTCTGCATGTTTTTTCAGGACTTCCAACAGCCCTTGATGCAACAAGGGTTCACCTCCGAGAATGCCGAAGAAATACGAGCCTTTTCCTTTTGAGCTTTGAATGATACCATCCAATTGTTTCACGGTGAGACTTTTACGACCGCCTTCTGAAACCCAGCACCCGCTGCACGACAGGTTGCAGGCTTCGGTTACAGAAATCATCAAAAAGGCTGGGAAAAACGGTTTTCCGGCTTTTTGTCGCTTTGTAAAACGATGCAAATTCCACGCACTTTTCCACATAAACAGGTACGAGAACTTAAACAACAAACGCGGAGAAGTGTCTTTCATAACCCTTCCAACCGACTTAAGAACGGCCACATAACCTTTTTTCTTCATGCTTTATCAGATTTATCTTTCAGCAATGTGATGCCTGTTCTTCTTTGTTTTAATTTCATTTTCAGACGTTCTTTGTACATGGCATCCATGTCTTCCCTGCTAAACGTCTCTTCCATTTCTACACCACCATTGATGGGAGAAAGCCCATATTTGGGAAAAATGATGGCTTTTTCGGGACACATTCTGGCGCAAGCAGGGCAATTGTTTTTGCAATGCTGTGGGTTGATGACCTGGATGTTGCCCCCATTGTTTTCATACACCCCAAACAAACAAAAGTCAAAACACCGGCCACAATTCTGGCATAACTCTTTATCCAAAACAGGATACCATGCGTCCTCCGCTTCATATTTCTTTTGGAAAGTGCTCGATACCGGAGCGATGATTTGATCATCTTTCCAACTGTGTATCGAATGGACTTCAGACCCTTTCCATCCGAAAAGAGATCGCACGGTTCTTTGTTGACAGGCGTAAATGACCGTTTTAGAGATATCCGACAATTGTTCCGGGTTATTTTGGGCAATCTCGCACAAATCCGAAACGGTTTTTGTCTCAAAACCAGCTTCATTTAAATTTTTTACAAGACTATTCAATGTTTCTTCGGAAAGTCTTAAACGGTTTTCACAGGTGCAAATGGTGGCAATCATTGAAATGAAAAATGATATGACTATTTTTTATACGGGCTTTCTGGCAATTTTAAATAACTTCTTTCCATGCCTCCCAAATCAACAACGATTTTCTGAAACACAATTCCTGGATCCAAAGGTTTGATTACCAGTTCATTCTTTGAATCCAGACGGGTCGAAACATCAAAATCCAACTGTTTTTCAATCACCCTGGCTGCCCCTGCCGGATACATCTTGCTGTAATTGTTTTTCCAGGTCAAATCTTCGTTGATGTTGATGATTTTTTCCGGACTGCCATTGATGCTGATGGAGACTTTATGCCCACCGGTCACAAAAGGCATGATGGTTCTGAAAATGAGATGTACTTGCAAGGACGACTTCTTGATTTTTGTAAGGAAAGCATACTTTAAAGAGCTTGAACCAACCGACTTGGTGTAGGGTCTCAAAGCCAAACAGGAAGCATTTCTGCCCATATCCGGAAAGACTGTCCATTGGGTTTCGGGCGTGGCCATTGCTTCAAAATAATGTGCGGCTTCCATGGCCACTACGCCATTCTTTTCGGTAAAAACATATTGATTCAAGGGCTCATTGCTTTCACGCACCCGCATCACCTTGGGCATGACATTGAATTGAGGTCCATGCCAATTGGTATAACCAATGTGCGGCTGAATCATCATCTGATTCCATTTTCCGCCTGCAATGTTCAGGTTGTAATCTGCACAAAGCATGGAATCCCGCTTAAAACAGGCTTCCACGCGATCGGCCCAATCGTTGGCAGAAGGATGCTTTTCAGCCGCCATCTTTTTATTCATTGCCAGCGCATAATACATATCGTATAAATTCGCCATGCCCTGTACCGGGAATAAAATCAATTCCTTATACGCATCTTTATACGCCACAGGCAATTGCATGTACTGCCTGAGCGCAAGGGCTTCCAGTGCCAGATAGGCATCTCTGACAGACAAGAACTCGCCGTTTTCCAGGGCATAGGTTTTATCGTCCAACATTTCTGGAGTGACTCTGGAGGTGTACTTACAATGGGTATTCAGGATGGATGCGGCTTCCTTGGCCTGATCGGCTCCAAATTGCTGCGCACAAAAGGATTCGGTATAAGCCATTAAGTTTTTTTCATTGAATTGGGTCGGATCCCAAGCCATATTCATGAAAAAATCCATGGGAAATTCGGCTGGTTTCAAATCGGCAACGTTCAGAATCCAAAGTTTGTCCACGCCATATTCGTAGGTCAATTGCAACTGCTCCCACATGTGTTGTATTTGATTGACACTGATCCACTTCGTTGCTCTTGGTGCCCCATAATAAGCGACATGGTAATACATCCCGTATCCGCCCGGATGCTTTTTCCCATCAAGGGTTGGAACCCGACGAACATTGCCCCAGTTGTCATCACACAAGACGACAATCACATCATCGGGCACATGCATGCCTTTGTCATAATAGTCGAGTACTTCACTGTATAAAGTCCAAATTTGCTGAAAGTTTTTGGCTTTTTTACCGGCAACGTCCTGAATGATCTTTCGTTGGTCTTTCATGATGCCTTCCAATACCTTAAAGTTGGCTTCAGCACTTCCTGCATCCACCATGGGTCTGTCTTCATCCCCCCGCATGCCGATGGTGATGAGGCTTTCATAATTTTTGGTATTCTGAATGCCTTCCTTGAAAAAACGTTGGATGCCTTCTTTGTTGGTGACATAATTCCATTCACCATTTCCAAATTTGGCTTTGTTTCGAATCCATTCTTGCTGTGATCGTTGCATGGGTTCATGGTGTGATGTTCCCATGACAATGCCGTATTCATCGGCCAATCTTGGATTTTCGGGATCATCCTCGTTGAAGCAGTTGCCTTCCCAATCGCCCTGTTCATTTTTTAAAACAGGTACAAGCGGTTTGTACTCTTTGAATGAACCCCACATGCCCGGCCACAAACAATTGCCTTTCAATCGGAGCAGTAGTTCAAACATATGGGCATACATTTTGCTGTTCATACCTCCGAAATGGGTTCTTGACCATGTTTGCATGGCTGGATTTTCATCGTTGATAAAGATGCCCCTGTACTTGACTTTGGGTTCGCCCGAGGCATAATATCCGCTTTGGAAATACGCTTCTTTGCGTTTTAAAGGAGGGACATCTGCCCACCAGTACCAGGGTGAAATACCCAATTGTTTACTCAGCTCATAGATGCCGTAGATGGTGCCGCGTTTGTCGCTTCCGGCTATCACCAGGGCTTTTTTGACACCGGGCAAAGGGTTGTCCAAAGTGGTGAGTACGTAACTTTCCCATTTTCCGACCAAATCTGTCTTGGACAGTTTTTTGGTTTGAATCCATTGGTCTATGAGTGCATTTTTGCCAACAGTACCAATCACAATGGGATATTCAGGCAGATTGGACAAATTGGACAAAGAAACTTTTTGATCGGTGACTTTTTCTATATCGGTTTGCAAATCTTTGATGGCACGTGCAACCCCGACAAAATCACCCTCACTACTGCATATCACAGCTTTTATTTGTGAAGAGACAATGGGAAATACAGCGTTGTCTGAGCGCTCTACAATCAAAGACGAAGGAACCACTGCGTGAATCACGGGAACATAAAAAACAGGCAACAAAAGTAAAAGTGTGGCTATAATGGGTGTTTTTCTCTGAGACTTCATACAGCAAGGTTTCTTTTTGGCTGCAAGTTACAAAAAGAAAACACGTCAACGGTTGTCCTTTAATCAGTTTTAACGAACATTCTTACGGGTTTGGCGTAAACCATTTTGCCTGCTCCATGTCCAAGTGTTTGAAACAATAAGCGTCGGCATTTTTCTGTAAAAGAGCTGTAATATGAAACTTTAAATTACTTTTGCCTTTTGGAAAAACACAAGAACCTCAACATATCAAAAAATGAAAAAACTTTTATTGATCCTGCTATTGGGAATGGTCACATACGGATGGTCCGTTTCTGCGCAAAGCTTGACTTTGAATTACGATAAGCCATCTGGAATATGGGAAGAAGCTCTGCCGTTGGGCAATTCCAGACTGGGTGTCATGTTTTACGGCATTCCTCAAAAAGAAGAGTTGCAACTCAACGAAGAAACCATTTGGGGAGGTGGCCCGTACAGAAACGACAAGGAAGGTGCTGCAGCCTCTTTGCCTGAAATCAGGAACCTTATTTTTGAAGGAAAAGCACGCGATGCAGAAAATTTAATCAACAAAAACTTCTTTACAAGAGCCCACGGGATGCCGTATCAAACGGCCGGCAGTGTCATCATGAACTTTCCCGGGCATGAAAATTTCACCAACTACAAACGTTCGCTCGATTTAAACACGGCTGTTGCCACAATGAGCTATACAGTTGACGGCGTGGCATACACACGTGAGGTTTTTTCCTCTTTTGCCGACAATGTAATCATCATGAAATTGACTTCAAGCAAAAAAGGAGCACTCAATTTTCAACTGGAATATAAATCTCCGGCCCCACACAGTGTTTC
>CAYYJF010000006.1:44765-58121 GCA_964472175.1 uncultured Bacteroidales bacterium | reverse complement strand
AATTTGGCGTCAGGTTTTCCCAGATTCGTTGCTCCAAACACTGAATCATGTCTCTGTAAAACTCATGCTTTCCAAATTGAAAAACAACGGTATAATGCTGCTGAAAACCATCCTTTACCGGATGATACATGGATATCCGACTGGATTTCTTTTGCTTGGCTTGCAGGCTACCAGGCATACTAAAGCCCAACTCTACGCCACCGAGTTTATTTTCAGACGCTGACATCACGCCATAATCAAAAGATTCGTTGATGGTGGAGGATACATTCAAAGGACTCCTATAGGTTTGTTTTGGTTTGTTAAGCAATTCCTTATGAATCAATGACATCCAAACACCACTCGGGTAAAACAATCCCAAGCAGGGAGTTGGCATCACATCTTCCCTATACTGTAACAAGCCGGGAGCATTTTGATTCACATTGACAACGTCATGTCTATCTGCATAAAAAAGTCCGGGTACAAATAAAAACAAATCAGGCCATTTGACGGTATTGGGAGTAGAAATTCTGATACCGCTGGAAAAACCAATTTTTGAATCAGAACCTTCTACCTGAAGTGTACGCTTTAAAGACAATTCAGACTCAACGATGGTCCACACATCGTTGATTTTAAAAACCACATTTCCATATGAAAACAATGCGCTTCCAAGGATCGAATCTCCTTGTTTTTGCACATCACGATAGCCCAAACGGTAGGATTGAACTTTATCCGATTCTATTTGGATTTCAATATTAATGGGTTGAGGGTGCGAAAACTCAACAGTTGCATCATTGACAATTTCCAGACCCCATTCCCCGTTGATGGATTGACTAAAAAATACGGTTGAGCCAGTTTGGAGATCGCCAAAATCAACCTTTCCGGCAGTTTGAGCCAAGGCTATATGTCCGAAAGTAAAGATTGCAAAGAGAACTGTGAGAAAACGCATCATGATGTTTGAATTTTGGTACAAAATAAAGGATATTTTGTCAATTTCAAACAGCTTGATCAATCTTCATCGTCTTCTTCTTCATCATCAAAGAATTCTTCTTCAGTTTCGTAGGCTTCTCTACCAAACAATGTAACTGGAGTAGCTTCTTCAAGATCATCTTCAATTTTTTGCAACTGATAGGTTGTTCTGGCCTTATGTGTTAAAGTGACAACCTTATTGGCTTCGTCATTCAATTCTTTCCAAAGCAAATCTTTCAACTCAAGCACCCCTTCACCGGTGATGGAAGACAAAAAGCAATAAGGAATATCTGGTAAATCTTTGGAGATTTCGTTTTTCAACTCCTCATCGAGCATATCGGTTTTGCTTATGGCCAAGACACGCTGTTTGTCAAGAAGTTCCGGATTATATTGTGACAATTCGTTCAACAAAATCTTGTATTCATCGTGGATGTCTTTGCTATCAGCCGGAATCATAAACAAAAGCACCGCATTTCGCTCAATATGTCTTAAGAAGCGCAGCCCCAAACCTTTACCTTCAGAGGCACCTTCAATGATACCAGGAATATCCGCCATAACAAAGGATTTATTATCCCTGTAAGTCACGATGCCCAAATTGGGTTCAAGCGTGGTAAAGGCATAATCGGCAATTTTTGGTTTTGCAGCTGAAACGACTGACAACAAAGTTGACTTTCCAGCATTCGGAAATCCAACCAGACCCACATCGGCCAAAAGCTTAAGTTCCAAGACTACGTGGCGTTCTTCCATCGGTTCACCAGGCTGAGAAAAACGAGGTGTTTGGTTGGTGGCTGTTCTGAAATTCCAATTGCCCAAACCACCGCGTCCGCCTTTTAGGAGAACCACTTCTTGCCCCGGTTCGCTCACATCGCATAAAAACGCTCCCGTTTCAGCATCAAAAGCAACCGTACCCACAGGTACGTCTATATACACGTCCGATCCTTGTTTACCTGAACTGCGGGCGCCACTTCCGCTGGCACCATGTTCAGCAAACACATGCCTGGCATAACGCAAATGTATCAGTGTCCAATAGTTGGTATTGGCACGCAAAACAACGTGTCCACCACGACCGCCATCACCGCCATCAGGACCGCCCTTTGCAACAAACTTCTCACGATGATAGTGTGTTGAACCAGGTCCACCGTTGCCCGATCGACAATAAATCTTTACATAATCTACAAAATTGCTTTCGGCCATATGGCGGTTTTTTTTCTTAATTAGCGGATTTTATCCATTACGCTGGAAATACGGTCAAAGATTTCTTCCAATGAACCTATTCCAACAATATCTTCAGCAATACCTTCTTTTTCATAAAAATCTTTCACAGGTGCAGTTTTGCTGTGGTACACCTGAATGCGTTTTTGAATGGTCTCGAAATTGTCATCGGCACGTCCTGAAGATATACCCCTTTTCAACAATCGGTCAATCAATTCATCTTCAGGAACAGCCAAATCCAGCATCACAGAAATTTGCATACCACGTTTGGACAACATTTCTTTCAATGCCACAGCCTGAGCTGTAGTCCTTGGAAAACCATCAAAGATATATCCTTTTTCACTTTTACGTTCATCCAGAACACCAGATAAAATATCAATGATCAGTTGATCCGGGACCAACAGACCTTGTGAAATAAATGATTCGATCAATTTTCCGAGCTCACTTTGTTTGACTTGCTCGGCACGCAATAAATCACCGGTAGAAAGATGTTCTAAACCATATTTCTGCACTAGATAGGTGCTCTGAGTTCCTTTTCCTGAACCAGGAGCACCAAAAATAACTACATTTAACACAATAATACCTATTAAATAAGTGAATAAACTTCCGGATAATTCCGGCCAAAGCCATCATAGTCCAGACCATAACCTACTACAAAGCTATCGGGAATCTCAAATGCAACATAATCTGGTTTTATATCACATTGCAATGATGTTGGCTTGAATAAAAACGTTGCCAATTTGATTTCAGCTGGATTTCTTGTTTCCAACGATGCCAGAAGTTGTTGCATTGTTCTTCCTGAATCCACAATATCCTCAACGATGACAACAACTCTACCGTCTATTTTTTCGCTCAAGCCAAAAACCTCTTTCACTTTTCCTCCACTTTGCATTCCCTCGTAAGAAGCCAGTTTAATAAAACTAATTTGAGACGGAATCTCAATTTTTTTCATTAAATCAGACGCAAACATGAACGAACCGTTTAAAACAGCCAAAAACAATGGGTTTTTTCCGTCTAAATCCTGATTGATGCATTTAGCAACCTGAGCAATCTTTTCCTCTATGTCCTGTGCCGATAGAAACAGGCTGAATTCTTTGTTGTTAACCTTAATCTTTTTCATTAAAATGACCGATAATTAAGCAGTTGCGAAGTTACTCAAAAAAACGTTTAACCTCAAAAATATTTCTTTATATTTGTATTAAAGGACGACTCTTTGGTTATGAATCCAACACGAAGCTTGATAGGTATTAAAAAGATTACATGCATGATTCTTTTGATGACGTGCAGTATGGGTCTTTTGTTTGCTGTTGAGCTGGATGCAAACCAGGCAAATGAAATTGCCAGACAATTCTTCAGTAAAAAGAAAGGATTATCAATCAGCAACTTACCCATCATCAACCGCGTAAAAATTGCCAGTCCTGCTTCAACTCAAAATCCCATTGTTCAAAATGCACCCTATTATATTTTTAACTATGGTTACAACAATGGATTTGTACTTGTAGCAGGCGACGATATGGTCCAACCCATTCTTGGCTATTCGGATTCAGGCAGTTTCCCGGAAACAGATATTCCTGCGCACGTTCAGGCTTTATTGGATTCGTATCAAAAAGCGATTGAAAACATCACAGTCCAGAACGAAAAACCCGAAAAGCCCTCCCTATCCATCGCATCTATCGCCAGCGGCACTCCAGCCAAATCACCCATCCTTGGAGATATCCGTTGGGGGCAAAATGCGCCCTTCAATTTACTAACTCCGTATGACGAAACCTACAATGAAAAGACCCCCGCTGGTTGCGTTGCCGTAGCCATGTCACAGATCATGCGATACCACGCATGGCCCAATGTCGGAACGGGTCAAAAGAGCTACACTTCCAATTATGGAATCCTGTCCGCTGATTTTGCCAACGCCCCCTACCAATGGGATGAAATGCTGTCGAACTACAACGCGACAAGCACCCCGCAACAAGACACGGCAGTTGCAACCATCCTTTACCACACCGGCATTGCGGTGAAGATGAACTACAATCCAACCGGAAGTGGCGCAAACAACTATGATGTCTGTTACGCACTTAAAAATTATTTCAAATACGATCAGGATTTACAACTTGTAAACAGAAACATCTACACACAAACGGAATGGCAAACATTGCTTGAAAACGAAATAAATGCCAACAGACCTGTTTATTATTCAGCCAAATCCGGAGAGGGCGGGCATGCTTTCGTCTGCGATGGCTACGATTCGAACGGTTTTTATCACATCAATTGGGGATGGAATGGATATTACAATGGGTATTTTGAACTGATGACATTGTCGTCAACCGAACCTGAATCAACCGGGGAAACTGGTGGGTTTTCCTCCAACCATCAAATGATTGTGGGCATTCAAAAGCCAGATGGAATCGACAATTTCAACCCACAAATCGGGATGATTACAGCCATGACCAGCAGCAATTCCTCCGTTCGAACCACCAACCCAACCACCACTTTAGCCTGTCTGATTGGCAATTACGGCTGCAACACCTTTAGCGGAAATTTTGGCTTTGGATTCATCAAAGAAGGAGAAAACAACCTCAATGTACTGACCTCCTACCTGGTGTCTTCCTTGTCGGAAGGAAGTCCGTTCCCATTTCAAAGACAAGTGACTTTATCGGCATTAAACACCGATGGTACCTATTACATATATCCAATTTACAAACCATCAGGCTCCAACACATGGAACATTGTCAGAGGCAGCAAATTTATAGAAAACGTGCTGATTGCAACCAGATCGAACAAAAGCATCAGCATTCAACGACCTTCCACTGTTGTTTCTTTGACGGTTGTTGACAGCATTTATCCGACAATATTAAACAAGAATAAAATCAATGAAGTGTCAGTTACCATTGAAAACAATGGCATCGAATACCATTCATACATCGGGTTGCAATTGTATTCTGAATCCGGTTTAACCCTGGAGCAAACGTTGACAACTACAGACTTGCTCTTGCCATCCAATCAAAAAAAGACCTTTCATTTCAAAGTCACCCCCACGCTTTCTGCTGGCACATACACCCTGCGCGTTTTATACGACAAAAGCAACAACTACAACACGTCAGAGCTCACCACCACGCCCATACAGGTTACGTCAAACACCATCTACATCACTTCGGGTGAAACCGACATACCCTCAGCCTCAAATGAGCACCCCATTTACTGCTCCAAAGTTGGTCAAAGACTTTGGATTCAATCTTTTAGCCCAATTCAAAAATTGGAATTGTACGACCACGGCGGAAACATCATCCAACAAGCATTCAAACAAAACTGGATGGATGTTTCGGACAACATGAAAGGCATTTACTTGCTTCGTATCTGGACCAATGGCAAAATATTGGTTGAAAAAATCCAACTTTAAAACTGGCGACCATGAAAATTTTTCAAACCAGAAAAATCAAAGAGATTGATTCTAAAACCATTGAAAATGAGCCCATCAGCTCCATCGAATTGATGAATCGTGCAGCACTTAGATTGTTTGAAAAAATACAACCAAAATTGCATAACACAGACAAGATTTTGGTGGTAGCAGGGCAGGGAAACAATGGCGGTGATGCGGTTGCCGTTGCGCGACACCTTTTGGAATCGGGCTATCATGCAGAAGTAATCTTATGTCACCCCGATGCCAAAGTATCCCGAGATACACTGGAACAAATCGTTCACCTGCAACAAACAGAGGGTGTGATCATTCACAATATTGACCATGCCGATCAGTTAAAACAATTACACACCGATTGGGACTGCATCATTGACGGATTGTTTGGAAGCGGTTTAAACCGACCTTTGACCGGCTTTTTCTCGAAAATCGTCCAATGGATCAACCAGCAGAATGCTTATACCATTTCCATCGACATGCCCAGCGGATTGTATGGAGAAGACAATACCGACAATGCAGGAAACAGCATTGTACAATCCGATTTCACCATTGGACTCCAATTTCCCAAACTTTCCTATCTCTTGCCAGAGAACGAACCATACATCAAACAATGGGACATTGTTGACATTCAATTGGATGAGAAAGTGATGGATAAAATGGCAACGCCCTGGTATTTTACCACGCCAAAAGATATTTGTGATGACCTGCAGCAACGCTCCAATTTTGCGCACAAAGGCACTTTCGGGAAAGTGCTGATTGCTGCAGGATCGACCGAAATGACAGGTGCAGCCATTCTCACGGCCAAAGCTGCATTAAGAGCAGGGTCAGGTTTGGTCTTTGTCCATCTGCCCACAAAAATTGCATCCATCATACAGTGTGCCATTCCTGAAGTAATTGTGCTTTTCAAAAAAACGGAAGATATGGATGTGGCCACGTATGGAGCGATTGCCATTGGCCCAGGCATAGGTGAAACCAACGAGCAAATTAAGTTTCTGGAGCATGTGCTCACCAAACAATTCCATCCTTTGGTTTTGGATGCAGATGCCTTAAATTGGTTGTCAAAAAAATCGGAACGCATCTCGCGTATACCTGCAAATTCCATCATCACACCCCACCCCAAAGAATTTGACCGATTGATGGGAAAGACATTCAAAAATGGCTATCAACGGCTTGAGGCAGCCATCGAATTCGCGAAAAAGCAAAGCATCTACATCGTACTCAAAGGCGCATATTCTGCCTGCATTTCGCCTCAGGGCACCTGCAGTTTCAACAGCACCGGCAATCCGGGAATGGCCACAGCAGGAAGCGGAGATGTATTGACAGGAATTGTTGTATCTTTGTTGGCTCAGGGTTATGCTACAGAAATAGCCATGAAACTGGGTGTTTTCCTGCATGGATTGAGCGGAGATTTGGCCTTAAAAACACAATCGCAAGAAAGTCTGATTGCCGGAGACATCATCACACACCTTGGTGAAGCGTTTAATCTATTGAAAAAAAACAAGTAAAAATGAAACATATTTTTCTGCTTACGTCGGTATTCCTTTTCTTTTTAACAGCTCAGGCTCAATTAATTACAGAACCCATTCAAACCGCAAAAGATACAGCGAACGGCGTTTTCTACGCACTCCCAAAAACCCTATTCAACGTAGAAGTCACTGTTCGAAAAAAAGAATCACAGTCCGGCATTTATTTTCAGTATGCAGAACGCTTCCTCGGCATCAAAGATTTCATTCAGGAAGACGAGACGAACATTGAAATTTCCGACATCCGGGTTCATGCAAAAGCCGTGACCGACACCGCGGCCATTTACGTCATCAGCACAGGGAAAAAAGGAAACAATTTACATTTTGAATGGACAGCAGATGGCTTTCTGAAATCCATCAATATGGATCAAAAAACCAATTCGGACAGACAAATTCAAAACTCAGAATCCAGCACGCCTGAACCAAACGAAACACCATCAAGGATTTGGGAAACCAAAGCATCATCGGTTTTCACCAAAGAGATGCAACAAGCCGTTTCCACCGCAAAAATGGCAGAAATTGCAGCCAACCAAATCTTCAGCATTCGCGAAGCCCGATTGGATTTACTTCGAAACGAAGCCGATCAAGCACCCAAAGACGGCAAGGCATTGGAATTGACCCTGAGCGAAATGAACAGAATGGAACAACACTATCTTGAACTGTTCAAGGGCAAAAGCATCGTCACGGAATACACGACCTCTTTCGTATATGATCCCAAAAAAGACACCACAGAGGTTCTATTTCGCATGTCTGAAAAAATGGGATTGCTCAACAAGGACAATTTGGGCGGAGCACCCATCTTTATTTCCTTAAAAAGACTGCCCTGCGATTCAGATCGTTTCAGGACGGAGAAAACGCCTTCAGTCAAAGGCATTTACTATCGCGTTCCGGGAAAGGCCCTGGTACAAATTTCAAACAGCGACAAAACCCTGTTCAAATCTACTTTTACCATCAATCAGTTCGGAAGTATTCTGGGATTGTCCAACGACCGTTTTCGTGCCATCGAATTGTGCCCCTACACGGGTCAATTGATTCAATTAATCCGATAGATATCAGATTCGTTTAAACGCCCCGTTGATGAATTCAAATAAAATGGAATCCTGAATCATGGGTTCCATTTTATGTTTGAATTCCAGACTCAAATCCGATTTCAAAGAAGACTTCACCATCAAAGTGTCTCCATCCGGTTGAAAAACAAACTCCAAAGCCAGCCTGTTGGGAAGCATTTGAATACACTGTTCTTTTTCTTGCACTGACATTCCGGATACATTCAAAAAATCCTCCTTCAAAATCCCAGGCAACCGAATGGTATTCAAAGGTTTGAATTGAAGATCCATAAATTGCACACGGCTGTCATTCAAAACTCCGGTAGCAGTTTGTACCAAAGCCAAGCATTCCGTCGAATCGGTATCGCGTAAAAGTTTCAATTGCACATGACTACGCTCTGAGGTTTTTATTTTTAAATAATCGGCCGATAATTTTTCCAATGTCACCTTGCCTCCAAAAACTGAAGGCATGACAGCCAAATTGCCGTTGCGATAAAACTCAATCAGATCCCTCTTGGTCTCCATACTCAATTCCGGCAAAAAACGTTGGGGCAATTGAAGAAACACACTCGACACCGTTTGCGCCTGAACCCCAACGAGCTGGCAAATCAGAAACAAACAAAAGGTGCTTATTTTCAGGGTTTTCATGCGGCGTACAAACTTATTTTGGGATCATTATTAACAGACAGCGAAAATACGAACATTTTTTATTTTTATCCTTTTAGGAAGAACCCAAATACAATAAAAACATACCTAGCAACACACCGATCAAAATCAATCCTTTCACTTTTACATTTCGGTCTTTGAACAAATAAACACCGGATAAAAAGGAAACCACAATGGCAGAACGCCTGACAACAGAGACGACAGAAACCATGGATTCTGGCATACTCAACGCATAAAAATACAGGAAGTCCGAGATACATAAAAAAACGGCAATCATGACAATGGACCAACGGAATTGGAAGGGCGTTGATTGCTTTCTTTTGGGAAACCACATGATAAAAACCACAGGCAACATCATGAATATCTGATAAATGGTGTACCAAACCTGTACGGCCATCCGATCAAATCTTCCCATCAAAAATTTATCGTAGAGCCCACTGATTGCCCCAGTAAGCACCGCAACAAACAACCACCAAATATATCGGTTGCTCACAAAGGAAATGCCCTCTTTCTTCCCGACAAGCGAATATAGAAAGAAACAAATCAGCGAAACAATGATCCCTGCATATTGCCACAAATTGAGATGTTCGTTGAACACAAACAAGGCACCCAGCAAAACCAAACCAGGCTGCATCGATTTGATGGGTCCAACAATGGTAATCGGCAAATGTTTGATGGCCACGTAAGCAGTTCCCCAGGAAATCAGGACAATAAAGGACTTCAATAAGATATAGAGATGTGTTTCCCAGGGCACTTCCGAAACAAACAAAACAGTACCTTTCAGAACAGAGGGTGCAAAGCTAGAAAGCAGCAGCACAGGAAGAAAAATCAAAGAACAAAAGATGGTATTTAAAAACAAAACCGGGATGACAGCATTGTGATCCAATCCCCGTTTTTTTTCAACATCATACAAACCCAGAAACAAGGCCGAAGCAAAAGCAAGTAATAGCCACATGACAATTAAACTTTAACAATCTTCCTGAACAGTCAGGTCTTTTTCCACATGCGTCAAATCATAAATCCAATCGGGATACGCCACCCGCGTCAAAAACAGTCCCTGTGCCGGCATGGAACTACCGGCAGCGCATCTGTCTTTGCGTTCAATGATCAAACGAAAATCCTCCAAACTCAATTTTCTCCAGCCAACATCCAACAAGGTACCCACAATAGATCTGACCATGTTTCTAAGAAAACGGTCGGCTTGAATGGTGAAAACCCAATAATCGCCCCTTTGCTCCCAAAATGCCTGTCGAATCTGGCAATTGTTGGTTTTTACATCGGTATGAAGTTTGCTGAAACTGGTAAAATCAATGTAATCGAACAAGGCTTTGGCAGCCGCATTCATGAGGTCAAAATCCGGCACGCGGTGCATGCGCAAAAAGAATCGTTCCAAAAAAGGATCCTTATGGAAACCTATCCAATATTCATAAGTTCTGGAAATGGCATCAAAGCGGGCATGCGCACGGCTGTTTACAGGAACAACATCAAATACGGTGATGTCTTTGGGCATCATGCCATCCAGTTTTTGTGCGAACAATGTTTGATCTTCTATGGCTTGGGGAACATCGAAATGCGCAAACATTTCACGGGCATGTACACCCGTATCCGTCCTGCCTGCAGCCACCAAATGGAATTCCGGACCGAACAGCTTTTGGAGCTTCTCCGTCATCACCCCTTGAACAGAAACTGCATTCGGCTGGATTTGCCAACCATGATACGCAGTACCGTCATACGCAAAACGAATAAAGTAACGCTGACTCATGTACAAAATTTGCTGCAAAGGTAGCGTTTAAGGTTGGAGATTTCCTAACCGCTTTGGCTTTTTGAATTTTTTCTTTGAAACAGCCTGGGCAACAGAAGGCCCCATTGAAAGCGATTCAGACACAGACGCACGTTCTTTTTTGGGAGAAGTTTGCACCTGCCCGGTATGGGATTTGAGCACCCGCATAGACAACAACACAACCACCAAAAGCCAACCCAATGGGTAAGTCACCGCAGGGAGCAGCAACCAATGGTACTGAACAAAGGGATTCCCTCCAGGCATATCAGACAATAAAAGCAAATAGGCTGCTCCAAAAGAAATCATCATAAATCCAATCAGAAAGCTCCTTTTCCTACGCCTTTTCTTTAAATAGGCAGTCCATGCAATCAAACCACTTCCGGCCATCATCATCGGACTCCACTTCCAAGGCTCCATAACACTCAGAAAAAAAGCCAAAACACCAATAAATTCAATCCAACCTGTCCAGTTTCTCTTTGCCGGCATCTTAATTGTACATAAAGATTTATATCCCGATTATTACTGTTTTGTTTCAAGGAACGAAGGTAAACAAAAAACCAGTTTATTTACTATTTTTGCAGAACAAATCCCGAAAACGCATGAACGAACGTCTATTGACTCTGGAACAAGCCGACCCCGCTACTTTTTTCGGAATAAACAATAGCAATTTATTACTTATGAAGGCTTTGTATCCAAAAATCAGGATCACAGCCAGAGGCAATCTCGTCAAAGTATTGGGTGACAATTCCGATTTGGATGTGTTTGAAAAAGCCCTTTTTGCCATGGAAGCACATTGCGCAAGTTTCAACGATTTAAGTGAAGAGGCAATCCGTGACATTTACAAAGGAAAAGCGCCTGTGGAAATCAAACCGGACAACTTGATTGTTCACGGCATGAACGGGAAACCCATCTTAGCCCGCACCGAAAACCAGCAAAAACTGGTGGAAGCCTATCAACACAACGACTTGATGTTCGCCTTGGGGCCAGCCGGATCCGGCAAAACATACACAGCCATCGCCCTAGCTGTCAGGGCATTAAAAAACAAAGAAGTCAAAAAAATCATTCTTTGCAGGCCAGCCGTTGAAGCAGGTGAAAAGCTGGGTTTCCTTCCCGGTGACATGAAAGAAAAAATCGACCCCTATTTACAGCCTCTGTATGATGCTTTAGAAGACATGATTCCCCCCGCCAAATTAAAGGATTATATGGACAATAAAATTGTGCAGATAGCCCCTTTGGCTTTCATGCGGGGCCGCACCCTGAGTGATGCCATCATCATCCTGGACGAAGCCCAAAACACGACCACACAACAAATTAAAATGTTTTTGACCAGAATGGGCATGAACGGTAAGATGATTGTCACGGGCGACATAACCCAAATCGACCTGCCAGCATCAACCAAATCGGGATTGGTTCAGGCCATCGAAATATTGCGAAACGTGAAGGGTATTGCAAAAATTGAATTCAATCAAAAAGACATCGTCAGACACAAGTTGGTTCAGAGAATTGTTGAAGCCTACGAAAAACACCAGGCAATGATCCATCAAATGAAAGAAAACAAAGAAGCTAATAGTTAAAAATAGAACAATATGAAAGAAGCACTGACAAGAACCGATTTCAACTTTCCCGGTCAAAAATCTGTATATCATGGCAAAGTCAGAGATGTCTACAACATCAACGATGAATTGCTCGTCATGATCGTTTCAGACCGCATTTCCGCTTTCGACGTCATCCTTCCCGAAGGCATTCCATATAAAGGACAGGTATTGAATCAAATTGCCGCCAAATTTTTGGATGCCACCAGCGACATCGTTAAAAACTGGAAAATTGCCACACCAGACCCCATGGTTACGGTGGGAATCAAATGCGAACCATTTGAGGTTGAGATGGTTATTCGTGGATATTTAACAGGTCATGCATGGCGCGAATATGCAGCTGGCAAACGCACCCTTTGCGGTGTTGCTTTACCGGATGGAATGAAAGAAAACGAAAAATTCCCAACCCCAATCATCACCCCGACCACCAAAGCCAAAGAAGGCCACGATGAAGACATTTCCAAAGAAGAAATCATCGCGCAAGGCATCGTTTCAAAGGCCGACTATGAACAATTGGAAAAATACACCCAGGCCGTATTTGCCAGAGGCACCGAAATTGCAGCATCCATGGGCTTGATTTTAGTCGACACCAAATACGAATTCGGGAAAAGCAATGGTGAAATCATTTTGATGGACGAAATTCACACCCCCGATTCTTCCAGATATTTTTACAAAGAAGGGTATGAAGCCAATCTGGCCGCCAATGCACCGCAAAAACAACTGTCAAAAGAATTTGTACGTCAGTGGCTTATCGAAAATGGATTCCAGGGCAAAGACGGACAGCAGGTTCCTGTCATGACTCCGGAATACTGCATGAGTGTGGCTGAAAGATACATTGAACTATACGAAAACATCACCGGAGAAAGCTTTGTAAAAGCAGATGCGGTGAACATTCCAGCACGAATTGAAAAAAATGTGACCGATTTTTTAAAATCCATGTAACATTTTTCAATGCATTACGTCTTAGTTCATATACCAAATCAACAACAATGAAAAAGGCACTATTTTTATTACTTTTGATTCCCCTGTTGATCTCGTGTGAAGAACGAACAGACACGACCTGGAGTGTGGTGAATGTAACTGTCCCCGCCATCGATTGGGACGAATATGTTAATCCCAACGATGGATCTAACCTATTCTATTATTGCACCATCGACATGCCGGAAATCACGCCCTATGTGGCTCA
>CAYYJF010000006.1:23864-44665 GCA_964472175.1 uncultured Bacteroidales bacterium | reverse complement strand
GGTGCCAATGCTGTCATTGGCATTGATTTGGATTATGAAACCGTTGGTTCTAACGGCAGCATGTTGATGGTGACCGCCAGCGGCACTGCCGTCTTTGTAGAATAGTATAGAGGAAGTCTTTAAGTTTCCCGGGTACATCCACGTCTTTGATTTGGTTGTGCCCGGGATTTTTTTTAGCCCCGCATCAATTCTTGACGAAGCTCCAGAACCTGATCATATTCATTTTTCAATTCAGGATAAACAATCAAATATTGCTGTATTTTTTTCATTGAATACGACACAATGCCGGGTTTGGTATCGGGATGCTCCAGTTTTTCAAACAACAACTGCAACAATTCACCCTCTTTGTAGGATTCAACAGGGAAACATAACAAAACGCCAAGCACATTTCTAAAAACCGATTCTATTTTCGTAACAAAGAGCAAATCAATCAATTGATCCACATGCTTTTCCAACAAATCTTTTCGCAACCTGGCCACATGCAACAAAACATGTGACGCATATTGCGACATCGGATAGGGCTCGTGTCCACAAACAATGTCTACCAATTCATCCACATAGGAAGCTTTGGAGCAAAACTGAGGCAACAATTCCAGATAATCGGCCGAGCTTCGGTATCGAATCAGCGTTTCGCGTACGTGCATGGTTGAAATCTATGGTTCATTTCAGATCAAAGATAAGTCTTCCCCCATTTTTTCCAAAATCCAATCAGGTTGCAGGGTAGATTTTCCCGTTCTTGCAAAAAATGACGTATCTTTGCACCAGCAAAAAAACTGGTTTAAATGAGCGATCAACGTTATGCATTACGCGGAGTTTCCGCTTCAAAGGAAGATGTCCATCAAGCCATCAAAAACATAGACAAAGGTCTATATCCAAAAGCTTTTTGTAAAATCATTCCCGATATTTTAGGCGGAGATCCCGACTATTGCAACATCATGCATGCAGACGGAGCCGGCACCAAATCGGCACTGGCCTATCTGTATTGGAAAGAAACTGGCGATTTAAGCGTTTGGAAAGGCATTGCACAAGATGCACTCATCATGAACATTGACGACCTGCTTTGTGTTGGTGCCGTCGACAATATTTTGGTTTCCTCCACCATTGGAAGGAACAAACATTTAATCCCCGGTGAAGTCGTTTCAGCCATCATCAATGGCACAGAAGAATTGCTTTCTGAACTGCGACAAATGGGCGTTGGAGTCTATGCCACCGGTGGTGAAACAGCAGATGTGGGCGATTTGGTCAGAACCATCATTGTAGACAGCACCGTGACCTGCAGAATGAAACGCAACGAGGTCATTGACAATGCAAACATTGCCCCCAACGATGTGATTGTGGGCATTGCTTCCTTTGGACAAGCCACGTATGAAAACGAGTACAACGGAGGCATGGGCAGCAATGGACTAACCTCTGCCCGTCACGACGTTTTTGCCAAATATCTGGCCGAAAAATACCCTGAAAGTTTTGATGCAGCAACCCCGGAATCCCTGATTTATTCAGGCAACACAACATTGACAGACCCCGTTGACGGCTCCCCACTGAATGCAGGAAAACTGGTTTTATCCCCTACCCGCACCTATGCGCCGCTTGTCAAAAAAATGTTGGATGCCATGCGACAAGACATCCATGGAATGGTACATTGTTCCGGCGGTGCACAAACCAAAATTTTGCACTTTGTGGACAACCTGCACATCATCAAAGACCATTTGTTTGAATTGCCCCCCTTGTTCCGTTTGATACAGGAACAATCCGGCACCGACTGGAAAGAAATGTACAAAGTCTTTAATATGGGACACCGACTGGAAGTGTATCTTCCTCAAAATAAAGCAAATCAGGTCATTGAAATTGCTGGAGCATTGGGATTACAAGCTCAAATCATCGGACGGGTGGAAGCTGCCGACAAAAAAGCACTGACCATCAAAAGTCCATTTGGAACATTTGAATATTAGAGAAAAAGCTGGAATTACATTCATCATTGAACCAACCACCACTTTTTCAATTTCAAACAACCATTATGGCCGAGACCACATTACTTGAGAAACTAGAAGGACTAGAACACCGTTTTGACGAAGTATCCACGCTGATTACAGACCCTTCAGTCATTTCAGACATGAAGCGGTTTATCAAATTAAACAAGGAATACCGGGATCTTGAAAAAATCATAACTGCGAAAAACCAGTACCAATCGGAAATAAACACCATTCAGGAAGCCAAGGACATCCTCGAATCCGAAAACGATGCGGAGTTGCGCGACATGGCGAAAGCCGAATTGGACGCAGCACAAGAAGCCCTTCCCAAGTTGGAAGAATCCATCAAATTGTTGCTCATTCCTGCCGATCCTGAAGATTCCAAAAATGCCATTGTCGAAATCAGAGGCGGAACCGGTGGTGATGAAGCCGCCATTTTTGCCGGTGATCTATTCAAAATGTATGTCAAATACTGCGAAAACAAAGGCTGGAAAGTGGAAGTCACCTCCACCAATGAAGGGACCTCAGGCGGATTCAAGGAAATCATTTTTACCGTTTCAGGTGAATCTGTGTATGGTACCTTGAAATACGAATCCGGCGTACACCGCGTTCAGAGGGTTCCGGCCACAGAAACACAGGGCCGTGTTCATACCTCGGCTTCAACCGTGGCCGTTTTGCCAGAAGCTGAGGAATTTGATGTAGACATCAAGGAGTCTGACATTCGGGTCGACACTTTTTGCTCATCAGGTGCCGGAGGACAATCCGTCAACACAACCTATTCAGCAGTTCGTCTGGTACATATACCTACAGGAGTAACTGTTCAATGTCAGGATGAAAAGTCCTGGCATAAAAATAAGGCCAAAGCCTTAACGGAGCTCCGATCCAGAATATACAACATTGAGCATCAAAAATACCTGGATGAAATCGGTCTGAAAAGAAAAACCATGGTTTCAACCGGTGACCGTTCGGCCAAGATCAGAACCTACAATTACCCTCAGGGACGCATCACCGATCACCGCATCAATTTCACCATGTATCATTTATCCGCCTTCATGAACGGAGAAATTCAGGATGTCATTGATCAGCTCATGATTGCCGAAAATGCAGAAAGAATGAAAGAAAGCGAACTTTAAGATATGGACAAAAACACCCTTTACAAGAACATCCTGCAAAAACAATCGTTTTTGTGTGTTGGTTTGGACACCGATATCCAAAAAATACCGGAACACTTGAAAATATGTGAAGACCCGATTTTCGAGTTCAACAAAGCCATCGTTGATGCCACCGCCGCCTATTGCGTGGCCTACAAACCCAACCTGGCTTTTTATGAATGTTTGGGCATTCAGGGTTGGAAATCTCTGGAAAAAACCGTCGGATATATCCACGAAAAGTATCCCGATCAGTTTTTAATTGCAGATGCCAAACGCGGCGATATTGGAAACACTTCAGAAATGTATGCAGCAGGCATTTTCAATGAAATGCCTTTTGATGCCGTTACAGTTGCCCCCTACATGGGCGAAGACAGTGTGACTCCATTCTTAAAATACAAAGATAAGTGGGTGATACTTTTGGCATTAACTTCGAACAAGGGATCTCTAGACTTCCAGCAAATGGCCGATGAGCAAGGAGAAAGATTGTTTGAAAAAGTATTGCGCAAATCACAGGAATGGTCGAACGAAGATCAAATGATGTATGTTGTTGGCGCTACCCGTGGACGCATGTTCGAAGACATTCGAAAAATCGTGCCCAATCATTTTTTGTTGGTTCCCGGAGTCGGCGCTCAAGGAGGCAGCCTCAAAGAAGTGGTTGAATACGGCATGAACGATCAATGTGGCCTGTTGGTCAATTCATCACGTCAAATCATCTATGCTTCAAACGGCTTGGATTTTGCCCTAAAGGCAGCGGAAGAAGCCCGCAAAGTGCAGGAAGAAATGAAGGGATACCTCAAGGCATAATCATTTTATACATCACAATCATGGAGAAAAGGAAAATCATCAATGATCCGGTGTTCGGTTTTATTGATTTGCCCACCGGCTTCCTTTACGAAGTATTTCAGCATCCCTATCTTCACCGGTTGAGCCGCATACGGCAGCTGGGGATGTCTCCTTATGTTTATCCCGGCGCACAGCACACCCGCTTTCAGCACACCACAGGCGCCATGTATTTGATGGATGAGGCCATCGCCCATTTAAAAGCCAAAGGCCTGGAAATCACCCCTGAAGAAGCCGAAGCCGTCACGGCAGCCATCCTGCTGCATGACATCGGACATGGCCCGTTTTCTCACGTTCTAGAACACAGTTTAATTCAGGGATTGGAGCATGAAACCATCTCCCTGAGACTCATGGAACGCATGAACCTTCAGTTTCATGGAAGACTCAGTCTGGCCATTCAGATTTTCAAAGACACCTATTCAAAAAAATTCTTGCACCAACTGGTATCCGGCAACCTGGATATGGACAGATTGGATTATCTGAGAAGAGACAGTTTTTATACCGGAGTAGTTGAAGGTAGTGTCGGTTCGGATCGCATCCTAAAAATGCTCAATGTCAAAAACGACAAGTTGGTGATTGAAGCCAAAGGCATTTATTCCATTGAAAACTTCCTGATGTCCAGAAGATTGATGTATTGGCAAGTCTATTTGCACAAAACATCACTGGCTGCAGAAAAAATGCTGCAAAACGTCTTACGAAGGGCTTGCGAATTATCAAAAAACGGTCAATCGCCGGAGGCAAGTCCGGCTTTGTCCTACTTTATCAACAACAACCAAAATCCCGGAGATTTAACCGAAACCGATTTGGATTGGTTCATCCAGTTGGACGATGTGGATATTTGGGACGCCTTAAAAAGATGGCAAAACCATCCGGATTTTGTACTCTCCACCTTGAGCAAAATGTTGCTAAACCGAAATCTGTTCAAAATTGAAATGACCAACGAGCCACCACAAGAGAACAGATTAAGTGTTGATTTAGAACACATTGCAAACCGTTTTAACATCAATGTAAAGGAAGCTGCCTATTTCACGTCTATGGATTGTGTTTCCAGCAACATGTACAACGAAGTGGATGACGATATTGAAATTTTATTGAAAAACGGTGAAACCATACCCATCACCAGAGCTTCTGACATGTTCAATCTGGATCTACTTTCAAAAGAAATCAGTAAATATATCTATGCTTATGTCAGACTTTCCTAACCACAGATGACTGACTTGCATAAAACGATGGCCCTAAAAATGTGTTTAAGTTTGGAATATTTTGTATTTTTGCGCAAATTTTTCTACAATGGAATTTAGCGCCAAGCAAATTGCAGCTTTCTTATCTGGTGATATAGAAGGCAATCCCGACGTTTGCGTCCACAATCTATCAAAGATAGAAGAAGGGGGCCCGGGCACACTGACATTTTTGGCCAATCCAAAATACAGTCCTTTCGTATACACCACCAATGCAAGCATCATACTGGTCAACAGAAATTTTTTACCGGAAAAACCCATCCAGGCAACACTGATTCGCGTGGACGATGCCTATCAGAGTTTGGCAAAACTCCTGCAACTGGTGGACCAGGCAAAAGCCAAAAAGTCCGGCATTCATGCTTTGGCTTGCTTGGAAACTTCTGCTCAAACAGGTGAAAATGTGTACATTGGCCCTTTTTCGTACGTAGGAACATCTTCCAAAATTGGAGATAACACCCAAATATTTCCACATGTTTACATCGGCTCCAATGTGAAAATTGGTAACAATTGCATCCTTTATGCCGGGGTAAAAATCTGTGACGATTGCCAAATCGGCAACAACTGCATCATTCAACCGGGAGCCGTCATTGGCGCCGACGGATTTGGATTTGCACCAAACAGCAATGGTTTGTATGATAAAATTCCACAAATCGGAACCGTTATTTTAGAGGACAACGTTGAAATTGGAGCCAATACCACCATCGACCGTGCGACCATGGGTGCGACAGTCATTCGTCAAGGGGTCAAACTGGACAATTTAATACAAATTGCCCACAATGTGGAAATAGGTGCCAACACCGTTATCGCCGCTCAAACCGGTGTAGCTGGTTCATCCAAAGTTGGCAGTCAGTGTATGATTGGCGGCCAGGTCGGAGTAGCCGGTCATATCCATGTGGGTGATCACGTTCAGGTAGGCGCTCAAACGGGGGTTTCAAACTCCATCCAAGCCAATGATTCGCCCTATTTCGGAACACCGGCCATCAACAACAAAAAATTTGCACGTTCATTTGTCGTTTTCAAGAAACTTCCTGACCTTCGTTCAGAAGTCGAAGCACTTAGAAAAGAATTGAATGAACTTAAAAATAGTAAACAAAAATAATTGAAATGCCCAACCAGCTCACGCTAAAAAACGCTTTCTCTGTCACTGGAAAGGGACTCCATACAGGCTTACAAATAACGGCAAAATTCTGCCCTTCCGAACCCAATACAGGATATCGGTTCGTACGTGTTGACTTGGAAGATAAACCCATCATTGAAGCATTGGCCGAAAATGTACAACAGACCGAACGTGGTACCGTGCTTCAGAAAGGTCCAGTTGTTGTCAGCACCATTGAACACGCCATGGCTGCCTTGTATGCTGCTGAAATTGACAATTGCCTCATCGAAATCAACGGGCCTGAAATGCCCATTTTGGATGGCAGTGCACTACCCTTTGTTCAAGGCATAGAAGAAGCCGGAATTCAGGAACAGGATTGGGCAAAATCGTACTATATCGTTAGAAACAGAATTGAAGTAATCGATCCTCAAACGGGTTCATCACTCATCATTTTACCCTACGATGGTTTTAGCATCACAACTTTGGTGAGCTATGATTCATGCATTTTGAACAACCAATTCGCCAGACTCAACAAACTGGAAGATTTTAAAAATGAAATTTGTGAAAGCCGCACCTTTGTTTTTGTCAGAGAAGTAGATGTGCTGTTGCAACACAATTTGATCAAAGGCGGCGATTTGGACAATGCTTTGGTGATTTACGATCAGGAAATGAGTCAGGAAAAACTGGATGCATTGGCCGACCACATGAACATACCACACAAACTGGTCAATCAATTTGGTTATATCAACAACAAACCGCTCAAATACGACAACGAGCCAGCCAGACACAAACTACTCGATTTGGTGGGAGATATCGCATTGATTGGTAAACCGCTCAAAGGTCACATCATCGCAACCCGTCCCGGACACAAAATCAACAACCAACTCGCCAAACATATCCGCAAGGAAATGAAACGGGTCGAAATACAAAGTCCTGTTTACAATCCAGATGTTCCACCGATTCTCGACAACAAGCGCATCAAACAATTATTGCCCCATCGCTGGCCCATCCAAATGGTTGACAAAGTGATCGAGATGAGCGACAGACACATCGTCGGCATCAAGAACGTGACCGGAAACGAAGAAATCTTTATGGGTCATTTTCCGGACGAGCCAGTCATGCCCGGCGTGATGCAAATTGAAGCCATGGCTCAAACCGGTGGCTTGCTCATCCTGAACAGTGTACCAAATCCTGAAAGTTATTCAACCTATTTTCTGAAAATTGACAACGTTAAATTCAGACATAAAGTATCACCAGGCGATACGCTGATTTTCCGTTTGGATTTGATTGATCAAATCAGACGCGGCATTTGCAGCATGAAAGGCTATGCATTTGTCGGAGAAAAAATAGTATCGGAAGCCGAATTTATGGCTCAAATTGTTAAAAAAAAATAGTCACTATACAATGAAACAACCACTTTCTTATATACATCCGGACGCAAAAATCCACCCCAGTGTGGTGATTGATCCATTTGTAACCATCGACAACAATGTGATTATCGGTGAAGGTACCAGAATCGGATCTAACGTAGTCATTATGGAAGGTACCAGAATTGGCAAAAATTGTGTCATTTTTCCGGGTGCAGTCATAGGTGCAACGCCTCAGGATCTAAAATTTCACGGTGAAGACACAACGGTTGAAATCGGAGACAACAACAGCATACGGGAATTTGTAACCATCCATCGTGGTACTTCTTCCAAAGGAAAAACGGTCATTGGCAACAACAATCTGATCATGGCCTATTGCCATGTGGCACACGATTGCAGACTTGGAAACAGCATCATTATGTCCAACGGCGTACAGTTGGCCGGGGAAGTTGAAATTGAAGACTTTGCCATCATCAGTGCTGGAAGTCTGGTTCACCAGTTTTCACATATCGGTTCACATGTGATGATCCAGGGCGGTTCCAGAATCAACAAAGACGTACCTCCTTTTGTAATGGCCGGAAGAGACCCTATCTCCTATTGTGGAATCAATTCCATCGGCTTGAGAAGAAGAAATTTTTCCAACGAACAAATTAATGGAATTCAAGAGATTTATCGTTATCTTTATCAGTCCGGTTTGAACAACAGCGATGCAATTGAGCGCATTGAAGCAGAATTACCTGCCACAAAAGAACGTGATGAGATTGTGCTTTTTGTCAAGAACTCTCCTCGCGGTATTATTAAAGGATATTTTTAACTTCTAAAACCGAATCTGTATATGATATTCAAATTTCGCCTCCTGTCCGACGAGGTGGATAATTTTGTTCGCGAAATAGCCATCAGTTCGGAAGCAACATTTCTCGATCTTCAAAATGCAATTTTAGACAGCGTGAGCTTTTCTAAAGATCAGCTGACATCGTTCTTTATGTGTAATGATGAATGGGAAAAAGGTGCAGAAGTCACACTGATTGAAATGGACAGCAGTCCGGAAGTGGACAGCTGGGTCATGGAAAGCACCAAACTATCTGATTTAATCGAAGAAGAGGATCAAAAACTCTTATTCGTGTTCGACCTGTTGAATGAACGCTCTTACTTTATTGACTGTTATCAGTTTATTCCTTCCAAAGAATTGCCGAAAGCCGTATGCACTTTGTCCGAAGGAGAGCCCCCGGTACAGTTGTTAGAATTTGATGAAAGCAGCTTACAATCAACCTCCAATATCCAATTGGATGATGCTTTTTATGGCGATCAGGAATTTGACATGGATGAATTAGACACTGACGGATTCACCGGTTTAGACGATTTGGCGGACAGCGATAAATTCTCCACAGAATTTTAATTCCACAACGCGTGAAAACCCTGGTTGTTCTAACCGGTCCAACCGGAGTAGGTAAAACAGAACTCAGCCTTCGCATTGCCGAAAAGCTGGGTTCTCCCATTATAAATTGCGACTCACGCCAGGTATACAAAGAAATGCCGACTGGAACAGCTGCACCAACGCAGGAACAATTGAGTCGGGTGAAGCACTATTTTGTAGGCACCAAAAGCATACACGAGCCCTACAGTGCTGCAAAATATGAAACGGATGCCCTGCAGCTTCTGGAAAGCCTATTCTCAACGCTGGACACCATTGTGGTCACCGGTGGATCCATGTTGTACATTGATGCCCTCTGCAAGGGTATTGACGACATGCCAGACATTTCACCTGAAATCAGACAGCAATTGCAACTGGAATACCAAACAATTGGTTTAGCACCTTTGTTAAAAGAACTGGAAGCATGTGACCCTGTTTACCATCAGCAGGTAGACCAAAACAATTACAAGAGGGTCATTCACGGACTTGAAATATTCAGACAAACGCATCAGCCATTTTCTTCTTTTCGAAAAGATACAGCCAAAATCAGGCCCTTTCAAATCGTCAAAATCTGCATCAACAGAGATCGGGCAGAGTTATACCGGCGCATAGATGAAAGGGTGGAGCAAATGGTCCTGGACGGTTTTGAACAAGAAGCTCGGAATCTATATGCATTCAGACATTTAAATGCCTTGAACACCGTCGGATACAAAGAGTTCTTCGCCTATTTCGATGGCACATCCAGCTTAAAACAGACCATTTCAAGCATTCAGTTCAACACGCATAAATATGCGAGAAAGCAACTCACCTGGTTTAAAAAAGACACAGATTACCACTGGTTTCATCCAACAGCGTTCGACAAAATCATGGAATTGATTGAACAATCAGGGGAAAAAGGACTTATTTGATTTTATAGTAATCACTCAAAATTGCAGCAAACCAACCTACAGGCAGAATGCGCTTCAACAGCACAGACAAACGTTGTTCAAAGGAGGCGACAACATACCTGTTTCTTGGCTTTTTGGAGGACACAATACGCAACATCACTTTGGCCAAATCATTCGGATTGCCTCCACCCCTTTCATCCTGTTCAAATTTTGCCTGTGTTTTTTTGAACTGCCGCTCATAAGGGCCACCTTGCACCGTCACATTGATGCGGTTATCGGTATTGCTGGTCGCAAAATCACCGGGATTGACCACCACCACACGTACACCGAAGGGTTTTAATTCCAACCTCAAACTTTCACTCAAACCCTCAATGGCAAATTTACTGGCTGAATAGAAGGGCTGAAAAGGCAATCCCATCAATCCACCAATAGAGCTAAAATTGACGATAAAAGCGCCAGGATTGTTTCTCAAATAAGGCAAAGCACTCTGAAGCATGTACACCAAACCATTCACATTGGTTTCCAATTGCTTTTTAAACAAATCCTCAGGAGCTTCTTCGATGGGTCCACCCAAATGCATCCCGGCATTATTGATCAAAACATCGATTTTGCCTTGTTCAACAACAACCTGATTTACAGCCATCTTTACAGACTCCGCATCCAGTAAATCCATTTGAAGCACATGCACTTCAGGTGAAATCTGGCAGGACTTGCGAACCGTTCCATAGACAATGTGACCGTTCTTTGCCAACAATTCTGCCGTTGCTTTTCCAAAACCGGAAGAAACACCGGTAATCAAAACAACTTTCTTCATGGAATAATTTTTAGCATTTTGGCACATTTGGTCATTTTTTCCACAGCTACATCCACTTGTTCAAAAGTATGGGTAGCCATCAAAGAGAAGCGAATCAAACTTCTTCCCGGAGGAACAGCAGGGGAAACGACAGGATTCAGGAAGACACCTTCCTCTTGCATGATCGACGTCATTTTCAAGGCACGTTCGTCATCATACACCAAAAGCGGAATGATGGGCGTACAGGAAACACCGGTATCAAATCCAACGTCCTTAAACGCTTTCAACGCATAATTTGATACATCCCACAAATGTTGAATGCGTTCAGGTTCCGATTCCATGATGTCGAGCGCTGCCATCGCTGCTGCAACCGCACCCGGAGTCATACTGGCGCTGAAAATCAGAGATCTTGAATTGTGTTTGATCCATGAAATCACTTCTTTATCACCCGCAATATAACCACCCAATGAAGCCAATGATTTGGAGAAAGTACCCATAATCAAATCCACATCTTCGGTCAAACCAAAATGAGAAGCCGTTCCAGAACCATTTTTTCCGATAACACCCAGCGAATGGGCATCATCAATCATAATGGAAGCCTTATATTTTTTGGAAAGTCTGACAATCTCAGGAAGATTGACAATGTCGCCCTCCATGGAAAAAATACCATCCACCACAATCAATTTAATGCTGTTGATAGGACAATGCTTTAATTTCTTTTCCAAAGAAACCATGTCGTTGTGTGCAAATTTCAGACACTTTGAAAAAGACAAACGACTGCCTTCAATGATAGAAGCATGGTCCAGTTCATCCATCAATAGAAAATCGTGCCTGCCACCCAATACAGAGACAACACCCAAATTCGTTTGAAAACCGGTACTGTAGCACAAAGCAGCATCTTTTCCGACCAATTTGGCCAAACGTTCTTCCAATTCGATGTGAATATCCAGCGTTCCGTTTAAGAAACGTGAACCGGCACAACCCGTACCATATTTTCTGATGGCTTCAATTGAGGCTTCTTTGACTTTGGGGTGGTTTGTAAGCCCCAGATAACTGTTTGAACCAAACATCAACACTTTTTTACCGTTGATTTCGACCACCGTATGTTGATCGGATTCTATCTTGCGAAAATAAGGGTAAAGACCAAGATCAATAATTCTTTCAGGTTCACGATACGATGCGTATTTCTCTGCTAATTTCCTCATAATAAATAGATTAAACAAATAACGGCCACACCGGCCACCAAAAACACGACGAACAGTTGTAAAAAACGACCAAAAGTAATCATTATATTGAAACATCAATTCAATAAAAAAAATATTTTTCAACAACTCAATCCATGAGCAAAAAAAATCAGTCTTTACAATCAGAAAAAAACGAATTTTTAGCTTTATTCACAGGCGTTTCTCCGAATAAAAGAGTAAATTTGCGAGCATTTTATAAAACACCTATTATTCTTGAACTATGGCAGATAGCAAAGAAAAGTTGTTTTCGGAATTTCCACCGGTGTCCACTCAAACTTGGATGGACAGAGTTGTTGCAGACTTAAAGGGTGCGGATTTCGAAAAGAGACTGGTTTGGAAAACCAACGAGGGATTTAAAGTAAAACCCTTTTATCGTGCAGAAGATTTAGAAGGTTTACAAACAACCGAATCACTTCCGGGTATTTTTCCGTATGTAAGAGGTACCAAGACAAACAACCAATGGTTTGTAAGACAAGACATTCAAGTAAATGATCCGGCATCGGCCAATAAAAAGGCGCTGGACATTTTGAACAAAGGAGTCAATTCACTTGGATTTATCGTAAATAAGTCTTTCACAGCCAATGATTTAGACGTATTATTAAAAGACATTTGTCTCGACTGTGTTGAAATCAATTTTAGAAGCTGCAGCAAGCAGACATTAGAGATTGCACAAAGTTTTGCCTCGTATGCAGAAAAAAACAACTACAATCTTTCCGCGATCAAAGGTTCTGTAAACTATGACCCTTTCAAACGCATGTTAACCAAAGGAAAGCACTGTGATTGCAGTTTATCCAATGAAATACAGGCATTGCTCGATGCAACCCAAAGTTTGCCTAACTTCAAAGTCTTTGGCGTCAATGCTTACTTGTTCAATAAAGCCGGTGCCTATTGTGCTCAAGAACTTGGCCTTGGACTCTCTTACGGCAACGCATTTTTGGATATTGCACAAGACGCAGGAATGGACATTGCTGCTGTTGCATCCAAAATCAAATTCAATTTCGGTGTCGGATCCAATTACTTCATGGAAATTGCCAAATTCAGAGCGGCACGCATGCTTTGGGCTTTAATTGTCGAAGCCTATGCAGCTGAACTAAAACAATCTGATGCCGCAAAAATCAACATCCATGCCGCCACTTCCGAATGGAATCAAAGCGTATACGATGCCAACGTAAATATGTTGAGGAGTCAAACCGAAACCATGTCGGCTGCCATTGCCGGCGTTGATTCCATCACCGTTACCCCATTTGATGCTTCCTTCAAGCAGGCAGATGATTTTTCTGAAAGAATCGCCAGAAACCAACAATTGCTTTTAAAAGAAGAATCCCATTTCGACCAGATTGTCGATGCATCTGCCGGTTCATATTATATTGAAAACCTCACATCAGCCCTTTCGAAAGAAGCTTGGAACTTATTCTTGGAAACGGAAGATTTGGGTGGATTTGTTCAGGCCGTAAAAAAAGGCGAAGTTCAAAAACGCATCAATGAAACCGGTGAAAAAAGGCTGTCCGATATCTCAGCGCGCAAAGAAGTCTTGTTGGGAACCAATCAATTTCCAAACTTCAATGAAACCGCGTTGAATAAAATCAAGGAAGCAGACAATCAACCAGCCAAACCTTGTTGTTGTTCTGGAAAAGAAGGAGGAAATGATATCCCCGTTCTGATTTTCCGAAATGGAAGTGCACAGTTTGACGCGCTCAGACTGGCCACAGAAAAGTCCGGTAAACGTCCAAAGGTATTTATGTTGACCATCGGTTCGTTGAATATGCGTTTGGCACGTGCCCAATTCGCATGCAACTTCTTCGCATGTGCTGGTTACGAAGTCGTCGACAACCTGGGATTTGAAACAGCCGGGGAAGGTGTTGCTGCAGCCAGAGCTGCCGGTGCCGACATCATTGTCATCTGTTCCAGCGATGAGGAATACGCTACTTTGGCTCCTGAAGCTTTCAAAGCCATCGGACAAGGAAAAGAACTTTTCGTTGTTGCGGGTGCACCCGAATGCACAGAAGACTTAAAAGCCATCGGAATCAACCTGTTCATCAACGTTCGTTCCAATGTATTACAGACTTTGCAAAGCTTTAGCAAGCAATTAGGAATCCTTTAAGCAGCAAGACATGAAACCAAATTTCAAACAAATAGATATCCAACAAGCCGGTATCTCCAATGTTGACCCAAAAAAATGGGAACAAGAAAACGGCATTCAAAAAAATTGGAAAACGCCAGAATTGATTGATGTAAAACCGGTTTATACCAAAGCAGATTTGGAAGGCATGCAACACCTTGGGTATGCAGCCGGTGTCGCACCATTTTTACGTGGCCCATACAGTGTCATGTACACCCTGCGTCCCTGGACCATTCGTCAATATGCAGGTTTTTCAACTGCAGAAGAATCCAATGCTTTTTACAAAAGGAACCTGGCATCCGGTCAAAAAGGCCTGTCAGTTGCTTTTGACCTCGCTACACACAGAGGCTATGATGCCGACCACGAAAGAGTTGTCGGAGATGTAGGTAAAGCAGGTGTATCCATCTGTTCTGTAGAAGACATGAAAGTCTTGTTCGATGGCATCCCCTTGAACAAGATGTCTGTCTCCATGACCATGAATGGTGCAGTATTGCCCATTTTGGCATTCTACATCAATGCAGGGCTCGAACAAGGCGCAAAATTGGATGAAATGGCCGGAACCATTCAGAACGACATTCTGAAAGAATTCATGGTGCGCAACACCTATATTTATCCGCCAAAATTCTCCATGAAGATTATTGCAGACATCTTTGAATACACCTCAAAGAATATGCCGAAATTCAACTCCATCTCCATTTCAGGTTACCACATGCAGGAAGCCGGTGCCACAGCCGATATTGAATTGGCTTACACCCTGGCCGACGGATTGGAATACTTGCGTGCCGGCGTCAATGCAGGCATGGACATTGACGCATTTGCACCACGTTTGTCCTTCTTCTGGGCCATCGGCATGAACCATTTCATGGAAATCGCCAAAATGAGGGCAGGCAGAATGTTGTGGGCAAAAATTGTCAAACAATTCAACCCCAAAAATCCAAAATCATTGGCATTGCGTACCCACAGCCAGACATCAGGCTGGTCTTTGACCGAGCAAGACCCTTTCAACAATGTTGGAAGAACCTGTATCGAAGCCATGGGCGCTGCACTGGGACACACCCAGTCTTTGCACACCAATGCCCTGGATGAAGCCATTGCCCTTCCCACAGATTTTTCTGCACGTATTGCGCGCAACACCCAGATCTACATTCAGGAAGAAACCCAAATATGCAAAGAAGTTGACCCATGGGCTGGTTCCTACTACGTAGAATCACTGACCAACGAGCTTGCCGAAAAAGCATGGGCTTTGATTGAAGAAGTAGAAAAATTGGGTGGTATGGCCAAAGCCATTGAAACCGGTATTCCAAAAATGAGAATCGAGGAAGCAGCTGCACGCACCCAAGCCAGAATTGACTCAGGCAACCAAACCATTGTTGGCGTCAATAGATATCGTTTGGAAAAAGAAGATCCCATCGACATTCTTGAAATTGACAACACCGCCGTTCGTTTGCAACAAATTGATCGGTTGAAAGCGTTGAAAGCCAATAGAAATGAAGCCGAAGTACAAAAAGCATTGGCCGCCATCACCAAATGTGTCGAAACCGAACAGGGCAACCTGCTGGAATTGGCCGTTGAAGCAGCCAGAGTTCGTGCAACATTGGGCGAAATCTCCGATGCTTGTGAAAAAATCGTAGGCAGATACAAAGCAGTAATTAGAACCATATCAGGCGTGTATTCTTCAGAAACAAAGAATGATGCAGACTTTCAGAAAGCCTGCACCTTGGTTGAACAATTCTCGAAAAAAGAAGGTCGTCAACCCCGAATTATGATTGCAAAAATGGGTCAGGACGGTCACGACCGTGGCGCCAAAGTCGTTGCAACCGGTTACGCTGATTGCGGCTTTGATGTGGACATGGGCCCATTGTTCCAAACCCCTGCAGAAGCAGCCAAACAAGCTGTTGAAAATGATGTCAACGTATTGGGCGTATCCTCTTTGGCCGCCGGTCATAAAACACTCGTTCCGCAAGTCATCGAAGAATTGAAAAAACTGGAAAGAGAAGACATTCTGGTTATTGCCGGTGGTGTTATTCCCGCTCAGGATTATGACTACCTGTATCAAGCTGGTGTGTCTGCCATTTTTGGACCCGGGACCTCTGTTGCAAAAGCTGCTGTAACAATTATGGAAATTCTGTTGGAAGACTGATCCAAATTGTCAACGATAAATTCCCTCTATCAACGGTTCGACTCATCTGATTGGGTCGAACCGTTTTTTATGCGTTATTTTACGAAATGCATACCTTTTTACGAATTATTGGCATAATATTGTATTCTAATATACTTTTTAACAAATAAACACATGAAATCATCACGCACATTTTTCAGGATTGGCGTTTTGGCCATCTCAGGATGCATGATTGCATCTTGCGTTGACGAATCTTACGATCTGACAAAAGCAGATTATGAGATGCTTTTAATGAAAGACGGGATCCATATCCCGATAGGCAGTTTGGAGCTGACCATGGATAGCATTTTGAAGGTTGATGAGAACAGCTCTTCAGGCCTTCGCGTTAAAAACAATATGTATTATTTCAGTTTATCCAGCCAGGTCAATGTTGGAAATTTGAATCAAACCATCTCAAACCTAACCCTGGACAAACCCGGCGATTTTTCGACCAGCATCGGATTGAATTTTCAGGGAGTTGGCCAAGGACAGTCGTTGCCTTCGGGAACCAATGAGTCATTCTCTCAGAATATTGAAAATCAAATTCCCGACTTCAATACCCAATTCATCACTGTCAAAAAGGTAGATTTAAAATCAACCACCTTTACCATGCGCAATACAACGTCTGGTTTGTCGGGGAACAATTTAAATCAAAGCATTCGCATCAGATGCACCCCTTTGAACAATGTTGGAACCTATTTGATCAATGGGCAACCTTTGACCAATGGCTACTGGGAAATGAATGGCAATGATGAAGTCACGATAGAACTGTCCAAATTGGATCTAACAACGGAACAAACATTGAAAATCCAATGCCAGGCCACCATTCAGGTTGCCAGTTACGGAGATGTAACCCTAACCAGCTCCACCCCTTCCATCAACGTTTCTGCTCAATTCAATGGCATCGATTTCACCACTGCTTACGGAAAAATCGATTATTCCATGTCAGAAACCAATCTTCAGGAATTTGAAGGATTTGGCGATTTGCTTGGCGGTGGAAACAACGTATTGAGCATTCACAACCCCCAAATCAAATTTAAATGGCGTGAAAATTTGGGTGTACCCGTTTATGTAAACATGGATATCACAGCTAAAAATGAAGCAACCAACGATTCTGTAAGTCTTACCAATACGCAGTTCAGTATGGGTGCAGCTGCCAATTCGACAACTTTTGTTGTAGACAGTGCCATTATCAACAATGAAAATGGGACCTCCAATTTGTTGAAAATTAATCCCACCATGCTGCGTTCGAAGTTCTCAATACGAACCGACAACACCCTCGAGAACAGCTTCATCTCTAAAGACTTGCAAATCAATCTGGAATCAGAATTTGAAATTCCTGTACAATTCAACGACGATTTGCTCCTCAACGTCTCAGACACCATTGACAATCCATTCGGGGATGTTGTTGAAAAACTGGGCACACAAAGGGATTTGGCATTTGGACTAAACTTTGATGTAGAAAACAGAATTCCATTGAACGTGGTCTTGAAATTGACCGCACTAGATGACATGGGATCGTCCATGTTTACCGAAGTCTCTGATACCATTTTAGCTGCCGGAGGCATTGATGCAAATGGATTTGCCACACAAGCCACCGAATCGCAAGCACAATTATCCATTTCATCCGCGAATATTGACCGATTGAAAGATGTCGCTCAATTCAAGATTGAATTCATTGTGATTGGAGAAGAAACTTCAAACGGCTTTGTGACCATCTCACCATCCGACTACATTCACATTCAGGTTGGCGCACTGGTCACAGGCGGTATGGTTTTAGACCTGAATAAAGAAGAAGACGAATAACGAGCATAAGGTACAACACATAAATATATAGAAACAATGAAACATATAGTATATTCTATTTCCGCTTTTGTTTGTACGGCCATGCTGTTGTTACAACCCAATACAGCTACGGCGCAACATACAAATTCTCTGTATTTTTTGGAGAAAACACCCTTCCACACCAAATGGAATCCGGCGATGGCACCAAGCCGTTCCGGCATCGGTGGTCCATTCAGCAACTATGGTATGAGTTTCCGATCGGATTTGGCCCTCAGCGATATTTTCTATCCAACCAACGGAAAATTGTTAAACATTTTGCATCCGGATTTACCTCAGGCCGATAAAGATGCGTTTTTGTCAAAATTAACGGATGGAGCCAATTTTGGCATGGATATGGGCATGGATTTGTTCAATATCGGTCTAAAATTTGGAAAGATGTATTTAACCGTTGGAAGCACCATGAAAAACGACTTTGGCATGGGATTGCCCAAAGATTTCTTCGGTTTGTTCATGAACGGACCAGCCTCCAATGGAAATCTGGATTTGAGTTCATTCAATATGAACGCCATGAGCTACATCAAGTCCGGCGTCGGCTTGTCCCTCAAATTAAGTGACAAACTTTCTATCGGAGCAACTGCCAATTATTTGATGGGACTTTCCGACATCAAATTGGGTTTTGATCAATTTACAGTCAACACCTCCAATTCATCCTGGCAAGTAAATACCAAAGGAAATCTAAGGGTTGTCACCCCGGAATTCGTCAAACTCCAATATGACAGTGAAGGATATCTGGATTTTAAGAATTCCGATCAAATGATTGACAATACCTATTTTGACAATTTTGGCGACAAATTAAAAAATGATTTTACCGGCACATTGCCCACTGCAGGAACCGGACTTTCCTTTGATTTCGGATTGACATTCAAACCCCTCAGCTTCCTGACCATCTCAGCAGCAGTACTCGACATGGGTTCCATTTCCTGGAAAGAAGATTGCATCAATCAAGCCAAATCCAACGGATCATTCACATTCAACGGTGCTGATTTTAGCAACGAAGGCTCTGATATGTCAGAAGCGTTGGTCGATTTAATGCACCTCCAGAAAGTTCAATCCCCTGAAGCTTACAAAACCAAACTCACCACCAAACTCAACATTGGTGCAGAAGTTGGTCTTCCAAGCAATAAATTGTCATTGGGTGTATTGTCTCAAACCGGCATTACCCAGAATGGCAAGTACCAGGACTTTATGTTTTCAGCCAACCTCAAACCAGCCAGTTTGATTCAGACAGCATTAACCTACTCCCTGCTTCATGGAGAGATGAGCGCCATTGGCGCAGCTGTCAACCTCAAATTGTTGTTTGTCAACCTGTATCTGTCGGCCGATTACATTCCATTGAAGGTCACCCCGCAGATGATGCCGATCAACAATTCATATTTCAATTTTGAAACCGGCTTCAACTTGATGTTTTAATAGGTTAACCCATTCATCCACAATCAATAACGCCCCCTTATAGTCCTTCCAAGACTTTAAGGGGGCGTTTAATATTTGAAAACAAATAAATCAAACCATGGACTCGATCAAATGCTTGATTTGAGCCGTCAATTCCTGAGCCAGGGCAACATTCGGCGCTTCAGAATAAATGCGAATGATGGGTTCCGTGTTGGATTTCCTCAAATGAACCCATTTGTCGGGAAAATCAATTTTCACCCCATCCACATCATTGATTTCCTCCTTTTTGAAATGCTTTTTGACCGCATCCAAAATGGCATCCACATCAATATCCGGAGTCAGTTCAATCTTCTGTTTGTCAATATAATAAGCCGGATATGATTGCCTTAAAGCCTTTGCAGACATACCCGTTTGCGCCAAATGAGACAAAAACAATCCAATGCCAACCAAAGCATCTCGACCGTAATGACAAGGAGGATAAATAACTCCGCCATTGCCTTCACCACCAATCACAGCATCCGTGCGCTTCATTGTTTCAACCACATTCACCTCACCGACAGCAGAAGCCGTGTATGTGCCACCATATAGTTTGGTGACATCCCGAAGGGCTCTGGTTGAACTCAAATTGGACACCGTATTGCCAGGCGTACGAGATAAAACATAATCAGCAACAGCAACCAGGGTATATTCTTCACCAAACATGGATCCATCTTCGCAAACCATGGCCAGACGATCCACATCCGGATCAACCACAAAGCCAACATGTGCTTGTTCCGTGCGCATCCGATCAGCAATTTCAGTTAAATGTTCAGGTAGTGGTTCCGGATTGTGCGGAAATTGACCATTGGGAGTACAGTTCAGTTCTACCACCTCTTTGACACCCAAGGCTTTTAAAAATGGTGGTAAAATCAAGCCTCCAACAGAATTCACACAATCAATCACAACCTTAAAAGAAGCTTTCCGTATGGCATCCAAATCGATCAGGCTCAACGAAAGCACTTCATCAATGTGTTTTTGATCGTAGGTGAAATCGTTACGGATAGCACCAAGTTGATCCACGGTGGCAAATTGGAACATTTCGGCCATGGCTTCTGACAAGACATACAAACCATCCAATGCGTTGAGAAACTCTCCGTTTTGATTCAACAATTTAAGCGCATTCCAATGTTTTGGGTTGTGACTTGCCGTGAGGATGATACCACCTTCTGCATTTTCTTTCACCACAGCCAATTCAGTGGTTGGCGTTGAAGCCAATCCGATGTTCAACACATCAAATCCCATACTCACCAAAGTGCC
>CAYYJF010000006.1:7754-23764 GCA_964472175.1 uncultured Bacteroidales bacterium | reverse complement strand
GTTTTGTAGTAAACACCATCAGGCCATGGCACAACAGTTGGAACGGTCTCCACCACTACAATTTGTTGGTCAGCCATAAACTCTTTGATGGAATTTCTTTGGTCTTCCATTTGGTCAGCGTACGTCTTTTCATTTTGACAAGCTGAAAATGCAAGTATCAATAATGGCGTCAAAGCCAACAGAATTGTAAACCTTCTCATGTAATCTATTTTGAACGGATCATCTAATGCCCGCAAAGTTAATCATTTGGTTCAACACAACGGGATCTTAACAAAAATTGTGACTGAAAAACGTACGCTTTCAGCGAAAATCAAGATTGTGGAGTCAGACCCAAAAGCGGCAGTTCGTTCTTCAGAACATTTATGGCCTCCTCCAAAGTGCCATAAAACTCTCCTCCGGCAGCATTTTTATGTCCACCACCGTTGAATAATTTTGAAGAAACCACATTGACTTCAAAATCACCTTGCGAACGCAAAGAAATTTTGATTTTATCATTGTCTTCTCTCATAAAAACAGAAAAGAAAATGCCATTGATGCTCAGAGGTAAATTTACAAATCCCTCCGTATCACCAACTTTATAAACGTAATCTTTCAAATCATTTTGTGATAAATACATGATGGCTGTGCCATACTCAGGAAAAAGCATCATGCGGTGATTCAGCACAAAACCCATCAAACGCATCCGATCGGCAGACCAGGCATTGAATACTCTCCTATATATCAGGTCTTTATCAACACCTTTTGAAAGCAATTCAGAGATGATAAAATAAATTTCAGACTGGTTGGAATTGTATGTAAAAGAGCCTGTATCGGTCATCATGCCCGTAAAGACACATTCTGCAGATTCTTTGGACATTTCATCAAAATAACCAGAACGACAAATATAGCGGAACACCAATTCACTGGTCGAAGAGATTTTTGGGTAGGAAATGGTCACATCCGCAAATGCATCCGGCCCCGGATGATGGTCTATCAACACTTTTTTCGCCGTAGAAGTAGCGATCAATTCGGACAATACCCCCAACCGCTTCAACTGATTGAAATCCAAACACAGGATTACATCAGATTTGGCTATAAAAACCTCACAAGCTTTTGGTTGAAATTCATAAATCAAGGTTTTATCGGCGCCATGCATCCAATTCAAATACTCAGGAAACGCATCCGGATAAATCACCTGAACATGTTTACCCAACTGTTTGAGAAAATCGGCCATAGCCAAAGTCGAACCCAAAGCATCTCCATCGGGACTTTGGTGTGAAACAATGGTTACAAACTGTGCTTTTTTTAACAGGTGCTTGGTCTGTTGTATTTGATCCTCAGCAATAATCTTGGTCAACATGTTTTAAAATTTTCACAAAAATACCGATTTGAAAATGAAAGGACAAATACAAATCAAGCCATTTTCAGAAGCCGGTTAAATGAAACCAAAATAAGCACTGAAACAAAAGGACCCCCAACAAAGCATACACCATCCAACACCTTTTTTGGGTGTATAAAAGAAAACACAAACAACAAATAATCAAGTACATAGAAAGCACTTCAGCAACATTGAAATACAAGCCCGAAGTCAGCGCTCCCGGCAAAGATGCAGAATGGACGGTCGACTCCAAAAAAAGCGCACTTCCCCAGCTCAGGCATTTGGACAAAACAACCCCGATCCATGGAACATCCTGCAAAAGCAAAACCCCTCCCGAGAGATACAACAACAAGGACGAAGCAGGCACTGCAAAAAAATTATTCAACAAAAAATAGTTTGGAAAAGTATGGAATACAGACATCGTTAAGGGCGCAGTTGCCAATTGCGCAACGATGGAGATTCCCGACATTTCCCATACTTTTTTCACCACAACAGATTTTGGTTGAATCCATTCACCCAATTTCGGAAAAATGGCAATCAATGAAAAGACCGATAAATAACTCAGTTGAAATCCCAGATCCAACACATACAACGGTTGATACATCAACAAAACCAAAGCAGAAATTAACACCGTATTGAGTCCAAAAGGATGCCGTCGAATACTTTTTCCGAAAGCATGAATACTCAACATAAAAGCAGAACGACAAACAGAAGGAGTCAAACCGGTCAAAAAAGCATAAAAAATCAAAAACAGAATCAGAAAAACCGATCGGAACACATTGAAGCGATTGCAGCGGTCAAACAAAGACAACAAAAAGGAAAGTGCACCATAAATAATGGCCACATGCAATCCACTCACGGATAAAATATGCGAGATACCAGTGGTCGAAAATCCCTGGACAATGGCAGCATCCATGCTGCTTCTGGCACCTAGCGCCAAAGCAGAAACAAATGCCAGATTTTGTTCATGTAAACCAGCCTTTTCAAACCGTCCCACCAATTGGTTTCGAAGACGTACAGATGTTGATTTCAGATGAAACCAAGTCTGTTTGTGCTTCACAGGAGGATCCTTCAAAGTCACATAAGCCAATGCCGAAATCCCTTTTGAATGAAGCCACTTTTCCTGATCAAAATCAACAGGATTGGATGCAGGCTTGGGTTGGATCGGTTTCAGGGAAACAAAAAAAACATCTCCCATTTGAGGAACCACCAAATCACTGTCAGACTTGGCATACAACAACAGTTTCTTGCCCATCCATTCGGAAACAACAGAATCGGTGTATTCAATACGCACAACCAGCGAAAGTTTGTTGTTTTTGGATTGTGGTTCATCCACCACTTCAACCATGGCATGAAAGGGCGCATCGGTCGGTACAAAAGCGTTTTGGTTTCTTGCCTGATGCATGCTGCACAAACCCAATACAAACCAAAGAACAAAAAAAGAAGCCCCCGGCATCCAGCGAATATTCCATGTACTCGGAAACCTTGGTGAAGCAAAGGCATACAAGAACAATACAAAAAATGCCCAAACCACCAGACTCAGTGGCAATGTCCACCCTAGCCAAGGCACTATCAGCCCCAATAAAAAGGGAACGAATAAACGGACAATGGATATTTTACCTACAATATGCAACAGCGTATTACATTAAAAATGAATACGGCAAATTTACATATTATTTACATTAAAACATCAATATGATTTTAATTTAATAATGGATTCTTCCGGATTTTCAGAATGAAACACGGAACTTCCTGCGACCAGTACATCGGCACCTGCATCGTAGAGTTTGGCTGCATTGGATGTCGTGACACCTCCATCAACCTGAATCAAGGTCGGGGCATTTCGTTTTAAGACGAGCTCTTTCAGACCGGCTATTTTTTTATACGTGTTCGAAATGAATTTTTGGCCTCCAAATCCGGGATTGACTGACATGAGCAAAACCAAATCCAGATCCGGAATAATTTCTTCCAACAAGTGAATGGGCGTATGTGGATTTAGCGTCACTCCGGCTTTCATACCTGCTTTGTGGATTTCTTCCACCGTACGGTGCAAATGTGTACAAGCTTCATAATGCACATTCATCATATAACTACCCAATGAAGCCACCTCTTGAACGAACTTTTGCGGTTCAACAATCATCAGATGTACATCCAAAGGTTTTGTGCAACACGTAGCCACCTGTTCCAAAATAGGAAAACCAAAAGAAATATTTGGAACAAAAACACCATCCATCACATCCAGATGCAACCAATCAGCTTCTGAACGATTAATCATCTCTATATCAGCCTTCAAATTCAGGAAATTGGCTGCAAGCATAGAAGGAGCTACCAAACGCATGTTGTTCTTTTTTTGTTATGCAAAAGAACTAAAAAAACAGCGTTTGTGCAAACTTAAAAACAGAGAAACACGCCATCGCGTATCAATTGGAAGGTATGGCATGCAACCTGTTTGAATTTTCCAATTCGGGCACATAGGCACGTGCAAAGTTTTTAAGAAATTCAAGGGTTGCAGTGGATGGTTCGGGTTGAGACTTTCTTGAACGACGAAGAAAGTTCAAATGTTGGGTAGAACGATTTGTCATAGGCAACAGGTGGTTTGTTTACCTTATAACGTAACAAATCGCAAAATCGTATATTTATATCAACAATTTATGGATTAATATGACAAAGAAATGCTTTTTTCTTGTGCCATTCTTCTCATGTTCAGCACTGCATAGCGCATCCGGCCCAAAGCCGTATTGATGCTCACACCTGTCATATCCGCAATTTCCTTAAAACTTTTATCCTCATAGTAACGCAGATGGACCACTTCTTTTTGATTGTCCGGCAGGTGCCCCATCAAATTTTTCACATCACTGAACACTTGTTCACGCACCAGGTAGTCTTCAATGTTTTCATCGCTGAGTTTGGCATTGTTAAACAAGTCAACTTCTTCAAATTCTTCGTTGCTAACGGTATTTTCGTTGCGTTCACGCCTATATAAATCGATGATCAGATTGTGTGCAATGCGCGTTACCCAGGAATAGAATTTGCCATTTTCCACATAACGGCCTTGCTTGATGGTGACAATCGCTTTCATAAAAGCCTCCTGAAAAATATCCTCAGCCAAATCCCGGTTGCGCACCACCATCAGGATGTATGAAAATACCCTGCTCTTATGGCGATTCAACAATTCATCAAAAGCTTGATTGTTACCATTTGCAAACATGCTGACCAGATGTTCATCCGTCAATGTTTTGATTGTTCCCATTGTTCTGCTATTAAAAAAATAAAGAGTAGCAGTCAATCGATAGGCAAATGGTTTTAGAGTTAGGACTGCAAATAAAATTAATATTCTTTAATTATCCAAAAATACCGCAAGAATTCTTGCTTATTTCAACCGAAAAGCGTCTATGTCAGGCATTCCCTGAAGAAATTCACCCGTATTTAAGGTTTTTCGTCCGGCCAACTGCAATTTTAAGATATGCAGAAAACCATCTTTTAAAGCCACCTTCAAGCCGTGTTTTCCATCCCGAATGAGTGAACCAACCGCATACGCATGCTCCGCTAGCTCCATTTTCGCATCATAAATTTTCATGGTAGATATCACATCTTTGGAATCGACCATCTCTGTCCAGGCAACTGGAAATGGAGACAAGCCCCGCACAAAATTATGTACCTGCTGAACCGATTGACACCAGTCGATTTTGGTATTTTCTTTGGTCAGCTTGGGCGCAGCAGCAAACACACCTTCGGGTTGAGGCATGGGCTTCACCTGATTTATAAGAACGGCATCCAAGGTTTTGCATACCACGGCAGCACCCAGTTCCATGAGTCGATCGTGCACAGACCCCGTATTTTCATCCTGTCCAATTGCAATGCGCTCTTGTAAAAGCAAATCGCCTGTATCAATGTCCTGTTTCAGAAAAAAGGTCGTCACACCCGTTTCGGTTTCACCATGGATCACCGCCCAATGGATGGGCGCAGCACCACGGTATTTTGGCAACAAAGAGGCATGCAAATTGAAAGTCCCCATCGGCGGCATAGACCAAACCACCTGAGGCAACATTCGAAAAGCCACCACCACCTGAATATCTGCTTTATACGAACGCAGGGCATTTAAGAAACCTTCCTCTTTGAGTTTTTCGGGTTGCAGCACAGGAATATTTACTTCCAAAGCATATTTTTTCACCGCAGAAGCCTGAATTTTCATACCCCGCCCTGCAGGCTTATCCGGCATGGTAACAACCGCAACAACTTGAAAGCCACCTTCGATCATAGCTTGGAGCGGTGCTACGGCGAAATCGGGCGTACCCATATAGATGATTCTGAGCTCTTTTCTGGACATCGGTATTTTTTTTAAAAACAAAATAACAAACAAGGCTTTTACAGAAACATCTATTCATCCGAAAAATGAACCAAAACCTTGCGGTAAGAATTGAAAATTTTAGATTTTGATACAAAACCCATGTATTGTCCTTCATCATTGATGACAGGCAAATTCCAAGCATTGGAATCATCAAAAACACGCATCACTTTTTCCATGGAATCATTGATGTTCAATTTGGCCGGAGGCGCAGTCATCAGTTTTTCCACATAAAAACGATCATATAATTCAGGACGAAACATGATATTTCTGATGTCATCCAGCAAAACAATACCAACCATCTGCCCCTCACGATCAACCACAGGAAAACTATTTCTCTTAGCTGAAGCAATCACTTTGACCAAATCGCCCAACTTCATTTCAGGATACAACACATCAAAATCTTTTTCCAACACATTTTCCAGCTTCATCAATGTCAATACAGCCTTGTCCTTATGGTGGGTGACCAACTGACCTTTTTCAGCCAACCGTAAAGAATAAATGCTATGTTTCTCAAACAAATAGATGGTCAGATAGGAGGCGGCCGACACCACCATCAATGGCAGAAACAATCGATACCCACCAGTGAGTTCGGCAATAAGGAAGACGCCAGTCAAAGGCGCATGCATCACAGCAGACATCACACCGGCCATGCCCATCAAAGCAAAATTGGCAGCGGAAACTTCTGCCAAACCCAGGGTATTGATGATCGTAGCCACCCCAAAACCCGAGACCGCACCCACAAACAAGCTTGGAGCAAACACCCCACCGACCCCACCGGCACCATTGGTTGAAGCACTCGCAATTACTTTTAGCAAAACAACCAGAAACATATATCCAACCAACAACCAAACATCGTCTTTCACTCCATAGAAAAAGCTATTGTTGGCCAAATCGCCGGAATGTCCATGAATAATAGACTCTATGGATGAATACCCTTCGCCGTACAAAGGAGGAAACAAGAAAATCAACAAGCTCAGAATGCCTCCACCCACCAAAAACCTGACGGTAGAACTGGAAAAACTTTTATACCATTTTTCTACGGTATGCATGCAGCGAATTAAATACAGGGAAACCAAACCGCAAACCATTCCCAAGACCACCACCCAGGGCAACCTATCCAATTCAAAAATGGTATTCGCAGGAAAGTCAAACATGGGAGCCGTTCCCAAGACAATGTAAGAAAATGTCGCTGCAGTTACGGAAGAAATAATCAGAGGCAAGATAGAGGCGGCCGTCAAATCCAACATCAACACTTCAATGGTAAAGAGCATCCCGGCAATGGGCGCTTTAAAGATACCGGCAATGGCACCTGCAGCACCACAACCCATCAACAACATCAGGGTTTTATGGTTCATTTTGAAGAAACTTCCCAGATTTGAGCCAATGGCAGAGCCTGTTAAAACAATGGGTGCTTCTGCCCCAACAGACCCACCCATGCCGATGGTCAGGGAACTGCCGACCAACGAGGTCCATACATTGTGCCTTTTCAATCGTCCCTGTCGTCTGGAAATGGCATATAAGATGTTGGTAACGCCATGCCCGATATCGTCTTTGACCATATACTTCACAAACAATGCGGTCAGCAAAATCCCAATGGCCGGGAACAACAAATACAAATAATTGACCGAATCGATTTGAAACGAGTTTGTCATGATTCTTTCAACCCAATGGATCATGGATTTCAACAACAATGCAGCAATTGCCGTCAAAAGACCGACAACAAAACTTAAAACCAGAATGAAATTTGATTCTTTAATGTGATTCTCGCGCCATTTGAGCAAACGCAAATAATGAGCATTCTCCGACATATCAACAACCTCTTTTATAAGATGGGCAAGATACAAGAAATTTATCAACTGTCAAAACCTAACATCACTGCCCTTTACCCTTCAGCAATGGTTTGATGGTAAAAACCAAGATCTTCAAATCCAGCAGCAAATTTTGATTTTCCAGATACATCAAATCATACTCCAGCCTTTCAAGCATTTTTTCAACCGTGTCCGCATATCCAAATTTTACCATCCCCCAAGAGGTAATACCAGGGAGCACTTGCTGAATCAAAAGATATTGTGGCGATTTTTGAATGATTTTTTCTACAAAAAAAGCACGTTCCGGTCTTGGGCCGACAATGGACATATCCCCTTTGAGTACGTTCCAGAACTGCGGCAGTTCATCCAGACGGTATTTACGCATAAACCGGCCAAATGGGGTAATGCGTTCATCATTTCTGGAAGAAAGTCTGGGGCCGTCGGCTTCAGCCTCCATATACATGGTTCTAAACTTGTACATGCGGAATGGTTTGCCTTGCTTCCCAAGTCGGGTTTGGACATACAAAACAGGGCCTGAAGAACTGGTTTTTACACGCAAGGATAAATATGCATACAAGGGCGAAAACAAGAGCATCACCAACACAGACAGCAGCACATCCAGACATCTTTTGATCTGCCTTTGCCAGGAGGGCATCAATTTGGGTGTTAAATGATACAAAGGGATGCCGAACAAGGAAAACAAAGACACTTTTCCGGCCAGAATTTCTTGTCTGTCGGCAAATGCACGCGCAGGAATATTCAAAGGATAGATGCTTTGCAGCACCTCCTGAACCATGTCCGACCGCATGTGATCCAGGGCAAACAAACATTCCTCAATATGGTATTTTTTCACCATTTCAGGCATCGAGTGAATATCGCCGAGCACTTCCTCCTCGTCCACCCGAACCGGATTGTCACCCACACGGATAAAACCTTCAAACCGATAACTAAAGCTGCTTTTATACTGGTTGAATTCCTTTCTCAGCCTAACGGCCTTCTCTCCTGTTCCAACAATCAAAACAGGCACAGAATACTTTCCTTTTGACTGATTCACAAGGAGTTTATTGGTCTGAAAATACCGAACCAAAGAGGTTAAAACCAAATGAATCAATAAATAGCCACCAACAATCTGATAATACAAATAAGGATGCTGTGGATAATCATTGATGACAATTAGAAAAAACAGGATGATCACACCAATGAGCGTCAATATCGCTGCATTCATAAAATCGCCCAGATTCGTTTTCTTCCGTGGCTCCGTATAATAACCGGACAAAAAATACAGGAAAGACCAGAAAATGGGCACCAAAACACCTAAAAAAATGAACTTTTCCTGCAATAAAAAACCGGACAAAGTTTCGAAACCAACAGTAGAACGAAATGTTTGAAACCTGAACACATTGAAGACCTGCCATGCCAGAAAAGACGACAACAAATCCCAAACAACATATCTACGAATCAAACGCGTGTCATTCATTACCTTATCACTTGAATTTGACCACCATTGCCCAATCTTATAATGGAAGATGGTTTTGATTTTGTTTGATCATCCTGACGGTATTCCACCACATAATCAACTCCTTGAACAATCAGAGGATCAATTTCAGAAAAGCAGGAAGGAGTCGGTTGACCGCTCACGTTGGCCGAAGTCGACACAATAGGCCTGCGAAATCTTTCACAAAGCTTTTGAGAAAAAGCTTCCCGGGTAACACGGATACCCACACTGCCATCTTCTGACAATAGATTTGCAGCCAGATTTTTGGCTTCATCATAGATGATGGTCAAAGGTTTGTCAGCAACATCAATGAGTTCCCAGGCAATTTCGGGAACAGTGCGCAAATACACTTCTAACCTCATGGGATTGTCGATCAACACCAACAAAGCCTTCGAATCGGCACGCTGCTTGAGTTCAAAAACTTTTTGAACCGCTGCTTCATTGGTTGCGTCACATCCGATTCCCCAAACGGTATCTGTTGGATATAAAATCAATCCACCCCGATTCAAAACTTCTATCGCTTTTTTTATATCTTCGTTCATTCGTGCTGGTAATTCTTGGTTCAAAAATACAAAAAAAAGTACACACGAAAGAAGTTTCTTGTTTTTCAACACTTTATGAATATAATCTTAAAGTTTCAAAACGTACAACTCTTCATATCCAGAAAAAATATTACCTTTACAAACTCTTGTGTGAAGCGAAAAACACATCGGCAGCATACGACTGCCAGGTATTCGGACCACGTGTCCCCCTGCTATGAAAGAAAAAAAATAGATATATATTAATGATTAACAAATGGAATTGTCTAACCCTAACACCCGAACAGACAGCCCTCAAGGAAAATCTTGCCAAAGACCTTGGCATCAGCCCAATCTTGGCTCAACTACTGATTCAGAGGGGTATAGACACGCCCGAAAAGGGTAAAAGCTTTTTTCATCCGAAATTAGAAGAACTACACGATCCATTCCTCATGCGGGATATGGATAAAGCTGTACATCGTTTGAATGCCGCTTTAAGCGCAAACGAAAGCATCATGGTTTATGGTGACTACGATGTAGATGGAACAACAGCCGTTGCATTGGTGTATAAATTTTTGTTGACATACACCACCAACATCACCTCCTACATTCCGGACAGGTATGGCGAAGGGTATGGTATCTCTTACAAAAGTATAGACTTCGCAGAGAAAGAAGGCATCCGGTTAATCATCGCTTTAGACTGTGGAATCAAGGCCGTTGAGAAAATTGAATATGCAAAAGCCAAAGGCATCGATTTCATCATCTGCGACCACCATGTACCGGACGACAAATTGCCGGATGCAGTGGCCGTTCTGGATGCCAAAAGAATCGACAACACCTATCCCTACAACCAATTATCCGGTTGTGGTGTCGGATTTAAATTCATGCAAGGTTTTGCACAATTCAATAAAATCAATTTCAACGAATTGATTACCCAACTCGACCTGGTTGCCGTCAGTATTGCCTCGGACATCGTTCCACTCACGGGTGAAAACCGAATCTTAGCCTATCACGGACTCAAAATGCTCAATTCAAACCCCTGTGTCGGATTGAAAAGCATCATTGATTCGTGCAATCTAACAGGCAAAGAAATCACCATGAGCGATATTGTATTCAAAATCGGCCCAAGACTGAATGCCTCAGGACGCATACAATCCGGAAACGAATCGGTCGAACTGCTCATCACCAAAGACCTGGCTGTCGCCCGCAAAAAAAGCGAGGAAATCAACCAATACAACCAGACCCGAAAAGAAATGGACAAAAACATGACGGTTGAAGCCAATTGCATTTTGCAATCCTGTCATGATTTGGCCGATAAAAAAGCAATCATTGTCTACAATCCCGATTGGCACAAAGGCGTCATTGGCATTGTCGCATCCCGATTGACAGAAGAATACAACAGACCAGCCATTGTGCTGACAAGAACCGACACGTTGGCAACAGGATCTGCACGTTCCGTTCCCGGATTTGACATCTACAAAGCCATCGACCATTGTCGCGATTTATTGGAGAACTTCGGTGGACATACCTATGCAGCAGGACTTTCCATGAAAGAAGAAAATGTCCCCATCTTCCAGAAGCGGTTTGAAGATTATGTAGCCAATAACATATTGCCTGAACAAATGATTCCCACCATTGAAGTGGATGCCGAGATCTCCTTTCAGGACATCAATGCCAGATTTGTGCGGGATTTAAAAAGATTCAATCCATTTGGGCCAGAAAACAACAAACCGATGTTTGTCACCCGAAATGTCACTGATTTTGGCACAAGTCGATTGTTTGGCAGAGAATCCAACCACCTAAAACTGGAGTTGATGGATTCACAGTCACAAAATGTGATGAATGGCATAGGCTTTTGCCAAAGTGAACACATCAATGCCATCAAAAGCCGAAATCCGTTTGACATTGCCTATACGATTGAGGAAAACAACTACAACGGCGGAAATTACATTCAACTGTTAATCAAAGAAATACACAACTCTTTGGATTGATTGAAGGATATTTATTTCCCTCGAATGGTATCGAATTATAACATGGGGTACCGATGAGCATGTATCACGACATATTGAAGACATACTGGGGTTATTCCGAATTCAGACCGCTTCAATTGGAAATCATTGAATCGATTTGTTCAGGCAAAGACACCTTGGCATTGATGCCCACAGGCGGAGGAAAATCCATCACTTTCCAAGTACCGGGAATGGCAAAACCCGGTCTGTGTCTGGTGGTTACACCCCTGATTGCCTTGATGAAAGACCAGGTAGAAAATCTACAGGACAAAGGCATCAAAGCAACCGCCATCTTTTCAGGCATGTCCAGAGAAGAAATCATCATCGCGCTGGACAACTGCATCTACGGCGAATACAAATTTTTGTACGTATCGCCGGAAAGATTATCCACAGAGCTGTTTATCAGCCGATTGCCCTATCTGAACATCCACCTGATAGCCATTGACGAGTCACACTGCATCTCTCAATGGGGATACGATTTCAGACCATCCTATCTAAACATTTCCGACATACGCATTCACCTACCCGAAGTGCCCATCCTGGCTTTGACAGCAACAGCCACCCCCGAAGTAGTCGAAGACATCCAAAGCAAACTGGCATTCAAAGCACCCAACGTATTTAAAAAAAGCTTCGAAAGACCCAATGTAACCTATGTAGTCAGGGAGGCTGAAGACAAAGAACACATGCTGTTGCAAATCCTGCAAAAAACCCCGGGAAGCGCCATTGTTTATGTACGAAATAGGAAAAACACCAAGAACGTTTCAGATCATTTGAATAAGAATGGCATCAGCGCAGATTTTTTTCATGCCGGATTGAGCCACGAGCAAAAAGACCGCAAACAAAAGCTTTGGAAAACGGGAGCATGCAGGGTCATTGTTGCCACAAACGCCTTCGGAATGGGCATAGACAAGCCGGATGTACGCTTGGTCATCCATATGGATTTGCCGGATTCGCCCGAAGCCTATTTTCAAGAAGCCGGAAGGGCCGGAAGAGATGAAAAACGTGCGTATGCCGTACTGCTTTTTCACACATCCGATGTCAAGAAACTCAAAAAAAGACTGTCCGACAGTTTTCCAAACAAAGAACTCATACGCGACATCTATGTATCCCTTGCGCATTATTTTCAAGTTCCGGAAGGAGGAGGCATGGAGCAAATGTTCGCCTTCGATTTGATGGATTTTTGCACCAAATTCCACTACAATTTCCTTCAAGCCTATCACGGTTTAAAAATACTGGAACAAGCAGGATATGTGCAATTAACAGAAGAAATCGACAATCCCTCAAGGGTTTGTTTCACGATTAAAAGAGAAGATTTGTACCACCAGCATGTTGGAGACAAACTCACAGATGAGTTATTGCAAATCCTCTTGCGTTCCTACACCGGTTTGTTTTCCGACTTTACCCCCATTCAGGAAGAAACACTGGCAAAAAGGTTGCAGACCACTGCCAAAGAAGTGTATGACCGATTGCTGTATCTAAGCAGAAATGGCATCATCCACTACATCCCCAGAAAGAAGTCGCCCTACCTCATCTATCAGCTCAACAGAGAATCCAGAGACCGCATTCGCATCGAGAAAAGTGTCTATGAAGACCGCAAGGAAAGGTTTCAGAAAAGGATGGAATCCATGCTGCATTATGCAGAAGCCACCCAAACCTGCCGTTCGGTTTCACTCTTAACCTATTTTGGACAAAAAAACGTCCATGCCTGCGGAAAATGTGATGTCTGTTTGCAAAAAACGGCTTCAGGGCTTAAAAAATATGAATTCGAACACATTTGGGAACAGATCGTTAAAATTTTAAGCGAACAACCGCAGACCATCAGAGCATTGGTTGACAGCAACGACGCCGACTCAGAAAAAGCACTTCAAGTGATTCGATTTCAACTGGACAGAGGGATACTTGTATTGCATAACGACTTGTTACACTTGAATCAATCATGATATGTACGACATCATTGGGGATATTCACGGTCACAACGACAAATTAAAAAGCTTGCTTCAGAAGCTGGGATACCGAAAAATTGACGGGACCTACGAACATCCGGAAAGAAAAGTCTTGTTTTTGGGCGATTACATTGACAGAGGGCCTTCCATTCGGGAAACCCTTCATCTGGTGCGGAATATGTGTGACAACGGTTCAGCCATCGCTTTACTGGGCAATCACGAATACAACGCCCTGTGCTTTCATGTTCAGGAATACGAAGGCGGACATTTACGCAAGCACCTGATTCGCAACATCATACAGCACTACGAAACACTCAGACAATTCCACAACCGCCAGGAAGAATACGAAGATTTTCTCGAGTGGTTCAAAACCCTGCCTTTGTTTTTCGAAACAGACACATTCAGAGCCGTGCATGCAACCTGGGATGCCACTTTCATCCATTACCTGAAACACCGTTTGAAAGACAACAAGCTGAACGACGAATTGCTTCATGAATCGGCCAAAAAAGGCAATAAATTATATCTGGCAGTCGATAACATACTGAAAGGCAGATCCATTCCCCTACCCGACGGACTCACTTTCACCGACAAGGAAGGAACCGTTCGCAAAGAAATCCGCATCAAATGGTGGATAGACCCCTGCGTTTCCGATTACAAAACATTGAGCATCGAAAATCTGGATTACCTGCCCCATCGATTGGTCGATCAAAGCCAACTCAAAAGCACCTGTTATTACCAGGAAAACGAAATACCCGTCTTTTTCGGACATTATTGGCTGAAACACAAACCCATGATTGACCGCAGCAACATCTGCTGTCTGGATTACAGCGTTGCCAGAAATGGCAACCTGGTTGCCTACCGATTTGACGAAGAAAAGGCACTTCAATCACAAAAATTAATCTATACATAATGTCATTTTATTTATAATCTTTATATTCGTTGAATATATACGCGATTTTCACGCGACAAAACACACAAACACAGACACAACGACTTGAATATCAACATGAAAGGAAATAAAGTATGCATCATTGGCGCAGGTGTTGCCGGATTAGCAACCGCACTTGCATTGGCAAAAAAAGGCTTTCAGGTAGTCATCGTGGAAAAAAACAGCCATCCTGGTGGAAGGTGTGGCCAATTGATTCATGAGGGTCATCGTTTTGATTTGGGAGCCTCCATTTTTTTAATGCCAAGCATCTATAAAGATGTCTTTGAATACCTGGAGTTAGACCTGGAAAAAGACTTACCCTCCACTCCTTTGACCAACTTATACAAAATGTTCTTTGCCGACGGAATCCAATTGGACTTTACCACCGATGTCGCAGCCATGAAAAGCCAATTGGAGTCGATCGAGCCTGGAAGTTATGAAAAGGCCGACATCTATATCAAAAAAGGATACACCCTTTTCAAGAAAGCCTACGCGCGTTTGTTGGGTAGAAATTTTACCAACTGGGCTCAGTTCATCAATTTTTCAAACATGGCCTTGTTGTTCAAATTAAAAACGCACGTGCCACATCAACGGTACATCAAGCGTTTTTTCAAAGACAAACACTTGCAAACTGCCTTTACTTTTCAAAACATCTACGTTGGCCAAAATCCACTCACCGCACCCGCATTGTTTTCCATGCTTCCTGCAGCAGAATTGTCGGAAGGAAGTCTGGTACCCAAAGGCGGCATGTTTGCCATCGTTTCCCTGTTAGAAAAAAAAGCCATCGAACACGGGGTCGAAATCCAATACAACAAACCCGTTTCCAGCATCATCAGAAAAAATTATCATGTCAAAGGAATTGCCTTTGAAGACGGAAGTCAATTGGATTGCGACTTACTGGTTGCCAATGCCGATTTGCCCTATGTGTACGAATCCTTGTTGCAGGATTCCTTTGTCACACAAAAACTCCAGCATAAAGAATACGCCTGTTCAGCCATCGTTTTTCATTGGGGCTTGAATCAAAAGTATGCAGGTTTTGGCCACCACAATGTGTTTTTCTCAAGCAAATACGAAAAAAATCTCCACAGCATATTTCAGGAAAATGCCATGGGAAAAGAGCCAAGCTTTTACGTTTACGCGCCCACAGCCCTCGACCCGGAAACCGCACCAGCAGGACAGGACACCATTTCTGTGGTCGTTCCCACCGGACATCTCTCCCCCAAGAATCGGGAAGAATGGAATATGTATAAGCAGCTAGCCAGAACCTCTATTCTAAAAAGGTTGAAAGCCGAAGGTTTTGAGCACATAGACGAACACATCAAATTTGAATTAAACAGCACCCCCAGAACCTGGGAAAAAGCTTTTAATGTATCAAAAGGTGCCATTTTTGGAAGCATCAACCACAGCATCCTTCAAATGGGATATTTCAGGCCACACAACAAGCACCAATTGATTGACAACATGTACTTTACCGGTGGAAGCACACATCCGGGCTGCGGCGTTCCCCTGGTGTTACTTTCTGCCAAATTAACCTCCGAACGCATCCTTAAAGACCATTGCCCTCCATGCAACAGCTAATTGAATCTTTTGAAAAGAGAATGGAG
>CAYYJF010000006.1:0-7654 GCA_964472175.1 uncultured Bacteroidales bacterium | reverse complement strand
GATTTGATTGACAATTACAAAACAGAGCACCTCACCTTTTCGGCCAAAGAACAAGGCCTTTACGCAGAAAAAGTCAATGCCTGGTTGCAGGACATTCGGAACAAAAACATCGATACACCCCTGGGGAAAGAAGTGGCGCATTATTTTGATCGTTTTCACCTGCCCATTTGGCCGATGGAAGCCTTTGCACATTCCATGTTGTACGACATCAAACACGATGGCTTCAAAACAGTCCGGGATTTTCTGACCTATGCCGAAGGAGCCTCCGTTGCACCCGCTGCCATCTTTGTTCACCTGGCAGGTTTAAAAAAAACAGCAAACGGGTTTGCGCCACCCACCTTTGACGTCAAACAAGTCGCTTCCTCCTGTGCAATCTTCAGCTATTTGGTTCACATCATCCGTGATTTTCAAAAAGACAGACACAACCATTTGAACTATTTTGCAGACGACCTTTTGGCGTCCAACGGATTGGACCAAAACGCCTTGCAGGAAATGGCTACGGGCAAAGACATTCATCCCGGATTTCGGAAAATGATACGCAGCTATTATGATTTGGCCGGCACCTACAGAGCGCAAACCCTAGAAACCATCGACAAAATACACGACCAGCTCGAACCCGAAGGCCAATTGAGTCTGGACATCATCTTCAACCTGTATGACATGGTGTACCAAAGAATCGATCCCGAACATGGCAACTTTTCAACCGAAGATCTCAACCCCACATCGGATGAAATGAAGGCCTCCGTCGCCAAAACCATCCAAAATTTTAAAAACTGAGGTGAAAAATTGATTTTTTTTTCGTTGAAATCAAATAAAAATGTCAGAAATTGATGGTGATTTCAATTAATGTTGTACTTTTGCCGAAAATTAGTCGATTAGATGAATCAGAAAGGTTTTGCATACTTTTATTTTTACTTTTACTTTAGAACAGGTAAAAGCGGGGTTTTGTGTGCATAATCAAACAATATGAATAGAAAAACAGAAGGGTCCCGCTAAAATTTGGCGGGACCTTTTTTTTAACAACAAACAAACATGAAACGAGTAGCAATTCAGGGGGTATCCGGAGCTTTTCATGACATCGCAGCCAGGGCCTATTTCGAGGGAGAAAATATTGAAACCATAGACTGCTTAACTTTTAAGGATGTGTTTGATGCCATCAGAAAAGGTGATGCAAATTTTGGCATTGTCGCCATCGAAAACACCATAGCCGGTAGTTTGTTGCAAAATCACAATTTGCTCCGGGAAAGCGAAACCAGCGTGATTGGAGAATTCAAATTGCGCATCAGCCACTGTTTGGCCGCACTTCCCGATCAAAAACTCGAAGACATCAAAGAAATCAACTCCCACCCCATTGCCTTGATGCAGTGTCAGGATTTTTTAGCGACCCGGTCGGATTGGAAAGCCGTAGAAAAAGAAGATACAGCACTATGTGCCAAAGAAATCAGTCAAAAAAAACTGCAGGGAGTTGCCGCCATTTGCAGCGAATATGCGGCTAAGATTTATGGATTGAATATTTTGGAAAAAGGCATTGAAACCAACAAAAGAAATTTCACCCGCTTTTTAATCATCACAGACAGATATATGGCAGAAAGCCACACCAAACAAGAAGACATCAACAAAGCATCCATCGTATTTTCAACCCATCACGAAGAAGGCGCCTTGTCTCAGGTCTTGTCCGTCTTTTCATTCTACCACAACAATTTGACCAAAATTCAGTCATTACCCATTGTAGGGCACGAGTGGGAATACTTGTTTTTCGTCGATCTGACCTTCAACGAATACATCAAATTCAAACAAAGCCTGGATGCCATCAGACCACTGACAAGAAATCTGAAAATTTTAGGTGAATATGCAAGCGGAAAACAGCAATTGTAGCATAGAAAAAAGCATACAAATGAAAACCATCAAACCAGCCGAGCGATTGGCCTATGTATCAGAATATTACTTTGCTCAAAAACTGAAAGAAGTCGCCGAACTCAATGCAGCCGGCAAGGACATCATCAGTCTGGGCATCGGCAGCCCTGATTTACCACCCTCCGGGGCCACCATTCAAGCCTTGTGTCAGGAAGCATCCAGACCCGATACCCATGGCTACTATGCCAACGGCATTCCGGAAATCTACTCCGGTTTTACGGCCTGGTATCAACGGTGGTTCGGGGTCACGCTGGATCCAAAAAACGAAATTCTGCCCCTGATTGGTTCCAAAGAAGGCATCATGTACATTTCGATGGCATTTTTAAACAAAGGCGATGGCGTCTTGATTCCAAATCCAGGATATCCCACCTATACCTCTGTGAGCAAACTGGTTGAAGCCGACATCACCTACTACGATTTGACTGAAGACACAGGCTGGCATCCCGATTTTGACAAACTGGAAGCCATGGATTTATCCAACATCAGGCTCATGTGGGTCAACTATCCACACATGCCAACCGGAGCCAAAGCCACCACAGCCCTGTTTGAAAGACTGGTTACCTTTGGAAAAAAGCACAACATTGTGATTTGCAACGACAATCCCTACAGCTTTATTCTGAACAAAAACCTGTTGAGCATCTTACAAGTACCCGGAGCAAAGGACATTTGCATCGAATTGAATTCCATGAGCAAATCGCACAACATGCCCGGATGGAGAATCGGCATGGTTGCCACGAATAAGACCTTCAAAGAATGGATTGTCAAAGTCAAAAGCAACGTCGATTCAGGACAATTTCGCCCGATGCTCAAAGCCGCCTCCATCGCTTTGCAGGCAGACGAAAGCTGGCACGACGCCATGAATGAAGTCTATGCCAAAAGAAGGATCATCGCCGAAAAGATCCTCGAAACCATCGGATGCACCTGGGATCCAAACCAATCTGGCATGTTTTTATGGGGCAAAGTACCTGCACACATTCAAAAAGGAGCCGCCGAGGTGGCCGACAAAATATTGTATGAAGCCAACGTCTTCATCACCCCCGGGTTTATCTTTGGAAGCAATGGAGACAGATACATTCGTTTGTCCTTGTGCTGCACCGAAGAAAATCTAAACAAAGCACTCACGAGAATACAGAAAATATATTGATCAAACATTGAAAAATTAAACAATATGGACAAAATGGAATTCGAATCCATCTTATTACCCGGATTAAGCGATAAAAAACCGTTGGTCATTGCAGGCCCCTGCAGCGCAGAAACGGAAGAACAAGTTATGGAAACCGCCAAATTGCTGGCATCCAGAGGCGTTAAAATATTCCGCGCCGGCATCTGGAAACCACGCACCAGACCAGGTGCATTCGAAGGCATTGGTTCAGTAGGTTTGGAATGGCTCAAAAAAGTCAAACAAGAAACCGGCATGTACACCGCCACGGAAGTAGCCACAGCCAAACATGTTCAGGAGGCGCTTGCAGCCGGTGTCGACATCATTTGGATTGGCGCAAGAACAACGGTCAATCCTTTTGCTGTACAGGAAGTGGCCGACGCATTGGCCGGTTCAGATGTACCTGTATTGATCAAAAATCCAGTCAATCCAGATTTGGAACTCTGGATTGGTGCCATCGAAAGACTGTACCGTGCAGGCGTTAAAAAACTGGGGGTCATTCACCGTGGATTCTCCTCTGCCGACAAAAAAATATACCGCAACCTACCACAATGGCACATTCCCATTGAATTGCGCCGCAGATTTCCCAATTTGCCTATGTTTTGCGACCCCAGCCACATTGGCGGCAAACGCGAATTGGTAGCCCCAATCTCCCAGCAAGCCATGGATATGAATTTTGACGGCCTCATCATCGAGTCCCATTGCGATCCCGACTGCGCCTGGAGTGACAAAGACCAACAAGTCACCCCCGATGTCCTGGATTATATCCTCAACATGCTGGTCATCAGAGAAGGAGAACAACAAACCACAGAAAACCTGAGCGAATTGCGCAAACAGATCGATGAACTGGACAACCAGTTGATTGAGTTGTTGTCCAAACGTATGCGTGTTTCCAGAGAAATCGGAACCTATAAAAAAGAACACAACATGCAGGTTTTGCAAACAACCCGTTACAGCGAAATTTTGGAAGGGCGCATCAAACAAGCCGAATCGTTTGGTATTGATGCCACTTGCATGCAGAAAATCTTGGAAACCATCCACGAAGAATCTGTTCGTCAACAAATTGAAATCATCAATAAAGCATGAAAATTCTAATCATCGGCGCCGGTAAAATGGGCCGGTTTTTTGCAGATTCATTGAGCTTCAACCACGAGGTGTGTTTGTTTGACACGAATCCGACACAACTCAAGTTTGTGTACAACGCCATACGAACCACCGACCTGGAAGAAGTCAGGGCATTTGAGCCTGAATTGCTCATCAACGCCGTCACCATCAAATACACGATTGAAGCCTTTGAAATGGTCATTCCATACCTGCCAAAATCGTGCATTTTGTCGGACATCGCCTCTGTAAAAACCGGATTAAAAGCATTTTACGCCAACTGCGGCTTCAGGTTTGTTTCAACCCACCCCATGTTTGGACCAACCTTTGCAAGTTTGAGCGATTTAAGCACCCAAAGTGCCATCATCATCAAGGAATCCGATTTTTTGGGCAAGGCCTTTTTCAAAGACCTGTACAGTTCCCTGCATTTGAGAATCTTTGAGTATAGTTTTGAGAAGCACGACCAAACGACGGCATATTCTTTGTCCATTCCCTTTGCCTCTACCCTGGTTTTTGGGTCGGTGATGCGTCATCAGGAAGCACCCGGAACGACCTTCAAAAAACACATGGCCATCGCCCAGGGTTTGATGTCTGAGGACGATTATTTGTTGCAAGAAATTTTGTTCAACCCCTATGCGCCTGAACAAATTGAAAAAATCACGAACAAACTTCGTGCATTGCAGGAAATTATCAAAGAAAAAGATGCCGATCAGATGCAGGAATTTCTGAAATCGGTACGAAAAAATATTTCTTGAAAAAGGGAATCAATCGGGGGTGGTTTCTGTGTTGACAGGGACCACCATCCACATGAGCAGATACAGGAACAATCCGACAAGATACGTCCATGTGAAAATCACAAACAAAATGCGTACAAGTGTTGGATTCACCTTAAAATAATCGGCCAATCCAGCACAGACACCAGCTATTTTTTTGGATTTGCTCCGATATAGTTTGTTTGTATTCATCATCGTGATATTTCCAGCAAACATAACTAAAAAAAATCGCACAAAAAAACGTATTTTTGTAGGGATAAAATCTGGTTATGAAAATTTTTCGATTCACATACTTCTTATTACTGCTGTTTGTTTTCTTACGTGCGCTGCCACTCAAGTCACAGGAACTTCCGCTGTCTGATTCATCACAAATATCCCTTCTGACAGTAACTCCCGGCGATGAAGTCTATGCGCAGTATGGCCATACAGCCATTCGGATTGTTGACTTCAGACGTGAATTTGATTTGGTCTTCAATTATGGCTTGTTCGATTTCAACACACCCAATTTTCTCTACAAATTCATCAAAGGTGAAACCGATTATATTTGCGGAGTCGGTGGTTTTTCCGATTTCATCATTGAATATCAGCTCTCCGAAAGAGGCGTTGTAGAACAAATTCTCAACCTTTCGGCTACTGAGAAAGAACGCATCTGGCAAGCCCTTGTTCAAAACATTCAAATTGAAAACAGAACCTACCGATACAACTACCTTTATAACAATTGCGCCACCAAACCCAGAGATTTGATTCTTTCCAACCTCGACGGTAAAACGGAATATGCTTACAAAGAGCCCTTTAAATCGCTTCGGGATGAAATTCATTATTTCACAAAAAAATATCCCTGGACACAATTTGGCATTGACTTGCTTTTGGGTGCACCCATAGACAATGCTGCATCCTTGAGCGATCAACAGTTTGCGCCAGAAATTCTGAAACAATCGTTCGATAAAGCTAATATTGTTGATTCCAACAAAAACATCAAACCTTTGGTCACCAAAACCAATGTGCTGATTGCTCTTGAATACGACGAAGCAGAAAAAAAGCCCTCTGTTTTTGGTCCCAATCTGGTGATATGGATCCTGTTTTTCATCATCGCCTTTATTTCGGTGTATGAATCGAGAAAAGAAAAAAGAGGGATGACCCTGACCGCCATCATCTTTGGCATCTATGGCCTTATCGGAAGCCTCATTGCCTTTTTATGGCTTTTTTCTGAACATCCGGGCACCGAAGTCAACTTTTTACTCCTGTGGTTGAACCCGCTGCATTTGGTTTTTGCCATCGGCATCTTCTTTCAGAAGTTCAGAAAATATATTGCAACCAAATATCTGATATTCAGCCTCACACTACAAGTCATCGCACTTTTTGGTATATTTTTCATACCCCAACAATTGAACCCTGCGACCGTGCCCATGCTGTTGATCATCGCTTTCAGATCCATTGTCAGCATGCTTCAGCCCCAATCCAAAGCCAGCCATGAATAAATTCTTCAAATCCTTTCTAGGATTGCTCACTGCAACGGCTTCCGGCTTGACTATGTCAGCGCAGGATCAGGCACCCAGACTGGTGGTGGGTTTACACATTGACCAATTGAATGCCAATTACCTGGAATGGTTCAAAAATGGGTATGGCGACAATGGATTTCAGGAGCTCATCAAGCATGGCATCCAGATCAATCATGTGGTCCATGCAACCGAAAAACCGGATGGGGCAACCGCATCCGCCAATTTTGCAACCGGAAGCATTCCTCGGGCCCACGGCATCACGGGCACAAGCTGGTATGACCCTTTGACCAGCAAACAAATTTCGTGCATTTTAGATCCCTCCTTTTTGGGAAACTATACGGCATCCACCTATTCCCCGGCAAAATTGCAGGGATCGACCCTAGCCGACGAGCTCAAAGAAGCCTCGAACAGCGAAGCCAAAGTCTATGCCATTGGCATTGATCCTGCCCAAACCATGCTTTTGGCCGGACATCAGGCCGACGGCGTATTTTGGGGCGATGATGAAACCGAAAAGTGGTGCACTTCCACCTATTATACCCCCATGCCAAAATGGTTGGAAAACCTGAATGACCAATCGACCATTCAAAACCAACTTGGCGAGCGAAGCTGGACCCCGCTCAAGGCTTTGTCGTATTACGAAAACATGCCGCATAAACCCAATCCGACATTTTTCGAATACCAATTCAACCAGGTTGAAACCTCCAAATTCAAAGCGTTCAAAAAATCTCCCCTGATGAACGCAGCCATTCTAAAAATGGCCAACGAATTGATATTGAGAGAGAATCTAGGAAAAGACAACATCACCGATTACCTCGTACTCCAACTTTCAGCTGCACCCAAATTGGGTGAAACCAAGTCTGGCATGGAGATTCAGGATCTATATTACAGATTGGACGACGCCTTGTCAAATTTGCTTCAGGCCATTTCACAGGCTTCAGGTGGTCAATACTGCATTTATCTGACAGGAAGCGGCGCAACGAACGACCCCATTTCCAACGAAGCAAAAACCAAAACCAATTTTGGCGATTTTTATCCGCAAAGATGCACCTCCTTGCTGAACCTGTACCTGATGGCCCTCTACGGAAACGAACAATGGGTCACCAACTGGGACCATCAGCAGGTCTATCTAAACCGTCAAAAAATTGAACAAAAGGGCCTCAACCCATCAGAATTCAGAAAAAAAGCAGCCGCATTTTTGTCAGAATTCA
>CAYYJF010000005.1:0-58747 GCA_964472175.1 uncultured Bacteroidales bacterium | reverse complement strand
TCGGCCATGGCACGTACCACCAAACTGGCACCCACTGCAGCATCACCGGTAGCAAACACGGCTTTGACAGAGCTTTCTCCGCTACGGTTTACTTTGACATTGCCACGGGCATCGTATTCTACGCCCAATTGTTCCAACAGATTTTCATGAACAGGATTGGTGAAGCCCATGGCCAAAAGCACCAAATCCGCTTTAATTTTATCTGTTTTACCCGTTTCCCTCATATTCATCCGGCCAGTTGAGGGGTCTTTGAACCACTCCACTTCGGCAACTTCAACGGCTGTCACCTGATTGTTTTTACCGATGATTTTCTTGGTGGTTAAACTCCAACGTCTGTTACAACCTTCTAGGTGGGACGAGGATGTCTTCAAAATAGTCGGCCAATAGGGCCAGGGTGTTTCGGGATTGTCACCTTCGGGCGGCATGGGCATGATTTCAATCTGAGTCACTTCAATGGCACCCTGACGGTTGGAAGTACCAACACAGTCAGAGCCTGTATCGCCACCACCAATCACCAAAACGCGCTTGCCTTCGGCTGAAATCTCAGCGCCTTCAATGGGCAATCCGGCCAAACGATAGTTTTGTTGAATGAGGAAATCCAATGCAAAATGAACACCATTCAGTTCTCGGCCTTCAACGGGCAAATCTCTTGGTTTTCCGGCTCCAATGGCAAGACATACAGCATCAAATTGTTTTTGAATATCCTTGATGGAAACCTGAACTCCTACTTCAGCGTTGGGTATGAACTTGATTCCTTCTGCTTCCAATTGAGCCAATCGTCTGTCAATCACCAGTTTATTCAATTTGAAATTGGGAATGCCAAATCTGAGCAAACCACCAATTTGTGGAGACTTTTCATAGACAGTGACTTCATGACCCAGACGGTTCAAGCGGTATGCTACCACCAATCCGGAAGGTCCACTGCCAATGACGGCAACCTTCTTCCCTGTCCGTTTTTTGGGGGGTTGAGGCTTAATCCAACCCTCGTTCCAGGCATGTTCGGTGACAGATGCTTCGTTTTCACGGATGGTCACCGGATTGTGATCGATGTTCAACACGCAGGCTTTTTCACACAATGCCGGACAAACCCGTCCTGTAAATTCAGGAAAATCATCGGTCAAAGCCAGTGTTTCATAGGCTTCTTTCCATTTTCCTTTGTATAATTGATCCTGATATTCAGGCATTTTGTTGCCAAGAGGACAACCCCAGCTACAAAAAGGTATGCCGCAATCCATGCAACGCGAGGCCTGCAACATGCGGTCACCATGGTTGAGGGTTTGTTCTACCTCACCGTAATCCGCTTTCCGCTCATGGACAGGACGATATCCTGCCTCTTTGCGGTTTATTGTTAAAAATGCTTTCGGATTTCCCATATTAATAATCGTATTCTACTTGTGCAATTTTTTTCTTAACAGCTTCAATTTTTTCATCATGCAATACTTTTTTGTATTCAATAGGTATGACACGAATGAATTTTTCTACATATTCGCTCCAATTATCCAAAATCATTTTGGCTTTTGGGCTATGTGTGTATCTGTAGTGAGCCGAAATCAGGTTTCTTAATTCCCTGTTGTCAGCCATATCTTCAATCAAAGACAGTTCAACCATCTGCATGTTGCAGTAATAATCGAAATCACCGTCTTCGTCCAAAACATAGGCAATACCCCCGGACATACCGGCAGCAAAATTTCTGCCTGTTTTACCTAAGATCACGGTTCTACCGCCTGTCATATATTCGCAGCAGTGGTCACCTGTTCCTTCGACAACAGCGATGGCACCGGAGTTTCGAACACAAAAGCGTTCACCTACCTGACCATTGATATACACTTCACCGCTTGTTGCACCATACAACAGGGTATTTCCTGCAATGATGTTCTTTTCGGGAGCAAAAACCGAACCTGCAGGAGGAACAACAATGATGCGTCCCCCACTCATGCCTTTACCCAAATAGTCGTTGGAATCACCTTCCAAACGGAATGTAACTCCCTTGGCCAAAAAGGCGCCAAAACTTTGGCCGGCAGAGCCCTTGAAAGTGCATGAAATGGTATCGTTGGGCAATCCTTCATTGCCATAGCGTTTGGCAATTTCACCCGACAACATGGCCCCGACCGTTCTGTCGGTATTTTTGATGGTACGAACAAATTGAACCGGGCTTTGCATTTCCAAAGCAGGCGAAGCCAATTCAATCAATGTGCGGTCCTGAATTTCAATAATATCGTGTGATTGAGCCTGAATATTTCGAATGGCCTGCGTTTTGGCTTCCTTCGGTACATACAACAATTTTGAGAAATCCAGTTTCATCATTTTTGGATTGTCACTCTTGGGCATAAATTTGAGTAGATCGGCACGTCCGATGACTTCATCCAGACTTTTGAATCCCAAAGCTGCCAAATGTGATCTCACATCTTCGGCCAGGAAGTTGAAGAAGTTGACCAAATACGTATATCGACCGGTAAACCGCTTGCGCAATTCTTCGTTTTGCGTGGCAACACCAACTGGGCAGGTATTCAAGTGGCATTTGCGCATCATGACACAACCCAGCACAATCAAGGCACTGGTGGCAAATCCAAATTCTTCTGCACCCAACATGGCTGAAACAACGATGTCCCTACCCGTTTTCAATTGACCGTCTGTTTGTAGGCGAACACGTCCTCTGAGTCCGTTCAGAACCAGGGTTTGTTGTGTTTCTGCCAATCCGATTTCAACAGGCAAACCAGCATGTTTGATGGAACTGGAAGGGCTTGCGCCTGTTCCTCCTTCGCATCCACTGATTAAGATCATGTCTGCTTTGGCTTTTGCCACCCCTGCGGCAACAGTTCCGACACCGCTTTCTGACACCAGTTTGACACTGACTCTCGCGGCCGGATTGACATTTTTCAAGTCAAAAATGAGCTGAGCCAAATCTTCGATGGAATAAATATCGTGGTGTGGAGGGGGCGAAATCAACGAAATGCCGGGAATGGAATGTCTGGTTTTTGCAATGATTTGATCGACCTTATAGCCTGGCAACTGTCCGCCTTCACCCGGTTTAGCACCCTGTGCCACTTTGATTTGAATTTCGTCGGCATTGACCAGATATTCACCTGTTACGCCAAATCGGCCGGATGCAACCTGCTTGATGGCACTTCTGGTGCTCAAACCGTCGGGACGGGGTTTGAAACGGATTGGGTCTTCCCCACCTTCACCCGTATTGCTCTTTCCGCCAATGTAATTCATGGCCATTGCCATGGCTTCGTGTGCTTCACGACTGATGGAACCGTATGACATGGCACCTGTACAAAAGCGGCGCGTAATGGATTCTTTAGGCTCTACTTCCTGAATATCAATGGCTTTTCCTTCCTTGAACCCAAGAAAATCTCTCAGGAAAATGGGATGATCCTTTTGATCCACGGCAGCGACATATTCTTTGTATTTGTCGTATGATCCCGTTTTGGTAGCGATTTGCAAGCGGGCAATGGTTTCCGGATTCCAGGCATGCAGTTCACCATTTTTTCTCCAACTGTAAATGCCGGTATTTTCTATTTCATCGGGCGTGTCTACACCAAAACCTTCCTTGTGTTGTGCAATGGCATCTCTGGCAATGTCTTCCAGGGTGATGCCCTCGACTTTCGAGTTGGTGCCTTCAAAGTATCTGCTCAAAACATGTGAACTGATGCCAACGGCTTCAAATATTTGAGCTCCTCTGTAACTTCTCAGGGTTGAAATGCCCATTTTTGACAAAACTTTCAACAAGCCTTTGTTGATGGATTTGATGAAATGCTTTTCAGCCGTTTCATAATCACTTTGAATTTCTTTGCTTTTAACCTGATCGCTGATGACAGCCAATGCACCATAAGGATTGATGGCGCTGGCACCATAGCCGAACAACAAGGCAAAATGCATCACTTCTCTAGGTTCAGCACTTTCAATCACAATGTCAATTTGCATGCGTTTTCTGCACTCAATCAAATGGTGATGTACGGCAGATACGGCCAACAAGGAAGGAATGGCCACCATATCGGCATTCACCCCTCTATCGGTCAAAATTAGATAGTTGTGCCCGTTTTCAACGGCTTCTTCCGCTTTAATACACAAACTATTTACAGCCTTTTCAAGCCCTTTCGCTCCGTCAGACAAAGGGAATATCATAGGCAATTCAACCGTTGAAAATCCTTTGTAACGGATATTTTTCAGGATATCGAATTGCGTGTTGGTAATGACAGGGCTTTTGAGCTTCAGCACCTTGCAATGATCTGGATTGGGTTGCAACAAGTTGGCTTGATGGGCACCAATATAAGCTGTCAGTGACATCACCAATTCTTCTCTGATGGGGTCAATAGGGGGGTTTGTGACTTGCGCAAACAATTGTCTGAAATACGCAAACAAGCGTTGTGGCTTGTCAGACAAAACCGCAAGTGGCGTATCATTGCCCATGGAAGAAACAGGTTCTTTTCCCTCCAAAGCCATTGGAATGAGTAGTCTTTCGAGGTCTTCTTTCGTATATCCAAAAGCCTTCATATAAGCTTTCAGGTTGGGCAAATCATTTTTCACTTCCCTTCCTGAAGATAAATTTTCCAATTTGGTTCTGTTTTTTTCCAACCAATCGCGGTATGGGTGTTCAGAAGCAATGGTTTCTTTCAATTCAGTATCATATAGTACCTTTTTTTCAAGGGTATCGACCATGAGCATTTTACCTGGTTTCAAACGACCTTTTTCGCGAATTTCTTCGGCTGCAAAAGATTGTACGCCAGTTTCTGAAGCAACAATCATGACATCGTCTGTGGTTATCAGGTATCTGGCAGGTCTTAAACCGTTTCTATCGAGCAAACCTCCGGCATAGCGACCATCGGAAAACAACAATGTGGCAGGTCCATCCCACGGTTCCATCATGGTGCTGTGGTATTCATAAAAAGCTTTGACATTGTCGGGAATGGGATTCGTTTTATTCCAGGAATCCGGCACCAACATGGCCATGGCGTGAGGCAAGTTCATACCTGCCATCACCAGAAATTCCAGCATGTTGTCCAGCGAACCAGAATCACTCATACCAGGTTGCAGAATGGGATAAATGTCTTCCATGTTGCCCAACACGTTTGATTTTAGTACACTTTCACGTGCCTGCATCCAAAAGCGGTTGCCTTTGATGGTATTGATTTCACCATTGTGTCCCAACAATCGGAAGGGCTGAGCCAAATCCCATGTAGGAAAGGTATTGGTGCTGAATCGGGAATGCACCAATGCAATGGCAGAGGTGAAATTCGGGTGACTCAAATCGGGAAAATAATCGCGCAGTTGAATGGAACTCAACATCCCTTTGTACACCATGCGCTTGGTGGACAAACTCACAATGTAAAAATTTCTTTTATCGGTCAATGTCGATTGTGCAGCAGCTTTTTCGACTTTTTTCCGCGCAACGTACAATTTTCGCTCCAGTTCTTCCGGTTTGAAATGTCCTGTGACGACAATTTGTCGAATATCCGGTTCGTTTGAGAGTGATATTTCTCCCAGAATGGAATTATTCACCGGAACATCGCGTACCGCCAGCAGACTTAGTTTTTCTTTCTCCAAAACGGAAGTAAGCATATCCATACACAGGCTGCTCTCTTTTTTGTCTTTTGGCAAAAAAACCAAACCTGTACCATAACTGCCTCTTTCAGGAACGGGAATTCCTTGTAAGAGAATAAACTCGTGTGGTATTTGCACCAATATTCCTGCACCGTCACCGGTTTTTTGGTCGGCACCTTCGGCTCCCCGATGCATCATATTTTCTAATACCTGCATTCCGCGTTCCACAATATCATGTGTACGTTCTCCAGTGATTCGCACTACAAAACCCACGCCACATGCATCGTGCTCGAAATCGGGATGGTACAAACCTTGCGCAATTGGATGTTTAATCATATTATAATAAAGTATTTACAATGTACAAATACCCATAGTTCACAACGAAAGCATCTGGTTCAATATAAGAACCCGATGCTTATCCGGTATTTGACTGATAATAAAGCTATAAACTTATAAACCTTATATCCCCCCCTGTAAAACCATCTTCCTGCGCTCAGGAAGATGGTTTTGTCTTCATAATTTCCTGCCTTTCGGCAGATATGGCCTCAAAAAAACTATGAAGGGTATGGGAGATCTCTATCGGATGAACAACAATTCGCGGTACTTGGGCAAAGTCCACATTTCGTTGTCAACGATCAATTCTAGTTTATCGATGTGGTAGCGGATCTCGTTGAAATAAGGTGCAACCGTATCATGGTATGCAATGGCTTTTTCACGTTCGCTCTCTATCTTATTGGCAACCTTACGAGCATCAACCATTTGGCCAACTTTTGATTGAATCGTATTCAGATGTAATTCGATCTGTTCGATCAGAATGATTTTTTCAGAGGCTATTTTCTCAAATTTTGATTTTTCAAACAAATCTTTCAATTTGGAAACATTGTCAAGCAACATAGATTGATATTTGGTAGCAACCGGAACAATGTGATTCATTGCCATATCACCCAAAACACGAGATTCAATTTGAATCTTTTTGGTATAGGTTTCCCACTTCACTTCGTTGCGGGCATGCAGTTCTATTTCTGAGTAAACACCTGTTTTTACAAACATGTCTACGACTTCGGGTTTCAAATAGGCATCAAATTGCACAGGAACACTGGTTTCACAATCCAAACCTCTTCTGGCAGCTTCTGCTTTCCACTCATCACTATATCCATTTCCGTCAAAACGGATATTTTTGGATTCCTTGATCAATTCACGGATCACGCCGAAAATGGCTTTTTCTTTGGTTTCACCTGCAGCAATGCGTTTTTTAACTTCGGCATTGAACTCAGCAAGTTGTGCAGCAACGGCAGCATTCAAGACGGTCATGGCTGAAGCACAGTTTGCGGAGGAACCTACAGCGCGGAACTCAAAACGGTTTCCGGTGAAAGCAAATGGTGAGGTTCTGTTTCTGTCGGTATTGTCTATCAACAATTCCGGAATTTGACCAACGCCCATGCTGAACACCCCTTTGGCATCCAATTTGATGGCTTCATCGGTGGTTGAAGCTTCGATGGCATCCAATACATGTGTCAATTGTTTTCCCAAAAATGCAGATACAATGGCAGGAGGTGCTTCATTTGCACCAAGTCTGTGTTCGTTGGTAGCAGATGCAATGGATGCTTTCAATACACCGTTGTATTTATAAACAGCTTTCAGGGTATTTACCAAGAAAGTAATGAATTGCAGGTTTTCTTCGGCTGTTTTTCCCGGGCTGTACAAAAGGACACCGGTATCCGTGGTTAGTGACCAGTTGTTGTGTTTACCGGAGCCGTTGACACCGGCAAAGGGCTTTTCGTGCAACAAGACATGGAAATTGTGGCGTTTTGCAACTTTGTTCATCACATCCATGACCAACAAATTCTGATCTACGGCCAGGTTGCATTCTTCATAAATCGGGGCCAACTCAAATTGGTTGGGCGCAACTTCGTTGTGTCTGGTTTTCAAAGGCAAACCCAACTTGTAACCTTCAAATTCCAAATCCTTCATAAAGGAAGCAACACGCAAAGGAATGGAACCAAAATAGTGGTCTTCCAATTGCTGATTTTTGGATGATTCATGTCCCATCAACGTGCGACCGGTCAACATCAAATCCGGACGGGCACTGTACAATGATTCATCCACCAAAAAATATTCTTGTTCCCAACCCAAATTGGCCTGAACACGTTTCACGTTTGGATCAAAGAATTGGCATGTTTCTGTAGCTGCTTTATTTACAGATGCTAAGGATTTTAGCAATGGTGTCTTGTAATCCAAGGCTTCACCAGTATAAGAAACAAATACTGTAGGAATACACAAGGTATCGTCAACAATAAATGCGGGTGAAGAAGGATCCCACGCGGTATAACCTCTGGCTTCAAAGGTATTTCTGATACCACCGCTGGGGAAGCTGGAAGCATCGGGCTCTTGTTGTGCCAACAATTTGCCTTCCAATTCTTCTGCAACCATACCTTGTCCGGCATGTTCGATGAAAGAATCATGCTTCTCTGCAGTTCCGTCTGTCAAGGGATGGAACCAGTGTGTATAGTGTGTGGCACCCTTTTCCATGGCCCACATTTTCATTCCGGCTGCAACATGGTTGGCAATTTCGCGATCCAATGGCTTGCACTGATCAATGGCTCCAACAACGACTTTATAAGTTTCTTTTGAAAGATACTTGCGCATCTTTTCACGATTGAACACATTCACTCCATAATAATCTGATGTTTTACTCATTGGAGCAGTAACAGATACAGCTTCGTGTGAAAAAGCCTCTCTAACCAAGTGAAATCTTAATGTTGACATACGTTTGAGTATTTGATATTTATATTTTCCAATTTGACAATCGTTGCATTGCTTCCAGCGTCGCTTCCTTGCTTCCAAATGCGGTTAACCTTACATAACCTTCTCCACTTGGGCCGAAACCAACTCCTGGCGTACCAATCACGTGAGTTTCTGTAAGCATTCGGTCAAAAAACGTCCAGGAATCAATGTGATTTGGGGTCATAAACCAAATATAGGGTGCATTGATACCACCAAAAACGGTCCATCCCAAATCCAGCAATCCTGAGCGAATGATGGATGCATTTTCCAGATATCCTGCAATATTTTGTTTGCATTGAGCCATTCCTTCAGGCGAATACACTGCTTCAGCTGCTTTCTGTGTCACATAAGAGACACCGTTAAACTTGGTGGTTTGTCTTCTGTTCCAGAGCGGATTGAGCGCAACCCGGTTTCCTTGAATGTCTTTGGCATAGACTTCTTTGGGAACAACGGTATAGCCGCATCTCAAACCTGTAAAACCAGCTGTTTTTGAAAAGCTTCTGAATTCAATGGCACATTGGCGGGCTCCTTCAATCTCGTAAATGCTGTGTGGCACATCCGGCTCTGTTATGAAGGCTTCATAAGCCGCATCAAACAGAATCAGGGCACCGGTTTCCAATGCATAATCCACCCATTTTTTCAACTCAGATTTGGTGAGTGTTGTCCCGGTTGGATTGTTTGGGAAGCACAAGTAGATGATATCTACAGGGCTTTTTGGAAAGTCCGGAATAAAATTGTTTTCAGCAGTACAAGGCAAGTAAACAATATTGTCCCAATTCCCTGATTCTGAAATATTTCCAGAACGACCATCCATCACATTGGTATCTACATATACCGGATAAACGGGATCTGTCACTGCGATTTTATTGGATGTAGATAAAATACCACCAATATTTCCCATATCGCTTTTGCAACCATCACTGACAAAAACCTCGTCGGGTTGTATCTGTACCCCTCTGGGTACAAAATCGCCTTGTATAATTTGATCGATCAGGAATCGATATCCTTGTTCTGGCCCGTAACCCCTGAAAGACGACTCCATCGACATTTCTTCCACCGCTTGATGCATCGCCGCAATCACGGCGGGAACCAATGGTTTGGTCACATCTCCAATACCCATCGAAATCAAATTGACATCGGGGTTGGACTGTTTGAAATTTCCTACTTTTCTGGAAATTTCAGAAAAGAGGTATCGTCCCTGTAATTTTAAATAATGTTCGTTAACTAAGGCCATATCATTCAATCAATTTCTCCTTCAAACACAATCACAGCTTCGCCGGTCATATAAACATGGTTGTTTTCAGCATTCCACTCAATTTCCAACGAGCCGCCAAGTAAATCTATCTGCGCTTTGCTGTTCAACTTACCGCTGAGCACCCCGGCGACCAAAACCGCGCAAGCACCGGTTCCACAGGCCAGTGTTTCACCAGCGCCTCTTTCCCAAACCCGCATTTTGGCGTGGTCTTTGTTCAAAACCTCCACAAATTCTGTATTGGTTTTTTTTGGAAAGTATGGATGAAACTCAAAATCAGGGCCAATCACCGGCAAATTTAACGCTTCTATTTCTGAAGTAAAAACTACGGCATGAGGGTTCCCCATGGAGACACCGTTGACCAGATAATCTTTACCTTGTATGGATATCGGAACATTCAAAGCGCTATCGCTGTTGATTTTCATTGGAATGGACACCGGCGATAAAATCGGTTCTCCCATATCCACACGTACACTTTGAACAACTCCATTTTTCAAATTTAACTCCAAAACTTTAATTCCGGCACCGGTTTCTAAAGTTATTACAGTTTTATCGGTCAATTTTTTATCATATACAAATTTGCCTACACATCTGGAAGCATTTCCGCACATTTCGGCTTCCGAACCGTCTGCATTAAACATCCGCATCTTAAAATCGGCTATTTCAGATTTCAAAATGAGCACCAAACCATCCGATCCAACACCGAAATGACGATCACTCCACTTTACTGCCAGCGCTTCCGGATTTGAAACATCTTGTGAAATGGCATTCACATAAATGTAATCGTTTCCGGCTCCATGCATTTTTGAAAACCTTATCATTTTGTCTTTTTGATAGCCGTTTAATATCTTTTGCAAATATAATGATATTTTTCAACTCCCCAATACTAAAAATCATTTTATTAGAAAAAAATAGATGTTACTATCTTTTTGCATTGCTTTTCGACATTTTGTTGACCTTTATTGAATTTAAAACCGCATATCTAGCGCTTTTTCTAAAATGCGAATTTCAAAATAACTCCGAATTTCGACGAGTCATTTGTTTTTAATACACTACTCCTACAAACAGAAAGACAAAAGTCACAACTCAAACTGCCACAAAAAGGTTTAAAATTGTAGCAAATTGATTACTTTTGTTGGTCAAATATTAAAACACGAATTCGTGATCAAAGGCCTGTTCTATATTTTTGGTTTTTACTTTCTGGGTGAACTCATCAGTCGGTTCATTGGTGGTTTTTTACCCGGCAGCGTCATTGGCATGATCCTGCTTTTTCTCAGTTTGTTTTTCAAATGGGTGCGGCCATCGGATGTGCAATCCACTGCGAAAACAATCACCAACAACATGGCCATTTTCTTTGTACCAACAGCCGTTGGTTTGATGGCTTATGGCGACTTGCTGGCAGGAAATTTTTGGGCCATATTCACTGCCATTACCTTCAGCACCATTTTAACCATTGCTGCTGTTGGATTGCTTCAGGATCATCTCGAAAAAAGGAAACACGAAAAGCCAATGGTTCAAGAAGCAGAAAAGGAGGAAACACAACATGATTGAACAATTGGCAAACACCAACCTCTACGATTTATTTACAGGAAAGGTTTTTTTATTGTCTTTGGTCCTGGGCGTCTACCTATTCGGCATCTGGGTGTATAAAAAATCCAAAATCAGCCTGTTGCAACCCTTGCTCATCTCCATGTGCATTTTAATTCCCCTGTTAAAAATAACAGGGATTGAATACCAAACCTTCTACAAACAAACCGACATCCTGAATTTCATGTTGGGCCCCAGTGTTGTGGCGCTGGGTTATGTCTTGTATGAACAAATCGAGCACATCCGGGGCAACGTGCTGTCCATTTTAACCTCCGTCCTGGTTGGAAGCATCGTGGCCATTGCCAGTGTCATGCTGATTGCCAAATTCTTTGGCGCTGACAAAGCCATCATCACCTCATTGGCACCCAAATCGGTGACCACTCCCATCGCCATCAGTTTGTCAGAACAAAACGGAGGCATACCGGCCCTGGCCGCCGCTTTCGTGGTGATTTGCGGCATTTTCGGAGGACTGGTAGGCCCCATCGTGCTGCGCAAACTTGGCATCAAAAGCAAATTGGCCAAAGGTTTGGCCATGGGCGCATCCGCTCATGCGCTGGGCACCGTCAGAGCCCTGGAAATGGGTGCCCTGGAAGGTGCCATCAGTGGCCTGGCCATCGGCATCATGGGCATCGCCACCTCCCTAATTCTGCCTTTGGCCGAATGGCTCCTTTGACAGCCGTTTAGTTTCTCAGCCCTATTTTTTGTTTTTCAATCCTAAAAAAGCTGGCAGAAAAAACACAAGTCCCAGCATCGAGAAGACCAATCCTCCGATGGTTCCAGCCGCAAGCGGAAACCAAAATCCTTCTTTTTCACCAATTAAAAAGGGAATGAAACCCAGGATGGTGGTCATGATGGTGAGCGAAACAGGAACGATCCGATAGTTCCATGCCCTGACAAACGATCTGACTGGGCTTGTCGAACGATGTTTGCGAACCTGGTTGTATTGATTCACCACATAGATCCCCGCATTGACGGTGATGCCACAAAGCAAGACAAAGGCCGCAAATCCACCCTGATCAAAATTCAATTTGAACAAGTAAAAGGTCAAAAACAAGCCGACAAAGGAAATCGGAATCAACAACAGAATGGCCAAAGGTTGTCTTAGTGAATTAAACAACATACTGGTTGTGAAGTAGATAATACCTACAATGATGAACAACAACCAATACTGCTTGCCGTTTCCCTTGTCATGCCATCCGCCATATCCATCCTGTTCAATGCGGTAACCGACAGGCAGTGTTTCTGTGAATTGTTTAACCAGCCTGTCCAAAACCACATTTGACTGTTCTGATGATCCAATGTATTCATACTGAATACAAAGGGTATATTGTTGATTTTCTCGAACAATGGACTTTGGCGCCTGAAATTTATCGATATTCGCAACGTTTTGAACGCGATAAAACTGTTCTCCCAGGTTTCCCTGTTCGTTATTGAGCATCCAGACATCATATGTATCCGCCTGATTGGAGGTGAGTTGAATCGGCTCCACACCTTCGCGTGTCACCCATTGAGCCACTGCCCTATCGGTGATAAACAAGGGACTTAAATCGTAAAAAAGCGACTGCGCCTGCATATTGAGTTCAGCCAAAGCCTGTTTGTTCAGATTGAAAACAAACTCCTGATAATCGTCTTTGAAATAGCTGAACTTTGAATCGATGGTCACTTCCTTGATTCGGCGATATTGCAAAAGAGAATCTTTGACCAACTCCGCCAAACGATACAGTTCATCGTAATTGTATCCCATCAATTTGACGCGGTTGGAACCTGCCGTTTCAGCCAGATTGTTGTTAAAGCCATCGCCGAGACCATACACAGCCCAACTGCCGCCCCCCAATTCAATTGCCTTGCTAATAAGTTCATTTTTAAGCGCATACGGAAATGATCCAAACTGGTGTTCGGGATGAAATCGCACATCAATGCTGGCTCTCTGCTTGCCCACATTGGTTTGAAATTGCTTGATTTGAGAAAACTGACGCAGGTATTGCTCCATTTTACCAATTAAGAAATCGGTTTGATCCAGGGTGGAACCGTTGGGCATGGTCAGGGAAACATAGATGGATGTTTCTTCGTTTTCTTTCCAATAAGAACCCTCATAGACATGCTTCACAAACAGCCGCAAAGTTCCACCTAACGCCACATCTACCTTTGGTTTGATTTTTGACCGATATACTTCTGATCCCAACGACGCATTGTAGGTTTTTTCAAAAAAATTGGGCGCTTCTTTCTCGAAACCCATGGGCAGTAAAAAAACAGGCAGTCCGAAAATCAGGATGCATACCAGCAACACCAAGCCCCATCTTTTAGAAGTAACACGTATATAACCGGCATACAAACGGTTGAAACGCACTTTTCTGCGAAGTGTCCGCCCATGCCTGGTCCCGGATCTGGGTTTGCGGCTTCTCCATTTGAATGGATGGATCCTGGGCATACGCCATGTATTTTTGGATTCAAGGCGTAAGCGCTCCATCAGTGCAGGAACCAAAAAAAGCACCACCAGTAAGGAAGCAGTTAAATTGAGGATGATCACCACCGCAAAATCCTGCAAATTGAGTTTGATTTTTTCATCCATAAAGAAAATCATGGACAATGCAGCAACGGTTGTCAGGGTGGAGGCCAAAATGGCCAAAAAAGCTTGCCTGTTTTTTTGACGGTGAATCTGATCGGCCATGACAATGATGTTGTCCAAAATCAGGTTCAGGGAGATGGTAATGCCCATCAACGAATACAAATGCATCTCCAAACCCAGGGCATAATAAAGTGTCACCGCAAATCCCAGACTGCCAATCAAGGATGCAACAATCATAAGCACATAGCGCAGATTTCTGTATATCAGGAAGATAAAAATCAACAAAATCAAAATGGTCAAACCTGATCGAAACAAGAGGATATTCAATTGATCGACAATGTATTCGGTGGCATCGTAGGCCAAATGAATTTCGTAATTGGGTGGAAATTGATTTTCTATCTGCTGAATCTGCTGTTTCACGGCTTTTGCCAGTTTCAGCTGATTGGTTTCTCCTCTGGCCGAAATCGTGAGATAGATGGAATTCAGTCCATTGATGCGGTAATAGCTGTAAGGTTTGGCCTCCTCATGACGCACCTGCACCAGCTCATCCAAACGGATCAGTTTCCCGTCCTGGTTTTTCACCACGATTCCGGAAATATCAAACACTTCACTTTGGTTTTTTGGAGCCACAACAAGGCGAATCCAACTCAAATCACTGTGATTCAATTCATTTCCTTGTGTAGTCGTGATGTGGTTGGAATTCCCACTTTCCGATGTGTTTTCTATTTTTCCCATCCCAAGAAAATCCTTTTCCAGATATTGCTGAATGCAGGCAGCCAAATCTCCCACCGTCAAACCCAAGGTTTTCAATTGCTTGTTGTCATAGTTCAAAGTCCAGATCTGTTGGGTTGCACCGCTGATATCCACCCGATCAATGCCCTTCATCGTTGAGAGCACCTGCTTGATGTGATTTTCGGCATATTGCTGAATTTGCAAGGGGGATCCCGGCGCATGGATGGTGAATGTCAGAAAAGGGGTCGATGCATTCTCATCCGATTGTCTGGCCGAAACCATTGGGTAGGAAACGCCCTTGGGAAAAGCGGGATACAACTGCCGGATCATGCTGGCCACTTCAAACCGCACCACATTCACATCGGCATGTTTGTTGAGCTGAACCGAAATGTAACCATTGCCATTGTTTGAAGTCGACGAGACTTGTTGAATGCCCTTGATTCTACTCAGCATCCCTTCCAGTTTCGAGGTCACTTCCATTTCCACCACGCGAGCGGACATGTTGTTCATCGAATACGAAATCGTCAAACTGGGCATGTCTCTTTTGGGTGCCAGCTTCACCGGAAGCCTGGGCAAAAGAAAGGCAGCTACCAGGATCACGCAAACGTAAATCAGCAAGACCTTAAAAGCCGATACTTGGATTTTTTTGGATTCAGTTTCGTGCATATTTTTCTTCAAAATCTAGATAAAGGGGCCTGCTCTTCTGAAAATCAAACAGAGTCAACTTTCTGATTTTTAAATAACTCAGCCAATAATTTTTCAAGGCTGAAATGTAATTGCGGCGGGCACTTTCTTTTCGGTTTAAAGCCAGGGTCATGCTGCTGATTTCCACCTTGCCGATGAGATAGCGTTCCTTGGTTGCCTCATATGCGAGATCTGCCAAATTTTTGGCTTCTTCCGCACTTTGAATCAAACCCTGTTGCACATTAAAGTCATTCACCGTCATAGCCACTTCTTCTTCCAAACTGATTTCATTCTGTTTCACGGAAAGCCTGGTCACTTCCAACTGGTTTTTGGCCATGTTCACCTTCCCTTTTCTTACACCCCAGTCCACAATCGGAACCGTCAATCCGACGGATACCACATCCTGCTCAACAGCGTTGCGGTAACTGTTTTTAAATTCAGAGGCTACTTGATTGAAACCCAGACTCATATTCAAATTGGCTTCAAACTTGGAGGCACGGCTGGTTCTTTCTAGATTTTGTTCTGCCTCCAACAACACTTGTTTGTTTTCCAGATAATCCGGGTTGTACAATTTGACCATTGCCAGGGCCAGTTCGATGTCGATGTCGATTTTTTGGGGTTTTTCAGGCAAAGTCAGACGAAATACAGCCTGCTTATCCATGTTCAAATAGTTGGCCAAAGCAAACGATGCTTTTTTCAAATCAATTTCCGCATTGCGCATCGAATTGCCTGCATTGATCCAATCCAATCGCAGGGTCAGCAAATCGGCTTTTGAAATGGATGCAATTTGACTACGTTCCTGACCCACAATACGATACAACGTATCGCTTGAAGCCAAACCGCTCACAGCCAAATCGTAGGACATCTGAGCCATGGCCAAATTAAAAAAATACGCAGCAGCCGTCTCGCTGAGGTTTTCCATATGGTACAACAAGGTTCTTTTGGCCTTTTCAAATTTCAGCGGCTCAATCTGTTTCTCCCACTTGAAGGCGTTGTACCCCAACAACTGTTGCGAATAGCCCACACGGAAAGGGACGGTTGAAAATTGATGGTTGGAGGTCATCCCAAAATTGCGCACATACCCCAATTCGGAATCCAGATAGAATGTTCCCCCTGTCAAATCCACATTCTGGCTCAGGGACAGATTTCCATAAGAATACAAAGATTGTTGTTGCCTGTACACGTCCTGATTGGTTTGCGAATCGTACCTCGTTTTAAAGGTTCTGTCATATCTAATCGGGGTCATGGAAAGGCTCAAAGATGGAAGCCTGGCTGCTTTATAAGCCCGATACGACCAATATTGACTCAGGTATGTATTCTTGATTCTGTGCGCACTGAGCGAACTGTCACATGCCAAACCAATGGTTTGATCCAGGGTCAATTCACGGTTTTGAGTGGCTGCATTCAGGGAAAATACAGTAAACATCAAGGCCAACAGACCGATGAAACTGCTGCGCGCAAATGATCCAAACAACTGGTTTTCAGCATTTGATCGGATTGGAAAGAAAGTTGGATTATTCATAAGATGATTCTGTCAAAAGATCTGATTGCATTCTATTTTTGTCTTTATTGCGGTAAATACGCCAATACAACAGGGGGACGACAAACAAACTCACCGGCGTTCCAATCAACATACCACCAATGGTTGCAAGGGCCAGTGGTTTCTCCAGATTGGAGCCCAAATCGTTGGTGAAAAGCAGAGGAACCATGCACACAATGGACGTGAGGCTGGTCATCAAAATGGCATTCAACCGCCGTTTACCAGCTTCATGAATGGCATCCATCAGCGCAAAACCCTCAGAACGAAGTTGATTCATCGCATCCACTTTAAGGATGGAGTCATTGATCACAATACCGCAAGTGACCACCATCCCGATGGCAGACATCAGATTCAGGGTGTGGCCCATCGCCAAAAGCAAGAGCAGAGACGCAGCCAGGTCGATGGGAATTTCAACCAAGATGATGAGGGGTTGAACAAAATTCTCAAATTGAGCCACCAAAATGAAATACATCAACATGAGTGAAATCAATAGGATCACCATCATTTCTCCCAACATTTTGCGGTTGGAGAAGATGCCACCGGAAAATGCCACTTCCCATTCATTTGTTTTGTTCAGGGTTTGCTTGGCCGACTGCATCAATGCTTCCGGATCTTCAACATCATGGAAGGCAAGCGGAATGTATTCACCGGATTTTCCTGCAACAATTGTTTTCATGTCTTCTGATATCCAAGTGGTTACAAAGCGATCAAGTGACAATTTGTTGATTGTGCCATTGTCGTTTCTGGAAATCGGGATCAGTGTTTTAGACAAGATTTCTTGTACCGTACGCTGCTCATCGCCCATCACGACAGGCAAATACTGTTGAAATGATCGAAGCGTTGCAAAATGATTGATCTGAAAGGCCGTACGAACAGCCTGCAACACTTCATTGTAGGAAACATTGTAAAACAATAGTTTTTCCTGATCGATGTTCAGATTCAATTGTTTTTGAAAAGTGACGCCTTCAGAATATGTGCCGGACTGCTTTTCCACGTCATGGATCATGCCATAAATTTCCAGTGGCTCAGGGACACGCTCCCGATTCAAGGGATAGCATTCTGCCAGCAAATCGGCTTCACCCGTGTTGAATATCTTTTCAAAAATGGTACCGGCCGGTGCAAAAGAGAAGACGGCATTTTCGTGGGTCTTTTTCAAATAGTCGCCCACTTTTTCTTGCAGCGACTTCAATTGATCTGCATCAGCCACTTTCAGATACAACTCGGTTTCTGAAGCCGATTTTTGACGGGTTTTGTCCAAAAGGAACTGTTGTTCCCCGATCAATCCGGTTTGCTGTTCCACCATGGGATCTAAAAAATGCAACAAGGCGCGCGTTCTGCTTAAATTCTCGCCAACATGAATGTTTTCGTTCCAATCGATGGAGACCACCACTTCACTTTGGTGCAAATCCGGCATTTTTTCTTTGGGAATGACATAAAACAAGGCAGCACAGAGCGGTAAGACCAAAATCATGGTCACCAAGGTCCATTTTTTGTGGGCAAACACCCAGTTCAAACCATTGTGGTAAGTCGCTTCCAGCCAGTCCTTTCCCTTCGACCTCACATTGAATTTGAAGGGTTTTTGCAATTGGGGCAGCTTTTTCAGAAAAGACTTGATGAAGAAAATCCGTTTGGTCGAAGACATTTTCAACGTAAGCGATTTCATGGATGGCATTTTCAAGCCACTGAATAGTTTGTACAAAACAGGCAAAAGCACGATTCCCGTCACGTACGAAACCAACATTCCAATGGTCACAGAAAGCGCCTGATCGTAAAACAATGCGCCTGCAATGCCGCTCAAGAACACCAGCGGTGCAAATACCGCAACGGAAGAAAGTCCTGAGCTGAGCATGGGGCCCATCACTTCGCCTGTCCCTTTGATACATGCCGCATCCGGAGTCCATCCCCGCCTTCGGTATTGAGAAATGTTGTCGCTCACCACAATGGAATTGTCAATCATGTTGCCAGATGCCAATATCAAGCCTGTCAGTGACACCACATTGACCGAGAGTTTGAGCAAATAAAACAACAGCAAACTGATGATGACCGAAACCACCATGCTCAGACCAATGACCAGGGGAGAACGGACGTCGTTCATGAAAAATACGGATATCAACCAGACAAACAAGAATGCCAGCAACAGGTTTTGTTTCAGATTCGAAATGGTGTAATCCAACAGGGCGGTTTGGTTTTCTGTGACATGAAATTCCAAATCCGGATTGGCATTTTTCAACCTCCAAACTGCATCATCCAGGGCTTTTTGCATATCCTCCATGTTGACATCGGCCTGTTTGATGATGGCCATGCGGACACAACGTTTCCCTTTGTACAAAGCCATACCACTTTCCGTTGCCGGAGAAAAACGAATGTCTGCCAAATCGGACAATTGGTAAATACGGTCATTTTTTCGGATGAAAATTTGCTTCACATCGTCCAGGGTGCGAACCACCGTTGAAAACCGAATGTTGTATTCATAAAAGCCGTCACGTACAACCATGCTTCCCGGTTCGACGTTGTTTCTGTTTAATGCCTGCTCGATTTCCGAAAACGTAATGCCGGCAATTTCCAGTTTCTCGTTGTCGGGGGCAATGACCACTTCTTTTTTCATCAAACCGGAAACATCGACCATGGAAATCTCGGGAAGCTGCTCGATGCGGCGTTTGACCACCGTTTCTGCATATTCGCTCAATTCCAAAAAACGGACTTCATCGTCTGTGTCTGAACCCTGATCAGATTTAAGGGTCAGGTTGATGTACTCCACAGGAATATCGGTGGCACTGGCTTTCACCACCCTGGGACGCTCGGTAGAATTGGGCAAATAATTCATGGCCGCATCGATTTTTTCGTTCACTTCCACAAAGGCCAAATCGGTGTTGGTGCCATAGTCGAAATTCAATCGAATGCGTCCGTAACCATCGCGGGTTTCAGATCGAATGTCCCGAAGTCCGCCCAATTGATTCAATTGTTGACGGAGGGGACGCACAACGGTGTTTTCCAATTCCCGTGCCGAAGTCTGTTCGCCAGACACCTGAATGGTCATTTCAGGAATGGGGATATCCGGCAACAAAGACACAGGCAAATTGGGCAAAGTCACGATGCCGACAATGCAACAGGCCAAAAAGGCCATGACCACAGAAATCGGACGGTTTATCAGAAATTTGATCATGCTGTACGGACTATTTTATGACAACAATGGGAGATTCATGTGCCAAATTCAGATTGCCTTCATAAATGACACTGTCACCCACTTTCAAACCTTCTGTCACCACAAAACTTTCAGAATTTTCCAGACTGGTTTGCACATAGACCCATTGTGCAGCGCCACTTTTGGAGGTAAAGACCACTTTTCTGTTGTTGCGAAGCACCAGGGCACTTTTGGGAATGAGCAGTTGGCTGTTGGTCGCTTTTTGAACCCTCACTTTTACATTCATTCCCTCATATAAAGCATTGTCCTGATTGGTTAAGGTCGCTTTTAAGGACACCATGCCATTTTTATCCACCAGCGGATTGATTTCACTGATGACCCCTTGATACACTTTTTCGGGTGAAGAAAATGGAGAAACCAAGACCGTTGCCCCCTTTTGAACCATCGACAATTCACCCTCCAAAATCATAAACCGCACCTCGGGATGATCCAAATCGACCACGGCACAAAAAGCATCGCTTCCGCTCGGATAATTGTTTTCCTGCGTGAAGAGATTGGCCACCACGCCGTTGAAAGGCGCATACAATGTGGCCGATTTTAAATTGTATTCGGCATTTTCCAGATTGATGCGACTCTGATCGTACGAACAGCGTACTTTGGCAATTTTTAGGACCTGTTCCGGAATGTTGTGTTGATCGGCCAAGGCATACCCCTGTCCAATGAGAATGTCCTGCAATTCCAACTTGGCACGCTCAAAATTGTCTTTGGATTGAGCCAGTGCATTTTTCAACCTAAACACATCGAGTGAAGCCAACTTTTCGCCTTTTTTGACACGTTGTCCGTTCTTGACGAAAATTTGGGTCACCACTTCCGATCCCTGAAATCGCAAATTGGCTTTCCGGCCGGCCTGAATCGTTCCATTCGACAAAAGCTCATAGTTAAACACCTGATTCCGTATCACTTCCACCCTAACTTCCGTGGGTTTATCCGAAAACAAGGCGGTTTCTTTATCCTTCCCCGAGGGCTCCTTTGGTGCTGTTTTGTCTGTTTTGCCACAAGCGACCAACAATAAGGCAATGCAACAACAGTAAATTGTTTTGATCATGCTATTAATGATTATAGATTCTTGAAAAATCGTTTAAAATGATACTTTTTCGTCTGCATATCTTTTGATTTCCAAATCATGGAGGCCTTTCCAATGATGTGGTCTTCGGGAAGCAAACCCCAATAACGGGAATCGCCCGAATCAAATACATTGTCACCTGCCATGAAATAGTAATTGTATTTAAAAGCATAAGACTGAATGGGCGTTTTCCCCAGATAAATGGTATCTCTTGAAATCCAAACCTGTTGATTGGATTCATACATCATGGCATTTTTATACAAACCGATGTTGTGCAAGGTGATCGGCACCCTGTCTCCGGCTTTGGGCAAATACAAAGGCCCCATATCTTTGACCGACCATTGATGAAGGGAATCCATGGGCGCTGTCCGCCAGGCACCCCAGGGGATGGTGCTTCGATCCATGACCGAAAAACGGAGCTGATAATCCAGGTATCCCAGGGTATCGGCAACACCCTGCACCCTGTAAAACCCATGCTGTATATAAAAGGTATCACCGGGAATGGCCACACAACGTTTGACATAATGCACCGAAACATCCATATCCATGGATTCGAGCTTGGGGAGGTTAAAGACCAGAATATCATTGCGTTTCACCTTTCGCAATCCGGGTATGCGTTTGGCGACCACCCTGATTTTCCCATCCGAATCGGTTTCCTCTTTGAAATATCTGGCTCCGAGCACGAGCTGGTTGACCAGGATATAATCGCCAGGCATGATGGTTGGTTCCATGGATGAAGTCGAAACGTGGTAGGATGCAATCACGTACAACCGCAAAAAAATGGTCAAAACAGTGGCAACCAGCAGCACTGTAATCACCGTCAAGATGGATGAAGCCCATGGACGCCATCCTTTTTTTGATTTTACCACCATATTTGCTTCCCGTTTAGATACGTAAAAATGCGCTCTTCTTTTCCTTCCGTATGGCATTTCAGCCAAAGCAATGCCCCAACAGGTACTGCAGGATACTGGAGTACAACCGCTTTATCCGATTTTTCGGTTTGAGCCGTTTTTGATCCCAATGATTTCCAACCACCGTCAAAATAGAGCAATTCGTAAGTATATCCGGGTATGATGCCATTCCCATCTCCCCTCGGACTGAAGCACATGCGCACCAATCGCTCGGGTTTCCCTGCATCCATGCCTATCCAGGCATTTAAACTTCCTTTGCTTTCATAAAAAGTCACCTGGTTGTCATCAAAGGCTTTCTCCAATTCTTTGCGGTCGGCACTGTCCGAATCCATGATGGTTCCTTTCAGTTGAACTTGGTCTTCACCTCGTTGCACAAACAAGGACCATTCGGCAATGCTGCAGTTGAACTGCGGTGCCGGCAAAAACCGATAATACCGATAGGATTTGGTGGGTGTCACCTCTACCTGTTGAATGTAAAAAGGACAATCAACGATGCGGTAAAGCGTGACTGCATCGGAAAAATCGGCCAGATTGGCAGCCTGAAACATGCCGCCCTGCATTTTGAGCGCACGATTGGCAATGTTCACAAACATGGGATACTTCGAATGCAGCACAACGGCTTGTTTTTTCGTTTCATCCGGACGAATGTTCTGGATCTTACCATTCAAATGAAGGTAAAATGGCAGGGCAGCAGGCTGCAGCACCCCCTTTTCGCACACCATGGGCAAATAGACTATGTTTCGGCCAATTTTTCGAAAAACTGCACTGCCTCCTTTTTCAATGGCAGTCACCGCTACAGGATTCCATTTATTGCGTTCAAAAACACAGAGATACAACAAATTGCGATTCTTTTTTCTGACCGGAACCCGCACATCCGATGTCACCACATATTCCTCCGTGACATCCCTTTTATAGACATCCGTCCAACCCGGATAAATTTCATCCGATTCGGCCTTTTGCAATACGTTGGAGAAAAGCTTCTGCTCCGACCACATACACCGGTATATCTTAGGTACCCGCTTGTTATAATGGATGGTCAACCAATCGGGCAAAACCATCGAATCAATGCCACACTCCTCTTTTTTCACCAAATTGATGGCATCAAAAATATCCCCGACGTATTCCGTCGAATTGGCATTTGTCAGCAAACGATCAGGCTTTTGAGGAATCAACCGCACCTTTTCGTGATGCCCTCCATAATCGCCCCAATAAGGGACAAAATCCATGGAAACCGGGATGCCGACAGCGCGCAAAGCCATGATTCGAAAAATATTGGTCTGGATGCAACTCCCCATTTCCGAAATCAACATGTCGCTGACCCCCATGGGCGATGGATACAACTCCTCAAAAGCATTTTCAACCCTTGCCGTTTTATACATGTTCAACTGCACCGCCGCAAAAACTATTGACACATCCTGCACATCAGCCGATTGCGCCGCAACGGGCAGAAACCGGTTGTAAAAACCTGGTCTCCACAATTCAATGGGTTCCATTTGTAGGTGATAAGGCAGCACATATTCACAAAAATCCTCGAACGAAACCGCTTTGGCCCAAGGCGCCTGTTGCCAAACCTGAAAAGCCAAATCAATGTTCAGTATCAAGTAGTTTGCATCCACCATTTGACAGTCACTGTTTCCAAATAAAGCGTTGGGCGGACTAAAGCCCAAAGAATCATAGACCTCCTTAAAAGCCGCAACCGTGTGTTGATTGCTGGACATATACCTGAGCTCGAGCGATTGAAACAGTGTATCATGTCCCGGAATCCTCGATACATCTACAGCGCGATGACACCACATGTGTTCCATCAAAAACCTTGCTGCACGCAACTTCAAACTATCCTTCGGTTGGCTGTAATGATCCAGAACCTGCTTCAATTCCGAAACATTCTTTTCAGCCAGCTTGAAAGTTTTTTTCAGCGCCTTATGATCACCACCATTGCATGCTGTCAGGAACACGGTGATGATAAACAAAACAGATAGATATAAATAGCTTGTGGCTTTCATTGAGGATAATAATTCATTATTTCATAATTAATTAAAGTATTTCTTATTGATGGAGTTTAAATATATTTCAGAGGCTTTTGGCATGGTTCTATCAGGCACAAATATTGAAGATATTTGTAATGAATCACTTAATACAAAAAAATAGGGTATGCTTTGATTTTCAATGGGTAGATCAAAAAGACCCAAAGTGTTATAAACTTGCATTTTATTTAATCCCCACTGATTTCTAAGTATATTAAACTGTCTATTGTCCGAACTAAAACCAAAAAATACCACATTATCCACCCCCAATTTTTCAGACATACGTTTTGCCATTTGTTGAATATACACTATACATTCTTTACAGTTAAGTGAGGTGAAACGACAAACTAAAATTCTTTTATTCTTATTCTTGAATATTTTCCTTATACTTATTTCATTATTTAATGAATCAAGTAGTGGAATCGGTTGTAATATATAACCATCATTTTGCAAGGATGTTTCAAAACAATTTTTATAGTATGTGCTGAAATAATCATATTCATTTATCGTACGATCTTTGGACACATAGTACTCATTCTTATCTCTTAAATCGATATTTGATTTGAGTAAAAACACATCAAATATAGACAGTAATAGTAAAGGGAAAATGAGGTATTTGAAATTGAATTTGTCTTTCATAATCCAAGATTCTTATTTAAACGATATATAAACAAAACAGGATTTGAGTTTTCATTCATATTTTGATAAATTAAATCCAATTCTGATTTGTATTCTAAATTATCATCACACAATCTGTTTTTTAAGGATAATACATTATATGATGGTACTTGTATTACAATTGAATTATCATCAAACCTTGCAACAGGAACCTGATTATTTAGAAAAATGAATAATGGATGTTTTCCAAATCCAGATTGTAAAAAGGTTTTTTTTGCCTTATGTGAATAAACGGCACCTGGATATCCGAAACGTGTCATAATATTCAAATAAGTAAAATTTTCAAGTTCCACAAAATCGCCATTAAAGAAAAAATGTGAATCTAACAGTTTGGAAAATTCCTTATCTGAAATTTTTCTTATTTCGGGAATACCAAAATCACCGAGATTGATATGATATTTTGCGAGAATTGACTCATCAGTGAGTTCATATATTGTATCCGAAATGTTTGGGCTAAAAAAAGTTTGATCACCGAAATTGCGAAGAATCCTATTTTTTGAGTAAGTAAAATCAGATCTATAAATGCAATCCCAAAAACCGTAAACCAACTTATTATCTGATGTTGACACAATTAATGATTTATTTTTTTCTTTACCAAGTTTATCGTCAAACATCCCATCCACATTAAAAGCTTTATATCCAGACTTCATATATACAAAATAGTCTAACATAAATGGCTGTTTTTCTGTCTTAACATATTCACCATTAATACTATAGAATAAAACTCTATGCTGTAAGTTATCATAAATTACTAGCTGCTTGTTGTCTGGAGTAAGACACACATTCCAAATGCTTGTATATTCACCAGGACCATTTCCGAGTTTATATATTTTATATTTATAGTTACCCATCATATCGAAAAAGAAAATACTTTTAGTACTCTGGTTATCTACAACTATCATTAATGTGTCTAAAAAAAACAACTGAGAAATATTACCAACAATACATTCCTCTGATGTTTCAAGTTTTATAAAATCAATTTTATCAAATAGACTGTCAGACGAAAGCATTAAAGAGCTATCGGATGGATCGATTTTTATTTCTTGTAACAAACTGGTATCAACACCTATTTTCTGGCCAGATATACCACAGGAACAAAATATGACCAAGAAACCCAAAAGCAGGGTATGCATTAATAGTTTTCTCATTTTTTTTTATTATTAATTATTAATTGCTTTTTTGTGGAGGATGTATGTAACACCCTCCACAATAAATTATCACCAAAGATTTGAATCTCTACATGGATTATATGGATTGCACGATTCTGTTGTTTGATTCGTGCAATAAATTAAATCCGCCCAATAATCTGAACTAATTTCAACAAATTGCGCTTGATTATTTGAACCAGATTTTGTTTTACCCCATGAAAAGCTTCCAGAGACAGATGCACTCCATAAAGCGTTATAGCCTACCATACCTCCTAAATTTGATTGAGAGTTTGCACTACCTGCTGAAGCAGAACCAGATTCATAATAACGCGTAATAGAACAATGGGTTCTGGTTTTTTTAGTAGGAGCCCTAGGTGTATCACTCGATGACTCCGGAACATTGTCATTTGCATATGCATTTAGATCATTCAACGAAATATTTGGAAAATGATTTGTCTCGAACCCAAGTCGAATATTAACAACAATGGCCATTAATAAAATCATAAAAAGAAAAATGTACTTTATTTTTTTCATCTTCGATTTCATAATATTTAATATTTTTTTAGTTAATGAATAAAATGTTGATTCAATTTTAATCTTTTAAATGCTTAATTCAATTTATTTCTTTATAGGTTCACCTCCTTTCTTTATGAGAGGAAACTGAGCGGCGGCATTTTCTAGGCTTAGTAGTACGGACTTAATTCCACCCCCTTCTCCTCAAGATTAATTTATTCTTTCCAAACCCACATTCCATAATTATCGAGCATCGACATGGGTTCCAACCACCGTTCAAAAGAGTGGTTGCGGTCGGATTGGTATCGAACCCGATAGGTTCCTGCCGGGAGCGTCAACGTTTGTCGGGTTACATAAATGGGTGTTTTCAACATTCTGGTTCCCATGGCTTTCCAAATGGAACCGCCATTGGCCCTTTCCAAATAAGCCTTATCGGGATACAAAAAGTTGGGCGTGTTTTTGATATTGTCCAAGGCCTCAACAACGACATAAAGTGCATGCTTATTCCAAAAAGCTTTGAACCCTCCTGCATTGTCATTGTTGCTCCAAGTGCCTTTGGCAACGGGTTGTACAATGGGGCAAGACTTTAAGTCCTGAACCGATCTTTTGTTCCATATTCCATCCAGAGATTCCGATGCATTCATCTCCAAATAACGACAAGCATACATATTAGCTCGAGAGGCTGTTGGCTTGATCGACAAAACCAATTCACCCATGCTATCGGGCTTCTGCAGATTATCTCTCTGAAGCACAGACCATGCAAGCACACTTTTTCGATATTCAACAATGTCATTGTCATACAGTACCGCATCAAATTTGATACGCATTCCGGGTCGCACGTTCATGGGATTGATTCCAATATTTTCCCAGGGGATCCGAACGGCAACCGCATAGGAGGTATCATCCAAATCCCTGAATACATAGCTGGCCGGATGGTTTTGGTCAAAAACGCCTTCTATCCGATCATAATCCCTGAATAAAGTATGATAAAAATGAGTCATGGTTTTTGATGCGTTTTGAGTACCAAAATGAACCTCTACGGCATCAATGCCATCACGTATGCCCTTATCCGTTCCAAATTGCTTTTGAGTAATTGCCTGAATGGTGACCCTGGTCGTTGTATCCAAAGTAAAAACAGCATTGCCCTTGAAATTGTCCGGAACATAGTGGAACGAAGCCAACAATGGTTTTTGATAAACCTCACGCGGAAGAGCGCCGGCAACAAATTTGCCATAGAGTTGAAACAAGGCATCCGAGCGGGATGCATCTTTTTTTTCCAGAGACAAGGCAGTTGATAGCAATTCCTTATAATAGAGAAAGTTATATGGCTTGTGTTTTAAAATTTCAAACTGTTTGCTTAAAGCAGTCAGATTTGCTGAATAATCGGGTTCTAGATTTGCCATTTCAACCGAATCCTCCATTGGAAAAACAGCCTTTAAAATGGCTGTCGCAAAAGGTGAAAGCAAGATATCGTGTTGATTTCCAAGTAAGGGATGAGACATATTTCCACAAGGGAAAGCCACCGAAACAAAGAAGGGTCGATCGATTCCTTTGAGCATCAGAATGTCCGTTTTTCCCGAACGAAAATATTGCCAAAGCACCACGTGATGCTCAAATCTAATGATTTGCCAACCAGCCATTCCAATTAAATTGTGTGCGTACCAAGTTGGGTATGGATCACGAATGCCTTTTCCAATGGGACGATACCCCGAGATCTGCTCCTGATCAAAATACCGGGATACATGCATCAAATCCTGCATCAAGCTATTCCATCGAATTTCAGTTTGTCCCTCTTTATCCGATCTGTACAATTCCAATCCTACTTGATCAGCCCCAAACTGTTCAATTGTCAGCCTACTTGTTGAAGTCAACGTCTGAATCCATTTTGAAGTCGAATCAGCCATTTTTGGTTCAATCGTTTCCTGTTCTGCCGGAATTCGTATCAAATCATTCACTTTAAGTGACTTATCTGCAATCTGTGGCAAGTATTTCTGCAACAACGAATCACCATTCAATCGGTTGTCCGATGCCGAATCCTGTATATTTTTAGTACTTTCACGCAATACTTCCCTCAGGTAAAGGGGCATCACAAAGCCATTTAAAAAAAGCCTTCCATCAGCCACAATTCCAAGTGAAGCATCCAGATTCTTGCGTTCATGTCCAGTTCCACAATCTATCACATACGAACAATTTTGCACGTCAAAGCGCTTACAAACATGCTGAATGGCCAGTTCAATGCCCTCTGCACGCTTCACTTCTGCTCGATCCGTGCCGGAACAAGCGTAACAAATAGAAAGAATGAAGGCAAACAGGTATAACGATTGGTATCTGAATTTCATTTGGTATTTTTCTAATAGGTTTGGGGGTCTTTGGAATACAGTGAAGTGCCTGAATATCTGACTATTTAAATTCAAAATAGACCATAATGAATTCCCATTCTGTATTTGAATCAATCAAATGACGCAATTCCTCATTGTCGATTTTAAATGGGTGCTTCTTTCTAATTTCCCTTAGGTTCTTAATGGTTGAGGCTGGCAAATAACCCACAAATTGATTTTGATAAATCGCAGTTGGTGATGGAATGTAATTAATCAAACTAGACAGGCTTTGTTCTTTCGACACAAAGGACTTGCCTTTTTTCTTATCGTAATAATAGAAGGTTGACTTGAAGAATTGTTCCTCTTTTCCAAGTGTTTGAATGGCGTAAGATATATAGGAATCGGTTTCTAAAAAAGGATCTTTCAAAGTCGAATAATGATCATTCCGCATCAACTTGATTTTTTCGTCAAGACTCATATCCGACTGACTTTTACAGGAAAAACTTTTTTTCTGTTTGATCACGTATTTCTGACGATAGGTTGAATCACTATCAAATTGATAGACAGTATCTGAAAACAAAGGCAAACACAACAGCTCCTCCGAATTGTTGTAAAACAAAGTGGGCAATACCACTGCTTCTTTTTGAATGGGGAGTATAGGAAAAGCTTTATAGACTACCGAATCTTCAATGGATGAAATATAATTGAAATTGGAGCTCATCTCATTACTATAGGATTGTCCAAATCCCAATTGAGTAATCACTTTATTCCCATAGCTTTCTATAAAACTACCTGTGACACCCTTAACCTTGCGAAGAAATTGACCATCCAACGTATGATACAACAATCTGTTGTTTAAACGATCGCTCACAATCAACTGTTTATCCGCTCTAGAAATGCACATTGTACCAAGTCCAACATATTCTTTTGGTCCACCACCTTTGCTGTCAATTATATTAATTTGACGACCATCGGTTCCAAAAATGAACACTTTTTCCGTTTGATTGTCCAGCATATAGACGCGATCATCATACACCATCATTTGATAAACCCCGCCAACAGGTTCACTTGATTTTACGCCAACATATTTGATGCTTTTGAGCATGTTGTTAAACTCCAAAAATGGAATTTCTTCTATCTCTTCATTGTTGATGGTAATAATATCATCACTGTAATTGTTTGTCATCAATGGCGTTGAATTGATCTTTTCAGTGATTTTATGGATTTTCGTCGCATCCCTTTTACATGATATTGTAATTAGAATGATAAAACAGACAAGGACTACGTTTGCTTTCATTTAATTATAAATTTAAACCTCAAAATTTGATTGAACACTTCTATACTCAAGATTGATATTGCATCTCGTTTATTGATTATCTTTCAAATACGTAATATAAAATAAGTTGTGAGCATTCTCTGTATATGAATTCCATCGGCAAACGAGAAATATTAAAACTGCAAAGTCTTTTTTATTGATGCTTAGTAATTTTGGAAGAAGTACTAACCATAACGAGTAAAAAATCTTCGTTTTCATAATCCCCATTCGATAACAAATCTTCAATTTGATTCTGGAATTGAGTAAGACGAATATCCTTTACTCGATTTTTCATAAACATTTTTAGCTCACTAACAGATACATATTCGTAAAAAGTATTTTGAAAAGATGAAATATATGGTTTTAAAACAAAGCTCCACGGATCCGGCAGCTTTTGAAAATTAGCTGTATATGCCTTTTTAATTTTCTTATCATAAAGAGTATAGTATAAAGTGCTCTTTGGTGCTGACATGAAGTATATAAAATCGTTCGAATTCTGAAGATAATCGGTCATAAGAATCCATTCATTATTTAATATTTGACGAACTACATTGGGAAAATCTGAATTCATTTTCTTTTGATTTTCATAAAGAAATGCTTCTGGAATATTTTTATCACCATAATCGATAAAATATTTACAATAAACACTATCTGATCCTATTGAAAAAATCCGATTTGACAAGACAGGCAAAAAAAGTATCTCATCATCATTACAAGCAAAAACAGAATTCTTAGCATGTTTAAGAGACGATGTAAGAATCCATTCGGTCAAGGGAATATCTTTTCGAACTATATCTCCATTATTGTTTATTATTGCAATACCATATGGAATCTTCATTTTCTCATAATTTGCCAATTCCTTTATAAAAGCGACATAAAGTGTATCATTCAAAGGGATAACCTCATCTGCTCCACATTCTATTTTTTTGCGACATACAAAATTCCCCGACTTCATAGAAAAAAGCAAAACGGATTTTCTAAAATTGTCATGAATACCGATCATTGTATCTATTACAAACACATTTGAAATATTATTATATTCCTCTGGCCCATTACCTCTACACTCTATTCTATATTTGAAATTTCCTGTTTTATCATACACAAATAATATATTTCTGTCTAAAAACAGAAATAGATCAGACGTAACTTTCAATTGAGATCTTTCTGATAAAAAAAAGTTATCATTTCGCCCAAGAGGACAAATACGAATTGAATCAATTAGCTGAAGGTATGTTTGTTCGTTGTTTAATTTATCAAATGACACTACGACTAATTCCTCTGGTTTAAAACTATTTAAATCTTTTTTTTCCTTAATGCATGAAATAAAGAAAATCATGCTAATAATATATAATGAGATGTATTTCATATTGAATTTATATTCACCCACTTGTGAATTTACACTCACAAGTGGGGCTAATTATTGAACTTTTTCAAATCTTTCCTTAGACGTATCGCAAGTATTGGGATATAGAACAGATTTACATTCATATAAAAACCCGATTATACCTCCTATTTCAACATTTACAAGATCAATTGATACCCCTTTAATTTTCAGGTGTAGTTGTCCTTGATGTTTATAGTAGGGTGTCGAACTCATTTTTGCAAAAAAATCAGTCTTATCGTAATACTCCCAAAAATCAGCAAGCGCCTCAACATTTTCCAGCGTTAGATTTGACATCAGTTTGTCTTTCTTTGAAAAAAGCCCAACATTCACTGCCGCTCCAACTGCGATGGCAATAGCGGCCAAACCGACCACAAAGGATTTTTTATTTATTTTTTTCATTGTTCTAAAAATAAAGTTTAAACTGAAAATAAGCGGGTTGTATCTATCATTTCAACAACCTAAATCAATTTGTAATTTTAATTTAATTCTGTACTTTTGTGCACCTCCTTTCTTTATGAAAGGAAAATTGGGGCGGTGGCATTGTCTGGGCATAGTAGTACGGACAATTTTCCGCCCCTTTCTTTCCTTCGTCATGGATGAAAAAAAACATCAATTTTTTCACACTCCTATTTCTGTCTTTCTCACCATTTCTTTAGTTAATTGCCGTTCCTGTTATTTTTAATAAAAGAGGTGAGGGTTCCATATTTCCAAAGACCTCCAGGGTCTTATTGAAATATCCTGCATCATCCATTTTTATCTCCACTGCAATTTTGGTTGACTGTCCCGGCTTGATGGGCTGTTTATTCCAGTCCACATGTGTACATCCACATGAGGCATCCACCTGATACAAAACCAATGGAAGATTTCCGGTATTTTTCAACTCAAATGAGCTCTTATAAGTTTTATCTGTTTTGATCTCACCAAAATCATGAACCAGCTTATTTGATTCGATGGTCGTTTTATCCGAGGATGCTTTTCCCTCATTTTCAGAAATCAGCTTCTTGAATAAAGCCCAAACCGGTTGGCTCAACAAGGGGTTTCCGACAAGCAACACCTGATTATTCTTATCTAATAAGAAACATTGATACGAGGCATCTTTCGGAAAATGATTGACCGCATTCAGTCGATTTTCAACGTCAACAAATACAGGATACTCAAACCGATTTCGACGTAAAATATATTCCAATTCTTTGGGGTTCTTATTCTTTGGCTGGAAATAGAACAAGAACTTTAATCTACCTTGAAAAAGGCTATCTGATTCCTGCATCAATTGCCGCCAACCAAATAATTTCATACGACAATCACTACAACCCGCCGAATCCACAAAAAGTAACACTTTGTAGTCTGAATCAAACAATAATTGACGCTGAAATGATGCAACTTCTTTTCCCACAACAGTATAGGGAATGTCTTTTGGAAACTCAATACGTTTTCCAACCCACTCTTTAATGATTTGCTTTGCTTCTTGTCTTGACTCATCCTTTTTGCACCCAATCAACAGGAGCAAAACAGACAATGACCATATGATATAAAGGGCACTTTTTCGGAGTACAAAATAGTTCATAAAAGCTTCATTATTTAATGTTATTTATATTTTTCCGAAATATACGAACAATATTTCAATATACATTATATTAATTGTGTGTTAATTTTTATTTTGTTTACGATTTTTACACATCCTACTCATTTATAGGATTTTCGATGCTCACTTTTTTTTTAAATAATGGATTAGAAACATAATAAATACACCCATAACAACCAGAACAAACCCTTGATATATCAAATACAAGGATAAAGGGCTTAATCCGTATTCAAAATCGAAAATCCAATTGACCAGTAAGGATGCGCTTAATAGCAGCACCCCCAAAACAATCAGAATAGACCACAATCGACTTAGACCTTTCAGCGCTTTGTCATAACCAAGAAACGGTTTCCCCCAAAGTTTTACCCTATTAGACATTAGATGGAGTACCGCAAATAGGATGATCGAAGTCATGGACAAAAAACACAATGCGAACCCAGCCACCAGTAAACGTCGGTTCAAATCTTCAGGACAATAATACAAATCTTCCCAAACAGCAATATCATTTAAAATAGATTGCACGGCCAATGCAATCAAATACAATGAAATGAGGAATAGAAATGTCCAAAAAGCAATGACTAATGAAAACTTCAACTTTTTCATACTTGTAACAATATATTTTCCAGCCAAAAACCGGCGTGATACATTTAATTTTTTCCATGATACTTCTGAGTTCATTTGAGTTTATATCTTACAACTATAGGATGCTCTTCACTGTTCGAAATAACAGTTGATTGATGAACGACACCCTTGAAAAATTGTTGATACGCTTGGCTTTGTGTATCAAAAAATCTAGCAGGAAAGCCACAAACATATAAGCATTTATCATAAAAAAAAGACGTGCCTAATTCGGAAATAAAACTCAGAATCTCATCCGTTTGCTTTCTACATCTCAAATCATAGGTAAATTTTCTATACACAAAGTTATAGGTATACACAAAGGTAAACTGGTTATTAAAAGACGACATGGCCACAATCGATGGAATTTGGTAATCCACGACAGCATCGACCTTTACTGCCTCTGTTGTTTTATCGTAGACTTTACTCAATATTTCTAATCCCTTATATTTCAAACCAAATACCTTTTCAAATTTTGAGTCTGCGTATTTGTAAATAGCATCATTTCCAGGAGTATAAAAATACAAATCTTGACCATCTCTATAAAAGCACCGATCTTTTGTACTCAGTACATATCCGGCCAAAGCATCAATTTTCAAACAATCATAAAATTCATTTTTTAGGAGAGAATATCGTTTTACAATGCCATCGTTTTTACTATACAGCAATACATTCTCATCCATGATTGCGATTCTGTCAAAATACTTTTCCTTGATTGGCACGACGCGAATCATTTGAAACATTGAATCCAACACGACAATTTTAGGTGGAAAACAAAACATCGCTATATGCTTTGATTTTGCATCTATGTCAAAATCACCAATTTGGATGTACTCATCTGGACCAGAACCCAAGTGATTGTATGTTTTTATTGGTTCCCCATTAAAATTAAAACCACTCAACGATTGAGTCATTTTCGAATCAAGAATAAAATACTTATCACCAGATACCAGGAGTTTTGTAACGTCTCCAATGGGCATTTTCAAAGTATCATTAAGTGGCGTAAATGAAACCTCTGAAACCATCTTCGACCCAACATCTTGGGCTTTCACATTTTCTTCTATCAAAAAAGTGTCAATAAATAAAGCATTCTTCTCTTTACAACCGACCAAAAGGAATGACAGTATAACGAACTGGATACATTTCTTCATTATCATTAATTTGAATTATCTACAGCATAAACATTCCTGACATTAGTCTTTGAATTCAAATAAAACCGACAGACTTACTCCATTTTTAACTTCTTTGGTGACAAGACAACTTGAAAGCAACAAAAGAAACATTGGAATGTGGTGTTTCATGATAGAATGTGTTAATACGAAGTATGATTTTCTTGCAATGTAGTCAATTATTTTTTAAAACTAATGTTTTAAATTCAAATTTCAAAAAAAAGGCATTCACGATAACAATGGGAATGAAATGTTCCCATTGATTATCGTGATGATTTAGATTCTTTTAGTTTCCGGAAACTTTCAACGTTTGACTTCCGTCTGAAACCAAATAGAGGCCGAGGGTGGGAAGTTGGAAATTTAGGCTGCTGTCGTGGGCTGTATTCGTGAAGAGGCATATGCCATTGCTGTTGTATACGCGAATCACTTGTCCAATACGCAAATGGCTTACAGTCAAAAGTGAGCCATTTACCTGGACTTGCATCGAAGAAGTGGCAGTTTCGGATAGGTTCGATGTACTTTCTTCGACAATATGAAAGAAATCCTTCCATTGGTAGGCATTGCTGTAAGTCGTAAGCGAACCAACAGGCACATAAAGGGTGCAACTGGATTTACTTACTTGTCCAAAAGTTTGGGTGGCTGAAAACAAATCGACCGGGACTTCGCGTTTGGCATGAATGGACAACAGACCTGTACATCCATAGAAAACATAACCGCCAAAACCGATGGGATCGATTGAAGCTGGAATGGTCACGGAAGTAAGGGCTACACACTCATAGAACGACTTTCCTTGCAGCGTTCTGACTGTTTCAGGAATGACCATAGCACCCGTTTTGCCAGCTGGGCAGCAGACCAAATCGATCAACCCTTTGGTATACAAAACGCCTTCTTTGGATGAAAAGTAATTGTTCAATGTGGACACATGGATGGATGTCAAATTGGGGCATCCAATAAAAGCATATTGCCCAAGGATTTTCAGGGAGTCTGACAATGCGACTTCTCTTAAATCGCTGCATCCTTTGAACGCTTCCACGCCAATTCTGGAGACCAGCGTTGGCAGGGAAAATGAATTCAGATTGCTGCAGTTCAGAAAACATTTCTGTCCGATGGTGGTCAAAGCGGGACTAAAATCGACGTTGTCCAGGCTGGTACAGTTTTCAAAAGCATTGTCTCCGATGGCATACACCAAATCTGGCAAATTGACAAACATCAGCGTCGAGCAATTCTTAAATGCGTATGAATCAATAGATTCTAGACCATCGCCCAGAGAAATAGTACTGAGCGAGGTACAATTTAGGAATGCATTGTTTGGTATCAATTCCACACCATCCGGAATGGTGACAGATGTGATTTTGGAACATCCTTTAAAGGCTTCACTTGAAATGCGCTGAACCGATGTAGGCAAAATGATCTCTCCCATTTTTCCTGCAGGACATTGGAGGAGGTTTTCCACACTTTTATTATATAACAGGCCATTGTTTGAAGCATATAATGGATTGAGTGATCCTACTGTGATATTGTCGAGTGAGGTACAACTGGAAAATACGGCAGACCCCAGGCTCGTCATTGAATTGGGAATGCTCACAGACTGCAACGCTGTACAATTTGAAAAAGCGTTGTTCCCGATAGAAACGAGTTTTGAAGGAAAATTGACTGAAGTCAATTGTGCGCTATACGCAAAGGCGTTGGGATAAATGTATTGAATCGAATCTCCCAACGTTACAGTTGTCAGATTCGTACATGAATAAAAGGCATATTGATAGACAGCAACGACTTCATAAACAGACTGATCTGATTGATCCGTGGCCCAATTGGGAACAACAATGTCTCCACTATAGGTACCCTGAATAACAGCTACGGTATTGGAGCCGTAATCCGGCGTTTTCATGTATTGAATTCCATTGTATGAAAAAGTATCCGCAGCAGACAGCGAAGAGACAACAAAGAAGGTCATCAAAAACGATAAAATACAAGCTTTTGTTTTCATTTTACAGCATTTTGGTGTGAGATTCATACAAATTCATCAAGGAAAAGAACACAAAAATTGATGGCACAAAAGTACGTATTAATTATTCATATTTCCAACTTGAACAAATAATTTATTTTTAGGCATACTTAACCAAACTTTTTTACATAAAAACAAAACGGGAATGCCATTAAATGACATTCCCGTTTCTATGATTCAACTTTTCCCGAAGGAAAAAAGGTTTTCATTATTTGTTTTCAGCCAACCTTTTATAGCCGTTGTAACGCCATTTGGCATTTTCTTCGGCTGCTTTGAACAATTCTTCAGCTTCCTGTGGAAAGGTTTTCAACAAGGAATTGTAGCGTACTTCTCCTTTGAGGAAGTCCTGGAACTTGCTCCAATCGGGTTCTTTGCTATCGAGTTGCATGGGGTTTTTGCCTTCAGCTTCCAACATGGGGTTGAAGCGATACATGTGCCAATAACCGCACTCAACAGCATCAATTTGCTCTTGTTGTGCTTTGCCCATACCGGCTTTCAAACCGTGGCTGATACATGGAGAATAAGCAATGATCAAAGAAGGTCCGTCATATGCTTCGGCTTCACGGATGGCTTTCAAGGTTTGAGATTGGCTGGCACCCATCGCAATTTGAGCCACATAAACGTAACCGTAGGTTGCAGCTATCATACCCAAATCTTTCTTACGGATGCGTTTGCCGGATGCAGCAAATTTAGCAACGGCACCAACAGGCGTTGATTTGGACGATTGACCACCGGTGTTGGAATACACCTCGGTATCAACAACCAAAACATTGACATTCTTGCCTGAAGCCAGCACGTGATCCAAACCACCGAAACCGATGTCATAAGCCCAACCGTCACCACCGATAATCCATTGTGATTTTTTGATGATGTAATCGGTGAGCGGACGAATGGCTTTGCAAACATCACAATCGCAAGCATTGACCAGCGGCGTGATTTTGGCTTCCAATTCAACCGTTTTTGCAGCGTTTTCTCTGTTTTCCAACCATTCGGTGAAGTAACCTTTCAATTCGTCACCACAGCAGGTGCAGGCCAGACCTTTTTCAAACAAGCCGGCCAAACGGTCACGCATGGTATCAACGGCAAAGACCATACCCAAACCAAATTCGGCGTTGTCTTCGAACAAGGAGTTTGCCCAAGCCGGACCACGGCCGTTTTCGTTGGTGGTATAAGGTGTTGAGGGTGCAGAACCCGAATAGATAGACGTACAACCGGTTGCATTGGCCACCATTTGACGGTCACCAAACAATTGTGAAATTAATTTGACATAAGGCGTTTCACCACAACCGGAACAAGCGCCGGAGAACTCAAACAAAGGTGTTGCGAACTGTGAATTCTTCACATTGGATTGAACATCAACCAAATGTTGTTTGCTCTTCACGTTTTTAACGGAGAAATCCCAGTTGGCCTGATTGGGCAATTCGCCTTCAATCGGAGTCATGGCCAAAGCTTTGTTGCCTTTGTTACCCGGACATACATCCACACAGTTGCCGCAACCCAAACAGTCGAGGACACCTACTTGAATGCGGAAAGTCATTCCGGCAAATTGTTTGCCGACGGCTTTTAGCGTATTGTAGCTTTCCGGTGCCATGGCTTGTTCAGCTTCGTCTAAAACGAAAGGACGGATACAAGCGTGGGGGCAAACATAAGCACATTGGTTACATTGTATGCAATTTTCGGCTTGCCAAACAGGAACATTGGCAGCAACACCACGTTTGTCGTAGGCAGCTGTACCTTGTTCCCAGGTACCATCTTCACGGCCTTTGAATGCAGAAACGGGTAAATCATCACCGGCTTGTGCATTGATGGGCATGACCACATCTCTGACGAATGCAGGAATGCTAGGATCAACAATGGTGGCTTCTTCAGACAAAGTAGCCCATTCAGCGGGGATTTCCACCAATTGGTAGTCTCCACCACGATCCACGGCAGCATAGTTCATATTGACAATGCTTTCCCCTTTTTTGCCATAAGACTTATTGATGGCATATTTCATTTTTTCAACGGCCAATTCGTAAGGAATGACGTTGGTGATTTTGAAGAAGGCAGATTGCAAAATGGTGTTGGTTCTATTGCCCAAACCAATTTCTTGCGCTATGTCCGTGGCATTGATGATGTACATCGTGATGTTGTTGGCAGCCAGGTACTTTTTCACCTTATTGGGCAGGTGTTTTTTCACCTCTTCTGCATTCCAAACAGTATTCAACAAGAACGTACCATTCTTTTTCAAGCCTTTGGTTACATCGTACAAATTCAAATATGCCTGAACATGACAAGCAACAAAGTCGGGGGTTGTCACCAAATAGGTTGAACGTATTTCTGAATCGCCAAAACGCAGGTGAGAGCAGGTGAAACCGCCAGACTTTTTGGAGTCGTAAGCGAAATAGGCCTGAACTTTTTTGTCCGTATTGTCACCGATAATTTTAATGGAGTTTTTGTTTGCACCAACGGTACCGTCAGCACCCAATCCATAAAATTTGGCTTCGAAAGTACCGGCAGCACCCAAAGCAATTTCTTCTTTCAAAGGCAATGAGGTGAACGTTACATCGTCAACAATGCCCACAGTGAAATGATTTTTGGGAACATTCATGCCCAAATTTTCGTAAATGGCCAACACCTGAGCAGGTGTAAAGTCTTTGGAAGACAAACCATAACGACCGCCAACAATGACAGGAGCATTTTCTTTTCCGTAGAAGCAATCTTTGACATCCAAATACAAAGGTTCGCCTGTTGCACCGGGTTCTTTGGTTCTGTCCAGAACGCAGATTCTCTTAGCGGTTTCGGGGACTGCTGCCAGGAAATGCTTGGCAGAGAAGGGACGATACAAATGTACGGCAACCATGCCCACTTTTTCACCTTTGTCAACCAGGTAATCAATACCTTCGCGCAATGCCTCAGTACCGGACCCCATGGCTATCACCACACGTTCTGCATCGGGAGCACCGTAATAATCGAACAAGCCGTAATTGCGACCGGTGATTTTGTTGATTTCGTTGATGTATTCTTCAACCACAGGTACGACGTTGTCATAGAAGGGGTTGGAAGCTTCACGGCTTTGGAAGTAAGTGTCTGGGTTTTGAGCTGTACCACGCAACACGGGTTTTTCGGGTTTCAAAGCCCTTTCGCGGAATTCAGCGAGGGCTTTTTGATCCAACAAACCGGCAACTTCTTCCATCTGCATTTCTTCGATTTTCTGGATTTCGTGTGATGTACGGAATCCGTCAAAGAAATGAACAAAAGGAATTCTGGTTTTGATGGTAGCCAAATGGGCAACAGCAGCCAAATCCATGACTTCCTGAACCGAACCGGTAGCCAACATGGCACATCCGGTCTGACGAACAGCCATCACGTCCTGGTGATCACCAAAAATAGACAAGGCTTGTGCAGCCAAAGCGCGGGCAGATACGTGGTAAACACCGGGAAGCAATTCACCGGCAACCTTGTACATGTTGGGCACCATCAACAACAATCCTTGTGAAGCGGTAAAGGTATTGGCCAACGCACCGGCTTGTAAAGCACCATGCATCGCACCGGCAGCACCGGCTTCAGATTGCATTTCCTGAACCTGAACGGTTTCACCAAAAATATTTTTGCGGCCGTTTGCGGCCCATTCGTCCACATATTCTGCCATTGTGGATGATGGCGTGATGGGATAAATCGCAGCGACTTCGCTGAACATATAAGCTATGTGTGCAGCGGCCTGATTCCCGTCACAGGTTAAGAATTTTTTCTGTTTGGTCATACGAGAAAGATTAATTGTTTGTATCAAATGTTGTCGTTTCAATATAAAAATCCAAAAAGCCAAAGCGGAATGATATTATCCTGACCTACTTGCAATTTATCAACGGCATACCAGAGATCCGGATTGTTTTTACCGGTCAGTTTACCGGCACAAACCCGAAAACTTTCTGTTCCGTTCAAAATAAATTGCGTACCTTTTTTCCCCTGATTTACTTTATTGCTGCGGTGCACCGTATTGTAAAAGAAGGTTTCGCAGATGGCCAGTTTGTCCACTTTCAGCTTGTCTTGTAAAACGTGGATCAAATTGGTGTTGTGCAGGTACAACTTGGAAGGTTTTTTTGGATAGCATTCACCCAATGGATAAAGGGTATCAATCAGCCTGGCATCTTTGAGATACTTGATGTAATTCATCACCGTCGCTCTCGAAATATCAATTTCATTGCTAAACTGACTGATATTGGGTGCACAAGGTGCATCCAGACCAATCATATAGAGCAAGTTACGGATTTTTGGCAAATATTTTAAATCTATTTGCTTGATCAGTAAAATGTCCACTTCAATCATCATATTCATGGTCTTCAACAAGTTTTCCGAGAAATTGTGTTTTTCCAGAAAAAATGGGTAAAAACCGTGATGCAGATAATCCTGAAAATAATCCAGCGGACTTACTTTAGAAATAATTTCTGCGGCAATCTTTTGGTGTCCGTATAAGATCTCTTCAAGGCTATATATTTGAAAATCAGTCCCTGCCATCAAATTGAGGAATTCCCGAAAAGAGAAACCCCTCAGGTTGTATGATCGGACAATGTCGGCCAAATCGGTATTGTCTTCGATCAACCGCATGACAGAAGAACCGGAAAAGACCACGTGTAGATCGGGGCAGGAATCGTAGATTTCTCTCAATTCGCGCGACCAATCGGGTGACTTAAAGACCTGATCAATTAAAAGCGTTTTACCTCCGCGTTTGCAAAATTCCAAGGCGAAATCGACCAAACTGTGTTGGGTAAAATAAAAGTGGTTTAAATTGATGTAGAGGCATGAACGGTCGGTGCCAAATTTTTCCTTGGCATAGGACAACAAAAAAGTCGTTTTACCAACGCCCCTACTTCCCTTGATTCCAATCAGGCGATCGTTCCAGTCAATTTCATCCATCAACTGCCTGCGCACATGGGTTTCCACATGTTCGACCAAGTATTTATGGGTACGGTAAAATCTTTCCATTTGGTTCGCTGCGATTGGAACGACAAAGATAACAAGAAATCTCGATTTTGCAAACTCGGCTTAGCAAAATGAGGGAGGTTCACCCCTTCTGTTTGGGGTTTTTAACATGACAAACCACATCGGTCACCATCTGTTTCAATTCTTCCAAAAACACACCCGAATCGTACTCTTTTCGTTCAATCTGGCGCAATTTTTTTTCCCAAAGCCCTGTCAATTCAGCCGACTTCAATAACTCATCCTGGATGGTTTCAATCAGCTCCACACCGGTTGATGTGGCATATAAATTCTTTCGTTCCTTGCGAATGTAATTGCGCTTAAAAAGCGTTTCGATGATGTTGGCTCTGGTCGAAGGCCTTCCGATGCCATTTTCTTTGAGGACATCCCGCAAATCATCGTTTTCCACCAACTTTCCCGCCGTTTCCATCGCGCGCAACAACGTGGCTTCCGTATAGGGTTTGGGGGGCTGCGTTTGTTTTTCGGACAAATCCGGAAAATGCGCACCAGATTCTCCCTTGACAAATGTTGGCAGCACCTTTTCCTCATCCACCGGTTGATTTGGATCGTCGGAAGTACTGATCTTTTCTTTTTCAAAAATAACCCGCCATCCCGGTTCCAGAATTTGTTTCCCTGTGGCCTTAAAAGGGATGTCCTCGACTGAACCCAAAACGGTGGTCGTAGAGAATTTGCAATCCGGATAGAAAGCGGCGATAAAACGACGGACAATCAAATCGTACACCTGACGTTCCTGCTCGGTCAAACTGTTTGAAGCCACACCCGTTGGAATGATGGCATGGTGATCGGTCACCTTCGAATTGTCAAACACCTTTTTGCTCTTGGGTATTTTTCCCAAGAGCACTTTTTGGGTCAGCGCCGCATACGATTGGAGATTTTTCAGTGTCGGTTCAATTTTGGGATAAATGTCATCACTCAAATAGGTCGTATCAACCCTGGGATATGTGGTGAGTTTCTTTTCGTACAACGACTGTATGTATTTCAGGGTCTCATCGGCTGAGAATGCAAACTTTTTGTTGCACTCCACCTGCAAGGAAGTCAAATCGAACAACCTGGGAGGCGCTTCGGTTCCTTTTTTAAACTGAATATCCGATATGGCAAAGTCGTGATCCTGCACTTTTTGAAGGAATTCAGTACCTTCCTCTACGGATGAAAACCGACCTTTGGTGGCTGAAAATACCACATCGCGGTAGGTTGTTTTCAACTCCCAGTATTTTTCAGGTTTAAAAAGTTCTATCTCCTGTTGTCTATGCACAATCAAAGCCAAAGTCGGCGTTTGAACCCTTCCGATGGACAATACCTGCTTGTCTTTGCCATATTTCACCGTATACAAACGGGTGGCGTTCATGCCCAACAACCAATCACCGATGGCGCGCAACAAACCTGCTTCATAAAGCGATTGATAGGCCTCCTGCGGCTTCAAGTGGGTAAAGCCTTCCCGAATGGATTCGCTGGTCAGAGAAGAAATCCACAACCTTTTCACAATACAAGTGCAGCCGGCTTTTTGCAAAACCCATCGCTGAATCAACTCCCCTTCCTGCCCGGCATCTCCGCAATTGATGACTTCTTCGGCCGCTGTAACCAACTTTTCAATCACCGCAAATTGCTTCTTATAACCGTCTTGTTCAATGAGTTTGATGCCAAACCTTGGCGGTATCATGGGCAAATGGCTCAAATTCCAGAAACGCCATTCGTTGGCATAATCCTGGGGTTCTTTCAAGGTGCAAAGGTGACCGAACGTCCAGGTAACCTGATAACCATTTCCTTCCAGGTACCCATCTTTTTTGGAGTTGGCACCTAAAATGGCAGCGATTTCTCGCGCGACACTGGGTTTTTCAGCGATACAGACTTTCATGAATCCTTGATTAGGGTGGCAAATATACGGCTTTTCTTTTTTTGTCTTTCTTTTCGTACTTTCCAATATTTTATTTATTTTTGCAAATATTTCCTACTCAAAACATTTTACACATGAAAATGAATTGTCCCATTTTTATTCGCAAACACCGATTGACCTTCATTGGCATATTATTGGGTGCCGTTGCCGGTTTTTTATATTGGAAATGGATCGGATGTGCAAACGGTACTTGTCCAATCACGTCAAATCCGTATATTAGCACCATCTGGGGAATGGCACTTGGCGGTTTGCTTTTAAATAGTTTTCAGAAAAAAGACAAAAAAACGTCCAACAATGATTGAAGAAGCCATCAATGTTCGATATTCGAACTTAAGTGAATCAGGTTGCTGCCTGTCTTGTGGCGGTGCCATCAACCATGTTGCAGCAAAAGAAGGTCAAACTTGTGTCGATTTGGGAAGTGGCAGGGGAAACGATGTCATCCGGATGGCCGAACTTGTCGGCACTTCCGGTTTTGTATACGGCATCGACCTGTCTGAGGGCATGGTCTTAAAAGCACAATCAAATTTGAAAAAATTTGACATTCAACAGGCACGTATCATTCGTTCTGACCTCGAAAACTTGCCTTTGAAGGACGCAACAGCAGATTGGGTCATTTCCAATTGCACCATCAACCACTGTTCAGACAAACAACAGGTTTGGAATGAAATATTCCGCATCTTAAAAGTAGGGGGCTCATTTGTCGTCAGCGATATTTATGCAGTGAACCCCATTCCGGAAATCTATCAGAATGATCCGACTGCCGTTGCAGAATGCTGGGCAGGAGCCATGACCAAATCTGAATATATGCAGGTGTTGAAACAAGCTGGTTTTGACCATGTGAATATTTTGGAAGAATCTACACCCTACGAAAAAGGGCATGCTCAGGTGTGCAGCTTTACCATAAAATCCAGCAAATAAGACATACGGGCATGTCCGTTACAATCACCCGAAACCCAATTTACATGCAGGTTGGTTTCATAAATGATTATCCGTCATGAAAAATCTGGTTAAAAAAGCTTGCTGCAAAAACAGCAAGGACACCAAACAGGCACAATGCTGTGCCAAAGTGTCAACCACGATTGCCGGCTGTCACGATTGAGTTATGCAATCGCATCACAACATTTTGACACCGGTAAAAGACTCTTCGGAGTTTTTGATCGTTAATCCCTTGTATGGAAGCGCAGATTTGATTTCCCCCGAGGAAAAAGAAATCTTGCTTTCATGCAAGGAAACGAATCCATTCCTTTTGGCCACCCAACAAAATGAAACGCTGGTTCATTTGCGGGAAAAAGGATATGTCGTGGATGAAGCCGCAGAAAAAAAAGCATTCAGACTTGCCTATCTCGACTTTCTGGACAGACGTGACCAGGATGAAATTCAACTTTTCTTCGTACCGAACTACAGTTGCAATTTTGCCTGCTCCTATTGCTACCAGGAGGGTTATGAGTCTGAAAAACAGGAGCTGAGCACAGATGTCATTGATGCTTTCTTTGACTACATCCGTAATACCTTTGCAGGAAAACGAACCTACATCACCGTATTTGGCGGAGAGCCGCTGCTTCCTGGCAACAAACAACGCACCTTCATAACGTATTTGCTCAACAAGGCTTCGGAAGCGCAACTGGATGTGGCATTTGTTACAAACGGATATACTTTGTCCACTTATGTGTCCTTGTTCAAACAACACCGCATCAGGGAAGTGCAGGTGACACTTGATGGCACAGAGGAAATACACAATTCAAGGCGGTATCTGAAAGGAAAAAATCCCACTTTTGAAACCATTGTTCAGGGCATAGATGCCTGTTTGGATGCCCAAATCCAAATCAATTTGCGGATGGTCATCGACAAGGACAATTTGGGAAATCTTCCTGAAATGGCCAGGTACGCTATCCAAAAGAAGTGGACTGAATCGCCCTATTTCAAAACCCAGTTGGGAAGAAACTACGAATTGCACCACTGCAACAGTTCACCCGAGCGTTTGTTCAGCCGGGCTGCTTTGTATGCCGCTTTGTACGATTTGATGAAAACGCATCCGCATATTGCCGAATTTCACAAGCCGGCTTTTTCAATGGCCAAACACCTCTCGGAAACGGGGGAATTGCCACTCCCCCTCTTTGATGCTTGTCCTGCCTGTAAAACAGAATGGGCCTTTGACTATACGGGTACCATCTATTCCTGTACGGCAACTGTGGGGAAGCAAGGTGAAGCATTGGGTCGTTTTTACCCAACGGCCTACTTAAACGAAGCTGCTGTTAACGACTGGCAAGAAAGAGACGTCACCTCCATCGAAGCCTGTAAAAGCTGCCATTTGGCCTTGGCTTGTGGTGGCGGATGCGGCTCCGTAGCCAAAAACAAAAACGGCAGCATTCAATCGCCCGACTGCAGACCCATCACGGAACTGCTCTCATTGGGTGCAGCCTATTATTTAAATCAAGAAGAATAATTACTACATATGAAAGAAATTCAAGCCAATGATTTTGAGCAAGAAGTTTTGAACGCAGACATGGTCGTGCTCGATTTTTATTCCACCGAATGCCCTCCCTGTGAGGCGCTTGCCCCCAAATTTGAAGCCATGAGCGCGCTGTATGGTGCGCACATCACTTTTTTGAAAATGTATCGACAAGGCAACAGAGAATTGGCGTCCTCATTGGGTGTGACCTCCTCACCCACCGTGCTATTTTTCAAACATGGCACTCAAGTGGCTGAACCCATCAGCGGTGGCATTAAAAAAGCCCAATTGAGGGAGAAACTTGACAGCATGTTACCCCAAAACATCATCGAATCCATCCATGCAAAACAAGAAAAGACGAGCAGTCGGTATGAAGTGGCCATATTGGGCGCAGGTCCTGCCGGACTCACTGCTGCCATGTATTTGGGTCAGGCAAAAGTGTCAACAGTTTTGATTGATACGGCATTACCCGGCGGCTATATGGGCATCACCCATCAAGTCTCCAATTATCCCGGCTTCGTTGAACCGCAACCCGGTTACTTATTGGCGCACATGATGGGAGAACAAGCAAAAAAGACAGGCATTGATACCCGTTTTGCCGTCGATGTAACCGCCATTGACCTGATTGGGAAAACCATTGTGGTGGATGAAACCGAAACCATCCAGGTGGATAAAATCATTTTGGCCATGGGTACAACCCCCAATCAAATGAATATTCCCGGAGAACAAGCATTTAAGGGCAAGGGGATTTCGTATTGTGCCACCTGTGATGCAAAATATTACCAGGACAAAGAAGTGGTTGTCATCGGTGGTGGCAATTCTGCTGTTGAAGAAGCGCTTTTTATCGCTAAATTTGCTTCAAAAATAACCATGATTCATCAATTCGACCAATTGACAGCCAATCAAGCCGCCATCGATCAGTTGATGGCTGAGCCTAAAATTCAAGTGATTTACAACAGTGAACCCAGATCTTTCGAAAAACAAGCCGATCAAATGATGACAATCATCGAAAATACCCAAACCGGAAAAAAAGTCAGCATCCAATCGGACGGGGTCTTTGTTTTTATCGGTTTCAAACCCAATGCGGCCATACCGGAAGCACAAATGCCGGCTTGTGACCCATGGGGTTATTTTCTCACCAATGAGTATCGTTTAACAAATATTCCCAATGTATATGCAGCCGGAGACATTGTCAGCAAACCCTATCGTCAAATCACAACTGCTGTTTCCGATGGAACCATCGCAGGAATCTCAGCTTCTAAATCCTAATCTAAAGCCTGAAAAACACACCAACTAAAAATGCCACAACTCACCGTCTATAAAGCATCTGCTGGATCGGGAAAAACTTTCCGTCTTACGATTGAGTATCTCAAATTGCTTTTAGAGAATCCTTTGGCTTACCAGCACATCCTGGCCGTCACCTTTACAAACAAAGCAACGGCAGAGATGAAAGAAAGGGTATTGATGGCATTGGAGGAGCTTTCAAATGCAACTGACATGCCCAAATCAGGCATGTTGGAGATTTTGGGTCAGGAGTTGAATATCAATTCGGCGGAAATTCAACGCAAAGCCGGGTTGGCATTGTCTTACCTGCTACATGACTATGGTCGTTTTAGGATCGAAACCATCGACAGCTTTTTTTCCTCCATATTAAGGAATCTAGCCAGGGAATTGGGCATCGGTACTGCGCTCAACATCGAGCTCAACAGCAATCAAGTATTGGACGATGCGGTCAAAAGGCTCCTTGACAAAGCCAATGAGCATCCTGAACTGTTATCATGGATTACCGAATACATTGAAGACAGGCTTCAGGACGGGAAAAGCTGGAAAATTGATGCGCAGTTGAAAGATTTCGGTAAAAACATGTTCAAGGAGGTCTTCAAGGTCAAAGAAGCGGTTTTGGGTGACAAACTAAAGGACAAGCAATTTCTGATGAACTACAAGAAATTGCTGCGCTCCATTGAAAAAGAATCCCTGGAAAAAATCAAAGGCCTGGCCGAACCATTTTTTAAGATCCTGGAAAGCAGCGGATTGAACGTCAGGGATTTCAGCAACAAAGAATCCGGACCTTGCGCCTATTTTATCAAACTACAACGCGGTGAGGGTGGTTCAGCCATTCTCACCTCACGGGTGCAAAGAGGCATGACAGACCCAACCTTCTGGCGCACAAAAACCAGTGCGTATGCCGCACTTATCGATAGGTTGGCAACGGATCAAATCTTGCCTTTAATGGCCGAAACAGAGCTAAAAAGAGTGGCTTTATGGAGGGATTACATGTCGGCCAAATCGGCAGGGAAACGCCTCAATCAGGTGGGACTGTTAACCGACATTGCCTCTGAAGTACATCAGTTGAACAACGAAAACCACCGCTTTTTGCTGGCTGACACGAATGCCTTCCTGAACAACATGATAGACGGTTCGGATTCAACCTTTATTTATGAAAAAACCGGGGTGGAAATACACCACATTCTGTTTGATGAATTTCAGGATACATCCCGCCTTCAATGGGAAACCTTCAAACCACTGCTTCAGGAAGCGCTTTCCAATGGATACAAAAGCCTGATTGTGGGCGATGAAAAACAATCCATCTACCGTTGGAGGAATGGCGACTGGCGCATTTTGGGACACATAGAAGACGAAATCAAAGCGGTCGAAATCGAAGTTAAATCGCTGAACAACAACTGGAGAAGTGCCAAAAACGTTGTTCAATTCAACAACCTGATATTTCAATTGCTTGAAAAATACTTCAATCAATGCCACCTGGAAACCTTTGAGGCTCCTAGCATCGAGCTGAAAAAGGCCTATGCCGATGTGGCCCAAATACCGATGAAAGAGGGCATTGAGGGAATGGTTGAATTGAATTTCATCCGTACACCCAAGGACATTTCCTATGAAAATGAGGTGCTCAAACGAATGACCAAACAAATTGAATCCTTGCAAAAAAGTGGGATTCAGCCGCATGAATTGGCCATTTTGATCCGAACCAACAAAGAAATCCCCATGATTGGGGCATTTTTGGCCGAATACAAGAAAAGCGATCAGGCCGATAAAAACCTTTGTTATGATGTGGTTTCGGACGATGCTTTTTTACTTAAATCCTCCAAAGCCGTACAGATAGTTATGAACGCCTTGCGCGTACTGAACGATCCGACGGATGCCGTCAAGCGAACACTGCTCAAATTTGATTACCAATCGGATGTCGTTCAAATGCAAGAAAACGGACATGCGCTTTTTCAGCAGGAACATCGTACGCCCAAACAAGCAAAACAAAAAACGGTTTACAAAAGGACTTTAACAGATTTTTCACAAGATGCAGCCCTGCTTCCTGAAGCCTTTGTGGAAGAATTTGAGGCATTGCAAAGGATGCCCCTTTATGAATTGATTGAGCGCTTGTTCCAAATTTTCGAATTGTCAAAAATCGATGCCCAGGACAGCTATTTGCATTGTTTTATGGACAAACTGAGCACCTATCTGCTGCGTGCCCCATCCGACATCGAATCTTTTTTGGACTATTGGGATACGGATCTCTCAAATCAAAGCATCCCATCGAATGCTGTTGTCAACGGCATACGCATTTTGTCCATTCATAAATCGAAAGGATTGGAATTTCACACCGTTTTGATTCCTTTTTGCGATTGGCCCCTGACCAGCAAAAACACCATCACCCTATGGTGTTCCCCAGACAGCATGCCATACAATCAATTGGATATCATTCCCATCGATTACGGACCCAACATGAATGAAAGCATCTTCAAAAAAGATTTCGCTGAAGAAACATTGCAACTTTGGGTTGACTGCCTCAATTTGCTTTATGTCGCTTTTACCAGGGCTAAATTTCATTTGATTACTTTCTCCAAAGGTCTAAAACTGGATTCATCAACATCCAAAGCAGATAAGATAGGAAAATTGCTTCATGAAATACTCCATACCAACGCTGCGGATTTGCCTTTAACCTGCTTAGAAACGACCGATGAGACCACTCAGGTAAATTGCGACACTTTTCAATGGGGTTCCTTGCATATTGAAACGCAAGAAACCGCATCATCAAAGGCTTCCAGAGATATTCCAATTCGGTTTGAGAGCCGTCCGCATAAAACCAAATTCAGACAATCAAACCGGTCAACCGAATTTTGCAAACAGGAAGATGATTCGGAATCGACCACCAGCGGTTACATTCAACGGGGAAATTTGTTGCACAAACTATTTCAAAACATTCGAACGCTTCAGGATATTCCCAAAGCCTTGAACACACTTATTCAGGAAGGATTAATTTCGGCAGCTGAAGCCGATGTGTATGAAACCTACACCAGAAATGCGCTGTCAAACAAACAAGCATCCGACTGGTATTCAGGAAATTACAAGCTATATAATGAATGTGCCATTTTGTGCCCTGCCGAAGACGGCTCCATTCAGTTGAAACGTCCGGACCGGGTGATGATGGATGGCGATCGGGTAGAAATTGTCGATTTTAAATTCGGGCAGGAAAAACCGTCACATTACAAACAAGTGCGGGAATACATGCAATTGATGTCCGGCATGGGACATTCAAACATTACCGGGTATTTGTGGTATGTAGATGAAAGCCGCCTCATTGAAGTATGAGACGGCTTTCAGCGGCATTTTATTTCATGGTTGACAGGGTCACGAACAACTCTTTTCCGAGTAAACCCAAATGTTTGATGGCTTCTTTTTTATTTTCATCACTACTTGGTGTTTTATAAAGCATAATAAGACAGGTCTTTTGCGGATCTTTTTCAGGATAATAGCCCACGAAAGTGCCTTTCAATGCTGCGTTGTCTGCAATTTGATCAACCTTTTTAAACATCACAAGGTCATGGATATTCGGACATTCAGCAGCTGTATTCTTTATCAAGGCAGCCTTCATCGCATCCATACTTTTGGTTGCGCTCATAGAAGGATTCAATGTGGCGATATCTGCTGCGTTGAATACAGGCTTGACCACCGTTCCATTGTTTGCCAAACCATTCCACAAGGTAAGGATCTGAGTAGGTTTTAATTGGATTTTTTCACCAATGCCGATGGAAATCAGTTTATCTTCTGTTTCAGGAATGGTACTGAGGTATTTCTTATCTGAAGGTGTTCCATTCAACATCGAATCCAGTCCGTCATAAAACAAAGCCGGGTTTCCTTTGAAGGTTTCGTCCATGACCAGTGAAACGCCAATGATCGATTCTTTCATCAACAGATCACCCAGACGCAACATACTGCCTTTTTGTCCTTTAATTTTTGGATCAACCAATACTTTTCCATTCAAAATCGTTTCATTGGAATTCATGAAAAGTGCTTCATCGAGCGATGTGGATCTATGATCCAACATTTTCATCACGTTGATGGGCGCAAGAATGTATCCGGGTTCTGTAGGCAAGTCTGTTTGTTCCAAAGGTAAAGATACAATGTGTTTTTTGACCGGATCGTTCACCAATTTGACACAGGTGAGCATCTCGCCGGTTTTGGTTGAAACCAACATGACCAACACGGAATCCAGTTTTGAAAGCTCCATTTCAGTCCGAAACAGTTTTTCCGTTGCTTTCTGCATGGCCGGAACGATGGTGGTTGATTCTTTTTTACACGCTGAGAAGACGATAAGACAGGATACGACAAACCCTGCGACAAGAGTTTTCTTTTTCATTTTTAAGAGTTTAGATAAGGTTAAGGTGCCCGAAATGTAGACAATAAAAAACGCTTTTCAAAGTTTTATGTTTTATTTTAAAATTAAATGTATTGAAGTATCTTAGCCGTTAATCTATTTATAGCGCATGCAATCCTTTTTATACCTGACAGCCAAAGATCTGTATCACCGTTTTGGAAACAATTTGTCCGATGTGGCGGTTGTTTTTCCCAATCATAGAGCCAGATTGTTTTTCAGCAAACACCTCTATCAGATTGCCGGAAAACCTCTTTGGAGTCCGGTATTTTTGACCATTCAGGATTTGTTTGTACAACAATCTGAATGTAGCATTTGCGAACGTCCCGATTTGATTCGGATCCTTTTTGAAACCCACGCACAGCATTGCGTTCAAGCCGAGTCGTTTGATGAATTCTACCAATGGGGGGAGGTCTTACTCTCCGACTTTGATGATGTTGACAAAAATATGGTTCCTGCCAATCAATTGTTCAGAAACATTCATGATTTTGGCACGTACACCGATACCCTGGAACATTTGAACGAGGATCAGATTGCATCCATTCAACTCTTTTTCAAAAATTTTGATCCGGACAGAAAAACGGAGCTCAAAAGACGTTTTCTTGAAAACTGGAATATTTTGATTGAGGTGTACGCCCAATACAAGCAAGCGTTATTGGAGCAAAAGAAAGCGTATGAGGGCATGGTTTTCAGAGAAGTAGCCGAAAAGGTTCAGCAAGAAGGAGTGGCAGGATTTGCACATCAACACTATGTTTTTGTGGGATTCAATGTCTTGAATGAATGCGAGAAAGCTTTGTTTAAATGTCTGCAAAGTGCGGGTAAAGCACTGTTTTACTGGGACTATGATGTGCATTACATGCAATCGGATACCTTTGAAGCAGGACGATTCATGCGTCAAAATCTGCGACATTTTCCAAATGCATTGGAGGAATCTCATTTTCATTCCCTCATTGACCTGCCTAAAAAAATCCAGTTCGTCTCCACTTCAACAGAAAATGCAGGCGCAAGATATCTTCCCAAATGGATCAAAGAATTGCAGGAAACGGTTTCATTCAAACCAGAAGAAACCGCGGTGGTGCTTTGCAATGAAGGGTTGTTGCTTCCTGTATTACACAGCATCCCGGATGATATTCAGGATTTGAATGTAACCATGGGATTTCCCCTGCAACAAACCGCTGTTTGTTCCTTGATCAACCATCTATCCGCCTTGCATTCAGACGGATACATCGATGGCAAAACCCCGGCATTCAACCACCGTTATGTGTTGCCTGTTTTGCAACACCCTTTGATCAGACAGTCAGCGCCCGAAGCTGAGACGATAGAACTGAACCTGCGCGCATCCAACACATTCAGACCTTCGGTTTCGGAATTGAAGCAAGGCGGATTGTTGTCGGAAATTTTCGAACCGACCACAAACCCAAAGGACTTTGCAAAAACATTGCTTTGCGTGTTGTCTATGTTGGGAAAACAGACTGCACTCACAGAATCAACCCATGCCTACGACCCGTTGCATGCTGAAGCCTTGTTTCGCTGCCACAACATTGTCACCAATTTGTCTGACATGCTCAGCGAGCACATGGAAGACCTGCAAATGGGCACTTTCAGGAAGCTTTTGTTTCAGATTTTGAACGGAACGACGGTTCCATTTTCGGGTGAACCGGTCAAAGGCCTGCAAATCATGGGTTTGCTTGAAACAAGAAATCTGGACTTCAAAAATATGCTGTTGCTTTCAGTCAATGAAGGCGTTTTGCCAAAAAACGGCAACAGTGTGTCCTTTATTCCCTACAATTTGAGAAAAGCATACGGGATGACAACCATGGAACACAGTGATTCCATATATGCCTACTATTTTTTCAGACTGCTTCAACGCGCAGAACAAGTTTGTATGGTGTATAATTCAGCTACTGAAGGACAGAACAAAGGAGAAATGAGCCGGTTCATGCTGCAGCTCAAACTGGAAACGCCCTATAAACCGGAGCTTTTCAACTTGACCTCTGAGATTGAATTGGCTTCAACCAGGCACATCCAAATAGAAAAGTCGGATGAAATCATGGCTGCCTTGCATCAACGCTACAACGTTCAAGCCAACCCGGATGCCAAAATCCTTTCGCCTACAGCCCTGAATGCTTTTCAGGATTGTTCTTTAAGGTTTTATTTCCAATATCTGGCTCATTTAAAGCCCAATGAGGAAATGACTGATGAAGTGGACGGGGCCATGTTGGGCAATTTCTTCCACCATTCGGCTGAATTTATTTATGCCTCCATTCTATTGAAGAAAAACGGCAAGTCACACCAGGCTCAGGATGTGCTTCAAGCCTTGTCTTCAGACGAAATTCGATTGTTGTTTTCAAATAAAGAAGCCATCAACACCATCCTGAAATCCGATCTGGAGCCCTGGATTCAAGGCATTGATCCGATTACCCATGTCGTTGACTTGTTTTTCAAACTGGACTTTTTCAAAAAAGCTTATCACGAGCGCAATCCTGAATACAACGGAGAACAATTGGTTCGAAGGAATCTAGTGGCAGGCTTTGTCAAGACCCTGCTTCAAAGAGATGCGGCCAACACCCCATTCCAACTCGTTGGCATGGAGACTTTTGTAAAAAAGCAAGTGACTATTTCTGATTCCATCGAGGTGCATATTGGGGGAAATATTGACCGAATCGATATCAAAGAAGGTTTGTTAAAATTAATCGATTACAAAACCGGAGGAAAACCCTCCAAAGTCAAAAATCTGGCAGCCTTGTTTTCATCGGGTGCAGACAGACCCAAACACTTGTTTCAGGTGCTGACGTATGCCTCCATGCTGCAAGAAAAATGGCCGGATATGTCCATAAAACCGGAATTATTGTACATCAATCTGGCTGAGAATGTCGATTTCACCTCGGACATTGAATTTGTAACAGAGACCAAACCGGAAATTTTAGAACGATTTCAGTTGCTTGAACCAGATTTCTCCATTCATTTGAACCAATTAATTTCCAACATCTTTGATTCAAAATCTGCATTTTGCCAAACAGCATTTGCGGAAAACTGTACTTATTGCGATTACAAAAATTTATGCAGACGTTCTGATACGACAAAATAAATTGTAACTTTGATTTCTGTATGGAGGATTATTTATTTCATTTATCCAAAAAAAGTAGAACTATGAAAAAAATCACTGTCATTGCTTTCTTTTGTTTGAGTTTGGTCTTTGCTGCCAATGCACAAGACAAAGCCATTGGTCTCCGTTTGGGTGCAGGAACTGCTCAGGGAGGTGAAATTTCTTTTCAGATGAACAAGGGAGATGCGAATCGCCTGGAGTTGGATTTGGGACTCATTTCCAATAACAACTACAGCGGCGTTGCTATTACCGGAATGTATCAATGGGTTTGGGATTTGAAAGAACTCGGAGATGGGTTCAAATGGTATGCAGCCCCTGGCGTAGGTTTGAGATTGTTCAATGGTTTGGGTCTTGGCATCCATGGTCAGGTAGGCATTGAATATTCATTTGATGAAATACCCTTGCAATTGTCACTTGACACCAGACCCGGTTGGTATTTCGGTGGTGTGAGTGGTTTTGATAGAGGTGCAGCCCTTAGTGTTCGTTACCTTTTCTAAAAATAAACAATATTTAAAGCAGGGCTGTCTCAATATTGCTTTGAGGCAGCCTTGTTGCATTTATAACCAATGCTTATCTTCGCACCCGCGACCATATCACATTTTATTGACAGATCAGACTCCTCACAATGAACCTCTTACTTAAAAACATTCAAAAAATTCGCATAGAAGACTTTGCATACCCTTTAGAGGACAACCGCATTGCCAAATTTCCGATTGAACCCAGAGACGCTTCAAAATTATTGGTCTATCAACAAGGGCAGATTGAAAGCAGCATGTTCAAAAAACTGCCCGATTTTCTGTCGCCAAAGAGCTTACTGGTGTACAACAACACCAAAGTGATTCATGCGCGTCTGCTGTTTTTTAAAGAAACCGGTGCCAAAATTGAACTGTTTTGTCTGGAGCCCATCCATCCTGCCGATTACGCACAAAATTTTCAGGAGACCACCTCTTGTGAATGGTTGTGCATGGTTGGAAACTTAAAAAAATGGAAACAGGATGCCCTTGAGCGTGATATGGTCATCAAAGGTCGCAGGGTCAGATTAATAGCAGAAAAAGTCGGCATTGAAGACAATGCACAGAGGATTCGTTTCACCTGGGAGAATTTGAAAGCAAATACGCCTCCACTTCGGTTTTCCGACCTGTTGGATGCAGCGGGACAACTGCCCATCCCACCTTATTTAAACAGAGAAGCCGTTGTTTCGGACGAAGTTTCCTATCAAACGGTGTTCAATAAAATCGAAGGTTCAGTGGCTGCGCCAACCGCCGGTTTGCACTTTACGCCTGAGGTCCTGAATGAAATCGACAAGAAAGGCATTCAAAGACAAGAAGTGACGCTTCATGTTGGAGCTGGAACTTTTCAACCCGTCACAGCCAAAAGCATGATTGGACACCACATGCATGGCGAGTTTATTTCCGTCACCAAGCAGTTGATCGAAGATTTGATGGCTTATGAAGGAAACATCACTGCTGTTGGCACCACTTCGGTCAGAACACTGGAAAGTGTCTATTGGTTTGGCGTACATTGCTTGCTGCATCCCGAATCCGAAAAAAGCGAATGGGTGCTGGATCAGTGGTTTGCCTATGAAACGGATGGCAATGCGAACATCGACCGGATTTCCTTGAAACAGTCATGTCAGGCCACCCTCGATTACCTGACACAAACAAAATCAGACACGCTCAACTTTACCACCAAATTGCTCATTGCGCCAGGTTATACCTTTCGAGTGGTTCAATCGCTCGTCACCAATTTCCATCAACCCAACAGTACTTTGTTGTTGTTGGTGGCCGCATTTGTTGGAGCCGATCATTGGAAAGACATGTATGAATTTGCACTTAATAATAAATTTAGATTTTTAAGTTATGGTGACAGTTCATTGTTGAAACGTTAAAAAAACATATTTCGAGGTGAAATAATGCACTAATATTGAACAAATGACGTTTTATCTTCCATAAATTGCAGTGTCCAAATTATTGAACACCACATCCGACTCCTTCATGCGAAAAATACAACTTTTTTTGATCCTCTTTTCTGGCATGCTGCTTGTTGGTTGTCAAGCTGAACTTTCCTTAAAAAAAGCAGAAAAGCACTTCATCAATGGTGAATACCATGCAGCTTCTGCACTCTACGGAAAAGCATATCAGGGATTTACCGCCAAAGACAAAGACAAGAGAGCGCATTCCGCCTATTTCAGAGGGGAAAGCTTTCGCTTATTGAATCAACCCCTGAAAGCCGAAAGCGAATATCGCAAAGCCATCCGAAACAACAACAATCAGGACACCCTGCTCCTGCGCTTGGCTCAAACCTTGCAGAAGAATGCCAAATATCAGGAAGCCAGAAGCTTTTTTCAACAATATCTGGCAAAAAATCCAAATAACGTGCTGGCAAAAAATGGCATCACCGCCTGTGATTCCATCGAGCAATGGAAAAAAAGCAGAACAACCTATGTCGTCAAAAAAGCCAGCCTTTTTTCATCCAACAAAAGTGAGTTTGGTCCCATTCTGCTGCCTGAAGATTTTAAGACCTTGTACTACACCTCCTCTGCCTCCATACAGAAAAACCAAAAAAACAGCAAAATCACTGGTCTTCCTGACAATAATTTCTGGATGTCACAGCTCAATGCCGACAACAAATGGGAAAAACCGGTCTGCTTGGAAAATGCATTGAATTCGGAGTTCGATGAAGGGGCTGCGGCATTTAGTCCGGACGGAAAAACCATATTCTTCACCAGATGTGTCACCAAAGCCGACTCCATCGAAACATTCTCCATGGCTGAACTCTACAAATCCGTACGTTCAGGAGCAACTTGGAGCAAACCCGAAAAAGTGGTCATCCACAGAGATTCAACACGTGTTTTTGCACATCCTGCTGTTTCACCCGATGGCCGATACCTGTATTTCGTTTCTGATTTAAAAGGGGGATATGGTGGAAAAGATATATGGCGATGCGAAATTTTAAGCAAAGGTTACGGCCTCCCCGAAAATTTGGGTCCTGCCATCAACACCCCTGGTGACGAAGTATTTCCCAGCTTTCGGACCAACGGCGATTTGTATTTTTCATCCGATGGTTTGCCCGGTTACGGCGGATTGGATTTGTTCAAAGCCAGCCCCAATCCGGAAGGCACCTGGGTGGTGGAAAATATGCTGCACGACATCAATTCCAATGCCGATGATTTCGGCATCACCTTTATGGGCAAAGAAGACAATGGTTTCTTCACCTCCAACAGAAAAGAAGTCAGGGGTTGGGACAAGCTCTATTCCTTCGAACTCCCCAGTCCCTATGCGGATGTTCGCGGAACCGTCTATGACCGTTACGGAGATGTCGTTCCTGAAGCCAACATCCGGGCCATCAACAACAAAGGATTGAACACCAAAATCCGCGTTGACAAAGATGGTACATTTCAACTGAAAGTAGAAAAAGGGGCCGATTATGTATTGATGGGCACTGGAAGATCTTACCTGAATCAGTCCGTTCGTTTTTACACCTACGACAAAGACATGGACACCACCTATCAGGCAGATTTGTATTTGACACCCCTACACAAGGCCATCCGCATTGAAAATGTCCGGTTTGAATTCGACCAATGGACGCTGTTGCCTGAGTCACATCCTTCATTGGATGAATTGGTCAAAATTATGCTGGACAATCCGCACATCATCGTTGAAATTGGTGCCCATACCGACCGAATCGGAACGGATGAATACAACCTCGATTTATCCGAAAAAAGGGCACAAGCCGTGGTTGAATACCTCAAATCAAAAGGCATTGAAGAAGGCCGTCTCGACTTCAAAGGTTACGGAAAAACCCAACCTGCCATCGTCGACAGCTACTTGCACGATCAATTTGTTTTCATTCCTGAAGGCACCGAGTTGACGGAAGCCTATATACGCACATTACCCTCTGAACAACAGGCCATTGCAGATCAAATCAATCGCCGATGCGAATTCAAAGTGATCAAAACGACATTTAAACTCTTTTAAAATGAGACACTTAAGGCTTTTTTCTTGCGCGATGTTCCTTACATCGTTCTTGTTTTCGGTTTC
>CAYYJF010000004.1:0-63289 GCA_964472175.1 uncultured Bacteroidales bacterium | reverse complement strand
ATTTTTTGGCTTCATCCGAGACAAAAAGTACCATTTACAAAAGTGGAAATCCATTAAAAGGGGAGTGGCAGGTTGCTTTGGATAGTCTGCAACAACCAGTTTGGGATCCTGCATTCTTTTTGGATGAAGATGGCAAGCTGTATTTATATTGGGGCTGCTCCAATGTTGCGCCCACCTATGGCGTGGAAGTAGATTACAAAAACAACTTTAAATTTGTGGGTCAGGTTCAGACTTTGATCAAAGCAAATCCTGCCGTAAATGGTTGGGAAGTTCCTGGTGATTACAACACCATTGTTGACAGAGCACCCTGGATTGAGGGATCCTGGGTGACGAAAGTGAACGGAAAATATTATTTGCAATATGCTGGTCCAGGGACAGAATTCAAAAGTTATTCGGATGGCATCTATGTTTCCGACCAGCCATTGGGACAATTTTCATTGCAGCAATCCAATCCATTCTGTTCAAAACCTGAGGGCTTTGTCGCTGGTGGTGGTCATGGCAGTTCTTTGGAAGATGCGTATGGCAATCGTTGGCAAGTGGGTTGTGTATCCATTTCGAAAAAACACATGTTTGAACGCCGATTGGCATTTTTCCCTGTTTTCTGTGATCAGGATAGCCTTTTATATGCCAATACCAAGTATGGCGATTATCCCATGTACATTCCCAATAAAAAGATTTCAGGAATGGACGACCTTTTTACCGGGTGGATGTTGTTGAGTTATAACAAAGATGTGTTGGTTTCTTCAACCTTCAGAACTCGGCCGCCTATATATATGGTGGATGAAGACATTCGTACCTATTGGTCGGCAGAGAGTGGTAAACCCAATGAATATGCCATTATGGATTTGGGCTCTGAGTGTGATGTGTATGCCATTCAGGTGAATTTTGCAGAAGATGATGCCAATGTTTACGGAAGGAAAAAAGATTTGAGTCACAAATATCTCATAGAATGCTCCAATAATGGCAAAATGTGGAAAACACTAGTAGATAGACGTTATAACGATACCGACAATTCTCATCCGTACATCCAACTAAAAAAGAAACAATCTTGTAGATATTTGAAAATAACCAATGTGATGGTTCCCAGTGGCAATTTTGCCATCAGTGGATTTCGTGTGTTTGGCTTGGGTAAAGGTCAAAAGCCTGAAAAGAATGTGCAACTGACTGCTGAAAGACAGTTGGACAGAAGACAAGTGCATTTAAAATGGGATAGATCCATAAAAGCAGACGGATATGTTGTTTCCTACGGTGTTTCCAAGGATAAATTGTATCAAAATTATATGGTGTATGATAAAAATGAGTTGACAATCAATCAGTTGAATGCGAATCAATCGTATGTGTTCACCATAGAAGCTTTCAATGAAAACGGAATAACGAAGAGTGGTTTGTTGATTGATGCAAAGTAAACAGGCATCAGGTAATCATATAAAATGGATCAAAATGAAAAAAATGATTTGTACGATGTTTTTGAGTTTTCTGACAATGGCTTCATTTTCACAAGGTTTGAATTTTGAAAATCAGGATTTAAAAGGAGTCTTATCAAGTGCTAAGGCATCGAAGAAACCTGTTTTATTGGTGGCATTCGCTGAAAACGAACTTCCGTTACAGATGTTGATCAGCAAAACACTCTATCCAGACTCCGTATCAAAGGCCTTAAATTCTGGCTTTATTTGTTCTTTGTTGTATTCAAAATCTATCGATGGAAAAGCTTTTCTCGATGAAAACAACGTATTTGATTTTCCGGCTGTGTTGATCTTGAATTCGAATGGTGAAATGGTTGCCAAACATTTTGATTTGAGTCATGTGGATGATCCCAATGCTTTTTTTAACATGGCCAATCTTGTTTTGAATGATAATCGTCTGTTGAAAAAATTTGAAAAAGATTATTCAAAGAACAAGAATAATTCAGATTTTTTAAAAAGCTTTGTATATTCAAAATTAGCGCTTCAGGAAGACAACCACGAGATTTTGGATGATTATTTAAAATCTTTGTCCGAAACTGAACTGAATTCACCCGAAGTGCTTCAATTGCTTCTTCAAAATACAGATTTTTTGCGTGAGAAAACTTTTGCTTGCGAATTTCTTTTGAAAAAAAATGCAGCGAACAATATCGAAAATAAGGAGCTCGTTCAATTCCTGTTAAATAAACTTGCCTTGAATACCATCAAAAACGCTGCCCTGTACATGAATCCAAAGAAAATTGATGAAGCCAATACCATTTATGGTGTTGATCCGGTAACGCCTTCAACTTTTGTCCCCGATTTTTTGACTATGGAGTATTTCAGGCATATGAAAAATATAAATGAATTCAAGGTCTATGCCATGAAGTACTTTGATCAGTGTTTGTTGAAGCAACAACCCAGGAATAATCGGGAAAAAGCTTTGATGGTCAGTCGAATCCTGGTCGCAGCTGAGTACTGTATGTGGCATATCGCCGATAAGGAATTGCTCGCTCGAAGTATGGATTGGTTAAAATATGCCATTGAACTGGATTCTACGAATGATATGGCACAGTTGTTACAAGCCAATCTCTTGTATAAAACTGGAAAGGTGGAAGAAGCCAAAGCAAATTTGGGAATCATGCTTCAAAACACGAATACTTCCAAAGCAAATTTGGTGAATTATTATCGTGAGGTACATAAAAAAATGTATGCCAATCAACGACCCTGGTAGTTTGAGAAAGAATGACGCACGAGCGTAGCCCATATCTGCGTGGTTGAAAACGACATTGCTGTCTATTTTCCGATACAGAAATGTTTGAAAATGTTGTGCAGGACTTCGTCGCTGGTAATTTGACCGGTGATTTGTCCCAAATAATGCAGACATTCACGGATGTCTTGTGAAAGAAAATCACCGGACAGTTGATTGTCCAATCCGTCTTGTACTCGGGAAATGGCATCATAAGCCTTTGAAAGCATGTCATAATGCCTCAGGTTGGTGACGACCACATCCTGGTGTTCCAGTTCTGAAAATCCAACCAAGTCGATTAGGGTGGTTTTTAATTCCTCAACGTTTTCGCCTTTTTTGGCTGAAATGTGTATTTTTTTACCGTTTATGTGGGCATATTTTTCCTCAAGTGAAGCCCTTGTTTCTGCAGTGACCTGATCCATTTTATTGAATACCATCAGGATTTTTTTGTCGGAAGAAAAACTTTGAATTTTTTCTTCAATCCAGTCATTTTGTTGTGCCCGGGTTGCATCTATTACCCAAAGAATGATGGCTGCTTTTTCCATCATTTGAATGCTTCTGTCAATGCCCATCTGTTCGATGGTATCTTGAGTGTGCCTTAATCCGGCGGTATCAATAAACCGGAACAGTATGCCACCCATGGTCGTGGTGTCTTCAATGGAATCTCTGGTGGTGCCATGAATGTCCGAAACAATGGCTTTTTCTTCATTCAGTAAGCAGTTTAGCAAGGTGGATTTCCCTGCATTGGTGTCACCAACGATGGCAACTGGAATCCCGTCTTTAATGGCATTACCCACCTGAAATGACTGGACCAGCCGCTTCAAATGAGCCGACATCTCGTTGGTCAGGGCCCGTAATTTTTTTCTGTCTGCAAATTCGACTTCTTCCTCGCTGAAATCCAATTCCAATTCGATTAAAGTCACAAATTGAAGCAGTAGGTTTCTCAAATGGCTCAATTCTTTGGAAAAGCCGCCACGCATTTGTTGCATGGCCAATTTGTGGTTTGCCGAAGTGGTTGAAGCAATCAAATCAGCAATGGCTTCTGCCTGTGACAAATCCATTTTGTTGTTTTGGAATGCTCTTCTGGAAAATTCACCGGGCTCAGCCATCCGACAACCGGCATTGAGAAGCATTCGGATGATTTTTTGCTGAATATATACCGAACCGTGGCATGAAATTTCAACCGTGTCTTCTCCGGTAAAAGAATTTGGTGTCTTAAATACGGTGCAAAGCACTTCATCAACCACATTTTCATTTTCAATGATACGTCCAAACAAGGCCGTATGTGATGCGGCTTGAACCAGGGATTTACTTGCTGATGCTGCTTGAAAAAACTTGTCGCAAATGGGAAACGCTTCAGTGCCGGAAACTCGAATCACGGCAATGGCCCCCATTCCGGACGCAGTAGTAATGGCACAAATGGTATCGTTGATAAATTTCATAAACGCTTAAGAATGAGGTTGATCAATGCATCCATACGTTCTTTGTAGTCGACATCTACATTTTTGACTTTTCGGTTGGCAATGACCAGACAAATGGTGGTTGCACGATGCCCCATCAGGGCGCTCAATCCGGCTACTGCCGAACTTTCCATTTCGTAATTGGTAATTTTTAAATTCTGATAAATGAAATCCGTCATTTGATCATTCAGATTTGGCATGGAAAGCGGCAATCTCAAAGCCCTGCCCTGTGGTCCGTAAAAGCCATTGGCTGTTATGGTGATGCCTTTATGAATGCCTTCTCCGATTTGTTCCACCAATGCTTGATTTGATTGAATGGCATAAGGTCGGGTGCATTCCACAGGCCAATTCAATGCCGATGTAAAGGCTTTTTCCAACTCCAAATCACAAACGTCCGCTCTGTTGGCGTAGTAATGTAATACACTGTCAAGGCCGATAGAATATGCTGAAATCAGAAAAGTACCTGGAATCAACTCCGGCTGTAAACCACCGCAGGTCCCGATTCGAATGATGTTTAATGTACGGCGTTCAGGTTTCAATGTTCTTTGGTCGAAATCAATATTGACCAGGGCATCCAGTTCATTGAGGACGATGTCAATGTTGTCTGCACCAATGCCTGTTCCAATCACCGAGATTCGTTTGCCATTGAAAGAACCTGTGGTTGAAACGAACTCTCTGTTGGATACATTAAACTCTATATCGGACAACTTTGAGGCGATTAAGTCAACCCGACCAGGATCGCCAACCAATAAAACGTTGTCAGCAATTTGATCAGGAAACAAATGCAGATGGAAAATACTTCCATCTGCATTTAAGATGAGTTCAGACTCGGGAAAATGAATCATTTTATTCTTTTGGATTGTTTTTTTGTCCGGGTTTTGCAATGCTTTCACGCATATTGGTGTCAGCATCTATGTTTTTGTACTTCATATAATCCATAATGCCCAAGTTTCCGCTTCTGAATGCTTCAGCCATTGCTTTGGGTACTTCGGCTTCGGCTTCAATGACTTTAGCACGTGCTTCCTGAGCCTTGGCTTTCATTTCTTGTTCCAATGCAACCGCCATGGCTCTTCTTTCTTCGGCCTTGGCCTGCGCAATATTCTTATCGGCATTGGCCTGATCCATTTGAAGCTCGGCACCAATGTTTTTACCTACATCTATGTCAGCAATATCAATGGATAAGATTTCAAAAGCAGTACCGGCATCCAATCCTTTTTTCAAAACGACTTTCGAAATGGTATCGGGATTTTCAAGTACATGTTTGTGAGATTGTGCAGAGCCGATGGCTGAGACAATGCCTTCACCAACACGTGCCAGAATGGTTTCTTCGCCGGCGCCACCGACCAATTGTTTGATGTTCGCTCTAACGGTAACCCTGGCTGTGGTGATCAACTGAATGCCGTTGATGGCCATGGCTGCCACTCTGGGGGTGTCTATGATTTTTGGATTTACAGACATTTGTACAGCTTCAAATACATCACGACCTGCCAAATCGATGGCTGTTGCCATTTGAAAAGACAGTTCAATGTTGGCTTTTGAAGCCGAAACCATGGCATGAACGACCCTTTCTACATGACCACCTGCCAAATAATGCGCTTCCAGCTCATCTCTTTTCAATAAACTCAAACCAGCTTTGTGTCCTTCAATCATCGCATTCACAATGACGGTGGGGGGGACTTTTCGAATGCGCATTAAAAATAATTGAATCAACGAAATACTCACTCCGGATACTTTGGCCGACAACCAAAGGAAAAACGGCACGTAGTAAAAAAACATGATGACCAGTATGACAACCAGCACAATCATAATAATAGGTAGGTAATCCATAAGCCTTTTTTATTTAATGATTAAAGATGAATGATCTGTTTTTTTGACAAGGACATTGGTTGAACCAACTTCTACAACCTCGATTTGCACATCTGGTTGAATGATTTCGTTTTCACAACGTCCTTCAACGATAACACCATTTAACAGAATATTCCCGATGGGAGCCAAACGTGAAATGGTTATTCCTACATCTCCGGGTTTGGCTTCCAAGCCTTTTAAGGGTGCAGTATTTGAATCAATGCTTGATTGCAAAGACATCGTATCCAGGGTTTTTGATCGAAAAAACCAATATAAAACAATGCCAGTCACAACAGCGCTAATACCCAATATCCAAGTGCCGGTTGCAGCGCCCAATTGAAGATAGGCCATTGAAATGCCGGCAATAAAACAAAGTACACTGGCAATTCCTGCAAGAGATATGCCGGGAATCAGGAATATTTCAACAATAAGAAATACAATTCCCAAAAGAATGAGCCCTATGATTAAAACCATTTCCATATTGAATAATTTGGAGTCTAAGATACAAAAAAATAGATCGTATACTTAAAAAAATATTATTTCATTCTTGTATTCAACTCCAGCATGCGAATTTCGTTTTCCAACACAGGAAGCTGCTGTTTTGATTTCAGGACTTGTTTTTCCAACAGCATGATTTGATCGTACAGGGTGGATTGCCCGGCTTTGGAAGCGCTTAGATATTGATCTCTGAGTTGCTGCAATTTTAAAATCTGTTCGGATTGTGTTTTGCGTGCAATGGTATATGTAACAAATTTTTGGGCAGCTTGCGAAGAAATGAAATCTTCCGGGCTGTAACACTTAATCTGATCGTTCAACATAAAGGCTTCCCCCAAGGTATTGTCTCTTTTAATTCTTGGGGTTTTGGGCTCCTGAAGTAACAATGAGTCCATATTTTTCCCTTTCCAGGTGTCCCGTATGGACTTAATAGCGGCCAAATCCTGAAGTTCTTTGATGCTTTTCCCTTCTACCAACACGGTGGTTGGGTTGGGTATAAACGTGTAAATAATGACATACCCTCTGGGTTGATTTCTATCGGTGGCTAAATAGCCCCTGTTTGAAAATTCATCCAAAATCAGGAAATAGTCATTGCCCGGAGAATTGAAGGGCATGTTTAAATGGTCGGGAAGGAGATAGGTGTCGTTGTTCCCCATTCTGGTCACATACAAGTCATATCCACCGTATCCACCCGCTCTGTTTGAGGCAAAGTACAGGGTTGTTCCATCTGCCAACAGCCATGGGTTTGCTTCGTCGGCGGGGGTATTGATGATGTCAGAAAGAGGCTCGATGCCATCCCATTCATTGAATAATTTGTGTCGTACAACCAAATCCAATGCTTTGTCGGGAACGGCATCTGCATATATTGCCCTGTCTTCTTTTTCGGGGACATATGCGCTTCCAAGGGCTTTGACAGCATCTGGAAAATAGGTTTTGACCGGGAAAATGTTTCCTGCGTCTTTCGAGACCTTAAGCGATTGATACAAATTGCTTTTTATCACAATAACGCTGTCAATAAAAGTAATGTCTTCTACTTTTCTGAATTGATCGAGTGTTACTTCAATCTTTTTTTGTAACTCGATGGCGGCTGCTTTGCCCTCATCATTGCGTGGATTCAACTCTAGATACTCCTGGATATAAGCGGCGGCTGAATCCGGTGTATTTGATTTGAAATGATATTTTGCCAAATATAAGAAGGCGTCCATGATGGATTTCTCTTTGGCCAGCATTAAATAAGGTAATGCATCTTTATGCTTTCCCGTTTCAATCAAACAGGCGCCATACCACAAGTTTAAACTTGGATCTTTTGGTTTTAATAGCAACTGTTTTCTGAACACAGGAAGAGCCTTTTGATATTGATTGCTCAAATACCAAGCCTTGGCCTGTGACAACGTTTGTGAATGAGAACTGAATGCGTTCAAGGCCAGTATCAAACTGATTATCAGGATTCTGGTCTTCATTATTTGCAATTATTTGATGATGTCAAATCCGGTATATGGAATCAATGCTTCGGGGATGCGAATGCCTTCAGGTGTTTGATTGTTTTCAAGCAATGCGGCCACGATGCGGGGCAATGCCAAAGCACTGCCATTCAGGGTGTGACACAATTGTGCCTTCCCATTGTCTTCTTTGTATCTGCATTTTAGTCGATTGGCCTGATAACTTTCAAAATTTGAAACGGAGCTTACTTCCAACCATCTCTTTTGTGCTGCAGAAAATACTTCAAAATCGTAGGTTAATGCGGAAGTGAAGCTCATGTCGCCACCGCATAGTCTTAAAATTCTCCATGGTAGTTGGAGTTTGTCCACCAACGATTGAACATAGTCCACCATTTCTTTCAAGGATTCGTAAGAATGCTCGGGGGTATCAATACGTACAATCTCCACTTTGTCAAATTGGTGTAACCGGTTGAGGCCTCTTACGTCTTTTCCATAACTTCCGGCTTCTCTTCTGAAACAGGCAGAGTAAGCTGTATTTAAAATGGGCAGGTCTTTTTGATTTAAAATGACATCCCGATAAATGTTGGTTACCGGAACTTCAGCGGTTGGAATTAAATACAAATCATCTTCATTTGCGTGATACATTTGCCCTTCTTTGTCCGGCAATTGTCCTGTTCCGTATCCGGAAGCGGCATTGACCACGTAGGGTGGTTGAATTTCCAGATAGCCAGCATCTCTGGCGTTGTCCAGAAAAAAGTTGATCAACGCCCTTTGCAAGCGGGCCCCTTTTCCTTTGTATACAGGAAATCCTGCACCGGAAATTTTAACACCCAGCTCAAAGTCGATCAAGTCATATTTTTTTGCCAAATCCCAGTGGGGAAGAGCTTCAAAGTCGAAAGATGGGGTGTTTCCACCAGTTTTAACGATGACGTTATCCTCGGCTTTACTGCCTTCCGGAACATCTGTATGAGGCATGTTGGGAATCTGAAGCAACAAATCCTGCAGGCAATCTTCCGTCATTTTTAATGAGGCTTCCGTCAATTTGTTTTCCTCTTTGATCGCTGCTGTCCTCAATTTGGCTTCTTCTGCTTCGGCTTTTTTACCTTCTTTCATCAAAAGACCAACAGATTTTGAAATTTGATTCAGTTCAGACAAGGCCAAATCATATCTGGCTTGTGTTTGTCTGCGCCTTAAATCCAATTCCAATACTTCATCAATTACGGTCAGATTTTTAAATCCTTTTTTTGTAAGACCGGCCAATACGGCTTCTTTATTTTCTGCAATAAACTTGATCGTCAGCATGCGAACTTTATTTTTTATACGATGCAAAGGTACGTTCAAATAGCTGAAATAACAACATTCGCAAGTGTTGATTTATTGTGAATGATACCATGCTTGTTTTATTTGATTTTGTATTATATTTGCTCAATATGTGTATATTGAATCATGAAAATATGTAACGTCACAATAGAAAGATGGAATTGACTGTATATTCAATACTTTATCTGTTTTCCGGACTGATATCCTTTTTGACAGCATTGTTGGCTTATAAGCGTATAAACGCAGTCGGAGCGAAAGAGTTGATTCTGTTAATGTTTGTTGCGACTTTCTGGTCTATATGCATTTTTTTTGAATCCATGCTGACATCTGTTCAGGGTAAAATTCTCCTCTCTCAGATTTCATACCCGGCAGTGCTGTCGACCCCTGTATTTTTTTATATATTCATTTCCAGATTTGTAGGTAAGAGAACCTATCGGAAGTTGTTGGATTATATTCCATTGTTTATTATTCCATCATTGACACTGGTTCTGGTTTGGACCAACAGGTATCACAATTTGATTTGGACTTCTTTTTCACAAATAAATCCGGAAACAAATTTGATTCAGTATATTCATGGTATGGGATATTTTGTAGGTGCCTTTGCCTACAGTTATTTGTTAATTGTTATTTGTGTTTACCGATTGCTTGCATATATTTTTTCCGAAAAGAACAAGATGCGTGGGCAAGCCTGGATTTTATTGTTTGGCGCTCTGACACCCATTTTCGCATGTATTTTTTATTTATTGAAATTGAACTTTGCAGTTGGTTTTGATTTAACTCCCTGGAGTATTAGTCTTTCCGGAATGTTGTTCATCGTTGCTATCCTGAATTATCGTTTGTTGGAGTTGGTTCCCATTTCAAAGGACGTTTTGTTGAAATGTGTTCAGGAGGGCGTTCTTGTTTTGGATGAAAATCAGATGGTGCAAGACATCAATGCCGCGGCAATGCAATATTTGGGCATTCAAGATGATGTCGTGCCCGGAACTCCATTTAATGAGATCAAGATCCAATACAACGATTGGATCATCCCCATATTAAGTGGTAGTTCATACAGTCATTTGGAAATTCAATCCGGAGATGACCGTTTGGTTTATCACTTGAATACGATACCACTTAATACCCGTCCAAAAAGCCGTCTGATTTTTATTCGTGACATCACGGAGCTGGCTCAGAAGCAGGAGGCAATGGATAGATCAGACAAAGAATACCGTACATTATATCATTTATTCCGGATGATGTCGGATAATATGCCGGATTTACTTTGGGCCAAAGATTTGAACCGGAAATACATTTTTGTAAACAAAGCTGTTTGTGATACCATCTTACAGGCGGTGGATACCAACGAACCTATTGGAAAAACGCGTGATGAATTTATCCAGCGTGAATCCGAGAAGTATCCAGAGAATCCCGATTGGCACAACATTGGCCGTTTTAGTGGAGATTCAGATCATATCGTATTGCAAACAGGAAAACCGGGAGTCTTTGAAGAATTTGGATATTTAAAAGGTACTTTTTGCTATTTGGATATTCGCAAAGCGCCCATTTTCAATGACAATGGTGAAATGGTTGGAATTGTTGGAAGTGCACGTGATATTACGCATCAAAAGAAGACTGAAATTGAATTGATTGCAGCAAAAGAGCGTGCAGAAGAAGCTGACCGATTGAAGTCTTCGTTTTTGGCCAACATGAGCCATGAAGTTCGCACTCCGATGAACAGTATTTTGGGTTTTATATCATTGATGCAGGAAAGCAGTCCAACACCTGAAGAACAAAAAGAATATTTTGCCATTGTGAAGCAAGGTGGTGAAAGACTGATGAATACCATCAATGATATCATCGATTTATCCAGAATTGACAGTGGACAAATGTTGATGAATTTGGGTGAAATCAATATTTCAGAGCTCAACAATATTGTTTATTCTGTATTTCTACCAGATGCCAAAGTTAAAAATTTAAAATTGACTTTTTCTGGGATGGAGCCCAATGAAGACATTGTTTTGAAAACCGACCGGAGTAAGTTGTACACCATTCTTTCCAAATTGATCAAAAATGCAATCAAATATACCCAAAGGGGAGAAGTTCGATTTGGTTGTCAGTACGATTCAGAAACCATCTGCTATTTTGTTGAAGATACGGGTATCGGCATCTCCCAAAACAGACATCAGGATATTTTCGATCGATTTGTTCAGGTGGATGGTTCAATCAATCGGGATTATGAGGGGTCAGGATTGGGCTTGTCTTTGTGTAAAGCTTATGTAAAAATGATGGGAGGTACCATTTGGGTTGAAAGTGAAGAAGGTAAAGGAAGTACTTTTTATTTCCGATTGCCATTGGATTCTAATCAATCTCTTTCAAACCAGGATGAACCATCTGAGAATTCTGGTTTTGTGAAAAAGCAATTTCAAATATTGATTGTTGAAGATGATCCCGGTAGTTTTGAATACTTGAATTTGATACTCTCACGTGAAGGCCATCAGGTGACTCATACCTACACAGGATTTGAGGCTGTTGAATTGTGCAGGCAGAAGAATATTTTTGACATCATACTCATGGATGTCAAATTGCCCGGGATAGATGGGTATGAAACGACCAGACGCATTCGTGATTTTAATCAAACGCTGCCAATCATTGCGGTGTCTGCTTTTGCCTTTTCTGAAGACCACGAACGTGCCCTTATGGCCGGTTGTAACGACTATGTAACCAAGCCCGTAAATAAAGATTTGCTGTTGAGTCATTTGAAAAAGTTGATGTCAAGACGGGTTTGATGTTGTTTTATTGATATTTTCTATGGATTGAATCTGTGGATTGATTTGTTTATACTTCGCATTATTGCGTATATTTGTGCATTGAGACAGGTTTTCAATGTTTATTTAAGATTGTATGAAAAAGCATATTAAGGGGAATGTTTGGTGGATTGGAAAAAATCATTGGGATTTAAGAGAATTTCACGGTTCTGAATATAAAACAACCAAAGGATCATCCTATAATTCCTATTTGTTGTTGGAAGAAAAAATTGGGGTCATAGATTCTGTTTATGAACCTTTTTCCAAAGAGTTTGTAAAAAATCTAAGATCGGAAGTGGATTTGAAAAAAATCGATTTTCTGGTTGTTTTACACGCTGAGCCAGATCATAGTGGTGCATTGGTGGAGTTGCTGAATGAAATTCCTGGTACACCTGTGTATTGTTCAGAAAATGGTGTAAAATCTCTTACAGGTCTGTATCACAATGCGGATTGGAATTTGGTACCCGTTAAAACCGGAGACCGTATTTCTGTCGGAAACGGCAAGGAATTGTTGTTTATTCAGGCTGCTATGATTCATTGGCCGGATAGCATGATGTGTTTTCTGACTGGAGACAATGTCTTGTTCAGCAATGATGCCTTTGGGCAGCACTATTGTTCAGAATTGCTCTTTAACGATTTGGTCGATCAGGCAGAATTGTGGAATGAAGCATATAAATACTACGCAAACATCATCACACCCTTTGGCCATTTGGTTGCAAGGAAATTGGAAGAAATCAAATCGATGAATTTAAACATTGAGATGATTTGTACCAGCCATGGCGTGAATTGGAGGGAAAACCCTCAACAAATTTTGGACAAATATGCCGAGTTTGCTGCAGGTTATCAGGAAAATCAGATTACAGTCATTTATGATACCATGTATCATGGAACCCAATTGCTTGCAGAGGGTATTGTGGAAGGCATCTATGAAGGAGATCCTACTGTCAATGTCAAACTTTTCAGTGCTTCCAATACAGATATCAGTGATTTGATTTTGGAAATATTTAAGTCAAAAGCCATATTGATTGGGTCACCTACGGTGCACAATGGGGTTTTATATACCATTGCTGGTTTGTTGGAATTTGTCAACGGCATGAAATTTAAAAATAAAAAAGCAGCCGCTTTTGGTGCCTACGGTTGGCGCGATCTTTCCTCTAAAATTATTTCTAATTCGCTCAAAGAAGCCGGTTTTGATTTGGTCATGGAGCCCATCAGTGCCAATTGGCGTCCGGATGATCAATTGTTAAAGAAAAGTGTCGGGTATGGTGTGAAGTTTGCAGAGCTGACAAAATAGTTCAGAATAAGTTGGATATATCATGGCTGTCTCCTATCATGGAGGCGGCCATTTTTTTGATGTTTAAGAAGGTTGTGTTTGGTCCAAGGTCGTGATTTTTTACAAAAAAACGGATAGAATTTCATGATTGAAATTCTATCCGTTTGTATTTATAAGTGACCGACTATTTACTGTTGTTCAATAGGGGTTACTGAAACGAAGGAACGATTGTCTTTTTTCTTGCGAAATGAAACAACACCGTTTACCAGGGCATACAATGTGTGGTCTTTACCAATACCAACATTTTCTCCCGGATGGTGTACCGTGCCACGTTGGCGAATAATGATATTTCCGGCAATGACTTTTTCACCACCAAAAATTTTTACGCCCAATCTCTTACTTTCTGATTCGCGTCCGTTCTTAGAACTACCGACGCCTTTTTTATGTGCCATCTGATTTAACTATTTGAGGATTAAGCTATGACTTCGTTAATTTTTACTTCTGTAAAGTACTGACGGTGTCCGTTGCATTTTTTATAACCCTTACGGCGTTTTTTCTTAAATACAATGACTTTATCACCTTTCAAGTGTGACAAAACTTCACATACTACTTTTGCACCTTCAACAGTGGGAGCGCCTACTTTGACTTCTCCTTCTGAATCAATGAGCAATACTTTTTCAAATTCAACCACTGAGCCTCTTTCAGCTTCAAGACGGTGTACATACAATCTTCTGCCAGCTTCAGCTTTGAATTGTTGTCCTGCGATTTCTACAATTGCGTACATTAACTTGTTGTTTTCAAAGTTATTTTCGTCGGGTGGGATGCAAATTGCAGCGCCTCTTGTTGACCCGTTTCGAATGGAGGTGCAAAAGTAGTTAATTTAAATATAAATTGCAACTTAAACACCAAATCCTTTTTATTCATTGGAAGAATTTACTTCAATGAAGATACATATCGTTCTGCCTCAATGGCGGCCTGGCATCCTGAACCAGCAGCGGTAATGGCCTGTCTGTAATGTGGATCAGCCACGTCGCCGGCCGCAAATACACCGGGAACGTTGGTCTTCGGTGTTCCTGGGATCGTGACAATGTAGCCCGTTTCATCGGTGTTCAGATAGGCCTTAAAGATGTCTGAGTTTGGTTGATGTCCAATGGCCAGAAAGAATCCATCAATGGCAATGTCAACCATGCTTTCATCCGGTTGACCTCTTTTTCTTAAGAGTTTTGCACCTTCAACACCATTTTCGCCGAACAACCCAACGGTTTCATGCTCAAATAAAACAGTGATGTTGGGGGTGTTCATCACTCGGTCTTGCATGATTTTTGAAGCCCTCAAAAAGGGCTTTCTGACAATTAAATAGACATGCGAGGCCAAACCTGCTAAGTAGGAGGCTTCTTCGCAAGCGGTATCACCGCCTCCCACGACTGCCACGTTTTTCTTACGATAGAAAAAGCCATCGCAAGTTGCGCATGCTGAGACACCCATGCCCTGATATTTGACTTCATCGGGTAAACCCAAATATTTGGCAGACGCACCTGTAGCGATGATCAGGCTGTCACAGGTAATTTCCTTTTCACCATCAATGGTGATGCTGTATGGTGATTGACTCAGGTTGGATGCGGTGGCAACACCATATCGAACGTCACAACCAAATCTTTTGGCTTGATTGCGCAAGTCTTCCATCATGGCATCTCCGGTCACTCCATCCGGGTATCCAGGGAAATTTTCAATTTCAGAGGTGGTTGTGAGTTGGCCACCTGGTTGCATCCCTTCGTATAAAACGGGGGAGAGGTTGGCTCTGGATGCGTATATTCCGGCGGTAAAACCTGCAGGTCCTGAGCCGATGATTAAACAACGAACATGTTCCATACTTATATTTTTTATGTATTATCTTAAATCAATAACTTCTGCATCGGGATGGTTTTTTGGATTGAAGGTGAAAATTCCATCGGGGTAATTTTGTTTGGTTTGATACGATAGAATTTGCACGATGGTACCCGATTTGTCTTTGTTGGTGGTTGTCGCACCAATTGGATAATAGGTCGTTTTGTCAATTTTGACCAGAATCGTTTGCGCACCTTCATTTTTCGAGGGTTTCATTTCAATTTGATACACCCTCGCACCTTTTTCGGTTTTTTCTCCCAGCAACTTGCAGCTATATCCGTGTTTGTATAACTGAAAGATGTTGATGGGATTGATGGTCAACAATTCTTTTTGCGTCGGTTTACTCAGGTTGACTTCTTCATTGGCTTTGATGTACACCCATTGATTGTTGCCGTCAAACCAGGTAATCATGTCACTGGTGCTGATTTTAAATCGGGGGCCCTTGAGTTGAATGCTGCCGGAAATTTTCCCGTTTGTGCTACCTCCTCTTGACAACATCTGGATGCTGAAAGTGGCTTTGATGCCTCCTGATTTATTGTATGCTTCAGAAGCTTTGGTCAAAATTTGTTCGGCCTTGCCGGTGTTTTGTGCGCTCATTTCGAATGAAGCCAAAACCACCAATGTCGATAGAAAAAGGGTTTTAATATACATGATTGTTATTTTATTCGTGATAGAATGGCGTCGAGCTGAACTTCATCGGCAACCAGGACTTGTCTGGCTTTGCTGCCTTCGCTTGGGCCAATAATTCCGGCTTGTTCCAGTTGATCTACAATGCGTCCTGCACGGTTGTACCCAATGGAGAATTTTCGTTGAATCAAGGATGTGGAACCTTGTTGATGAATGACAATGAGTCTTGCTGCATCCTCAAACAGGGGGTCAATACCTTCCAATTCTGCAGGACCCAATCCGCCACCCTCATTGGTGGGTTCCGGGAGATAAAATGGCGTAGGATAACTTTTTTGTTCCGAAATGAACCGCACAATGTTGACCACTTCAGGCGTATCGACAAAGGCACATTGCACACGAACCAAATCACTTCCCTGAGAGAACAACATGTCGCCACGCCCTATCAACTGATTGGCGCCCAGTGCATCCAGAATGGTTCTGGAGTCAATACCAGAGCTCACCCTAAAGGCTACCCTGGAGGGGAAGTTGGCTTTGATGGTTCCGGTAATGATATTGGTCGTAGGCCTTTGAGTTGCGATGATCATGTGAATGCCAACCGCTCTGGCTTTCTGGGCGATACGGGCAATGGGCATTTCAATTTCCTTGCCGGCAGTCATGATTAAATCGCCAAATTCGTCAATGATTACCACGATGTAGGGTAAATATTTGTGGCCTTTTTCCGGATTTAAATGCCTGTTGACAAATTTGGCATTGTATTCTTTCACATTTCTGACCCCTGCCAGCATGAGTAAGTTGTATCGATCGTCCATTTCTCTGGTGAGCGAATTCAACGTTTGTTTGACTTTGTCTGAATCGGTGATAATGGGTTTGCCGTCATCCGGTAGTTTCGCCAGAAAATGTTTTTCAATGGCTGAATAGACACTAAATTCTACCATTTTGGGGTCGACCATGACAAATTTTAGTTCGGCAGGATGCTTTTTGTAAAGCAGGGAAGTAATCATGGCATTCAACCCTACAGATTTTCCTTGCCCTGTGGCACCTGCAACCAGTACGTGTGGCATCTTGCACAAATCCACCATAAATATATCGTTGGTAATGGTGCGACCCAAAACCATGGGCAAATCAAATTTTGATTCCTGAAATTTCTTGCTGGAAACAACGCTAAACATGGACACCACTTGTGGATCGCGGTTGGGGACTTCAATCCCGATGGTCCCTTTTCCCGGAATTGGCGCAATGATGCGGATGCCAAGTGCAGCCAATGAAAGCGCGATGTCGTTTTCGAGGCTTTTAATTCTGGAAATTCGAACACCCGGTTCGGGGATGATTTCATACAAGGTAACAGTGGGTCCAACAGTGGCAGAAATGGAACTGATTTTGATGCTGAATTGTTCCAGTACATCTTGAATCCGTCGTTTGTTGCTTTTTTGTTCTTCCGGGTTTACGATGGTTTCATTGGTTTCGTACTTTGTTAGAAGGTTGATGACCGGAAATTTATAGGAGGATAAGTCCAGTCTGGGGTCATATTCACCCAATTCTGAGGCATCGTATTCTTCTTCGCCATATTTGAACGTCGATTTGGGTTTGACCAGAGGCTCTTCAGTCTTGTCGGCACTGTCATCACCTTTCGCAACATTGACTTCAAAATCCAAATCGTCTGAAACAGGGGGTTCTTCTGAAGGAATATCGGCATCTTGCGACAAATTGTCATCCTCCGTGTTTTCATCATCTTCTTCCTCTTGATCTTCTTCAAATATTTCATAATCAAATTGATGCGTTCTATTTTCGGGTCTGCTTTTCCCTTCTTGACCGGCAACTCCTGTCCAGCTTTGATCGAATTCTTCAGATACCGCCCCTGTGGCTTGTTCAAAGAGGCCTCCTTCCGTTTTTTGTTTGCGCTGGAAAGGTTTCCAGCTTCCGATTTTCTTGAAAAACGACAATTGGCTGATTCGGACAATGACCAAAATAATGGTCATCGTTGAACCCACCACAAGGAGGGTCCCCGGCCATCCAATCATGCTTGTGAGCCATTTACTGATGGCCAGACCGTGATCACCACCTACTGAAATAAAACTTTCTTTGATGAGCGGTTGAACCAAGAATGATAAAGTGACAGATGCCCAAATCATGCAAAAAGTGAGTAGCAGAAAAGATTTGATGACAGGGAGTTGGGTTAAGTGCAACAGTTTGAGTGCAGCAATCCATCCAAAAGCAAGGAGGAAAAAAATCGAAACACCAAACCATTCATTGATGAGTAAATGTGCCATCCATGCACCAGTTGAGCCACATATATTGCTTGTCTCTCCTGAAATTTGATCTAAATCCTTGTATGCCAATGCTTGAACAAGACTGTAGTCGTATTCGCCGTTAAAAAGATAGGATATTAACAAAAGGGTGAACCAGACCATCAAAACAATAGACAGGATTCCGGCAATGAGTCGAATGTCTTTTTTTTGTGTTGTTTTCGTGGTTTCTCCTTTGCTGTCTTCGTTTTGTTTTGAAGCAGCTGTTTTGTTGGATGATATCATTTTATGATTGATTCTGTGTTTGATTTTATGCAAAAATACGAAAAAGGTCTGCGATATCCTACCTTTCAAAATCGAATAAATTGATGGTGTATTTTTTGTTCGCCCTCCTTTTTTTATACATTTGCACAACCATTATCCCCAATTATTTATGCCCCAAGTCTCTAAATCTAATTTGCCAGTTTATCACAAGAATACGCTTGAATTTGTTGCAGTTGCAAAGTCTTATTGTGATTTTGCGGATCAAATTGAACAAATGGACAAATCTGCTGTTGTAGATATGGCCGTAAAAATTCTGCCATTGTTGTATTTGAAAGGCAGTCTGTTGCCCGATCCCAACCCTTCTTATGAGGATTTTTCAGAAACTTTTGCAACGGAAGATCAGTATCAATATCTCAAACAGGTCATCGCTGATGTGATGGGAAATGAGGATGCTTATTTGGATGTATTTCATCCGGATATACAGTTTTCGGATACGCCGGTTGCCAATCTTATTTCTGAAAATTTAGCCGATATCTGGCAGGATATGTTTAATTTTATTTCTGTGTTCAAAATCGGATATGAAGAAACCATGAATGATGCGCTGAGGGTATGCAAAGAAAACTTCCAAAATTACTGGGGGCAAGCTTTGGTGAATGTACTTCGCGCATTGCATCGGTGTAAATATAATAAAGAACAAGAATCTGCTTGGGATGAGGAGGGGTTTGAATGATTGTTACAAAATTTGAAATAAGCAAGGAAGAGCTTGGGCTGTTGCCTTTGGAAGTATTTGAAGGGCCAGTTGTCGTAGTTGACAATCAGGTAGCTTTTGATGAGATGATGATGGAATTGTCTAAAGAAACGGTGATTGGTTTCGATACCGAAACCAAACCTGTTTTTTCGAAGGGCAAACACAACAAAGTGGCTTTGTTGCAAATTGCCACATCGGTCAAATGTTATTTGGTGCGTCTGAATAAATTGGGATTTCCCGATGCATTGATGCGCATGTTTATGAATACGAATTTGTTGAAGATCGGGTTGTCTATCAAAGATGATTTTTTGATGCTTAGGGGTCGAAACGGAGATTTTGAAGCCAGTGGCTTTGTTGAACTTCAAACATTTGTTAAAGCTTATGGCATTGCAGACAACAGCTTGCAAAAGATATACGCTTTACTTTTCCTGAAAAGAATATCCAAATCGCAACGACTTTCAAACTGGGAGGCAGAAGAGTTGACTATCAATCAAAAGTCATACGCTGCGCTTGATGCCTATGCTTGTCGGAAAATATACTTGGAATTGAAGCAAAACTACACGACGATTTGCTAAAATGATTCTTTTTATGATGTTTTGCAGCATGTTTTTCTGTTAATTGTTTTCTGAACCCATTTGCTGCGCTACTTCTATATATCATGTAATTAGTTGTAAATCAATAGTATATAATAAATTTCTTTGGTTTTTATTAAGTGTATGGGGGACACTTCATGTTAAAACATGTTAAAGAACAACTTTTTTTATTGGAATATTTGCATACGCGCGAAAAATGCTTTACATTTGTAGTGTGTTTTTCATGGTATTAGATTTAAGGTTAAGGAAGATTGGTTGTCGTGAGACAACCTTCTTTTTTTTATAGACTTTGGATTGATTTCTTCGGGTTTACGCTTACCTTTGTTTTAAAGTCGTTAACCTTTTGAAATGGCCATCTTTTATACTCCCGATATTTCCGATAGTTTCAATCTTCCTGAAGAGGAATCGCTGCATGCGGTTCGGGTCCTTCGTTTAAAAGAAGGAGATTTGATTGAGCTTATCGATGGAAAAGGAAACTTTTTTGAAGCTCGAATTGTACAGGCAAATCCAAAAAAATGTATGATTGAATGTGTACGAAGCTGGAAGGATGAAACCAATCCTTTTTTTGCACACATTGCGGTTGCTCCCACCAAAAATGCCGATAGGATTGAATGGTTTGTGGAAAAGGCAACCGAGGTTGGCATTGCCGGGATTGCTTTTATACAATCAAAAAATTCAGAACGTAAGGTTTTTAAACAAGAACGGCTGGAAAAAATTGTGGTATCTGCTATGAAGCAATCTCAAAAAGCCTTAAAACCCAAATTGCAGTCTTTGATCGATTTTAAAACCTTCGTCGGGCAAAAGTTCGAGGGGGATAAGTTTATTTGTCATTGCAATCCGGGTGAAAAACCATTGTTGTTGCATGTTTGTAAACCACAAGTACCTACACTTATATTGATTGGTCCAGAGGGGGATTTTTCGCCGGATGAAGTCGAATTGGCCGCTGCCAATGGTTTTATGCCGGTTTCTTTGGGTGAAACCAGATTGAGAACAGAAACGGCGGCATTTGTTGCCTCTCATATTGTTGAGCTCGTCAATCATATTAAGAAATAGTTCAAAACTACCTTTATGAAATCATCGACCCTGTTTTTGAATGCATTTGAGAAAAGCTCCATCATGATGATTATCTCTGAACGGGCTACGGGAAAAATTATTCATGCGAATGAAAAATTCCTCAAAACGATGGGCTATGCGCCGGATGAAGTATTGGGTTTAACTTCGAAGAAATTGCGGATGTATGCAAACTACGATCAAAGGGTTCAACTCATTCGTCAACTTGAACAGCATGGAAAGGTCTCAAATTATGAAGTTGAGATCAGAAACAAAGATGGAGCGCTGTATAGATGTCTGGTTTCTTTGTCATCATTGGTCGATTCTTCGGATGATTATTTATTTTTATGTGCCATTGATATTACCGAGTTACGCAATTCGGAGTTTAGATTAAAACATGTATTCAACCAACAGTCTTTGTTGGCCAATGTGACCAGGGTTTTAAACAGTACCTGGAATGTGCACGAAGTCCTGAATGAGGTCTTAAAAATGCTGGGAATCCATACAGGCGTTAGCAGGGTGTATTTGTTTGAAAATACGATGGATGAGAAAAGGACCAAAAACACACATGAATGGTGTAATCAGGGTATTCTCTCACAAATTGAATTCTTACAGGATGTGGATTTGGAGGAGTTGTCGTCCTGGTTGTTTTTGTTGAAAAGAGATGGTCGGATTTTATCCAATGATATCACCCAATTGCCAGAGGATTTGGTGTCGATGCTCATTACTCAGGGTATCGTATCTATTTTGGTGTATCCGATATTTATTAAGAATCGTCTGCATGGCTTCATCGGTTTTGACGAATGCACCTATGCAAAGAAGTGGAGTGATGAGAATGTTGACTTGTTGTTGACCGTCACCAATGTGTTGACCACTGCCATTGAGCGTCAATTGTATGTGGAAGAATTGAGATTCAATCAGGTTCGTTTGGATTTGGCTTTGCAAAGCGCTGAAGAAGGATTGTGGGATTGGGATATTTTGAGCGGAGATTTATACTTCAATGATGTGTGGTGTGAAATGTTGGGTTACAAGCGTGAAGACTTTGAGCCCAATGTCGAAAGCTGGAAAATAAGGGTTCATCCCGATGATATAGCGCGTGTTACGGCGCTTTTAAATGCACATATGATGGGGGAAACACCCAGATATAATGCCATTTACAGGCAAAAGCATAAAGATGGAAACTGGAAGTGGGTCCTGGATAATGGTCAGGTCGTAGCCTGGGATGCTGAAGGAAAACCAACAAGGGCTATTGGCATCATTTTGGATATTACCAAACAAAAAGAGTACGAAGCCAGCCTCTTGGATATGAATGCCACCAAAAACAAATTGTTTTCAATTATTGCGCACGATTTGAGGGGACCGATAGGCAACTTTTTACCGATATTGGATTTGTTGACGATGAAATCCGAAATGGGTGAAGAAGACTATGAGCAATTGATTGCTGAATTGAAAATATCAGCCAAATCGACTTTTGAATTGTTGGAGAATTTGTTGAATTGGTCAAAGAGTCAATCGGAAGGCATTCAATTGCATCCAACCAATATTGATGTTTCGGCGATTGTGTCCGAGAATGTCGAAATGATGCGATTGATTTCATCCAAAAAGAATATTCAGATTGATTTTACGGCAAAAAAACCTTTGTATGCTTATGCTGAAAAGGATTCTGTCGATCTGGTGGTGCGGAATTTAATCAACAATGCCATCAAATTTACCGAAAATGGCGGCCTGATTCGCGTTTCAGTTTCCGAAAAACCGGAATTTATCACCATTAAGGTTTCTGACAACGGGGTTGGTATGTCTGAGGAAATTCGCGAAAAGCTGTTTGGACAAAGCGTTGTATCCAGCTCCAGAGGAACCAACAATGAAAAAGGATCCGGTTTGGGATTGGCGCTTTGTAAAGATTTTGTGCAGCGAAATGGTGGTGAAATTTTTGTTGAAAGCACTTTGGGTATGGGATCAACGTTTATGTTTACACTTCCGAAATTCGCTGCATCTGTTTCTTGAATCCACAAATATTTATTATTCTTTGGTGAATACAAAAGCTTTGGATCTATTTCCTGTTGTCTCTTCTGTGAACCGCACGACATAGATTCCGGCATGAAGCTTGGAAACATCCACCTGGGCCGGAATTTGTTTGAAGTCTGTGGACAATCTGACAACGCCATTCATATCCGTCACTTCTATTCGATACGCAGTGGATTTGGCTTCAGCCGAAGTGATGTTTAACTGTTTTTTTGCAGGAATGGGATAGATGGTCCATTCCTTTGACCCGCGAATGGATTGTATGTCCTGTCCGGTTGAATAATGCGCAATTTGACCATAGTCGCTGACGAACCAGCCGTTGTTGGCATCCCAAAAATGAATGCTGAAAATGCTGTTAGAAACAGGGGTTGATTGTGTATCCCAATGGGCTCCTGCATCATCGGTTCGAACAATATAGCGGGTGCCATCCCCTTCCGTGTTGTCTGATGCCTCGCTACCAAACCAACCGGTTTGCGCATTTAAAAAATACACTGTTTTATGGTTGGCTTCGGAATTTTGTCCCGTATTTGTGAGTTGGGTCCAGGTGCTGCCACCATTGTCTGTTTTTAAAACCAGGGCACTGTCTCCAACAACCCAGCCATTGTTTAAATCTGCAAAATAAACGTCATTGCCCTTGCCGATGTTGGTTTTCTGCAGTGTCCATGATAATCCGCCATTTGTTGTGTGGAAAATGTTTCCCATTCTTTCGCTTGGAAATTCACCGGATGAACCGATGAGCCAACCGTTGTTTTCATCTTTATAATAATAAATGCCGCCAACCGGGTTTTCCTGACCATTGATGGGTGTCCAGTTCAGACCACCGTCGGTGGTTCTATAAATGACAAAACGATCCATCATATTGTTGAAAACCGAAACCCAACCGTGGTTTTGATCCACAAACTGAATTTGAAATCCCATATCACCGCTGGTGGACAAATCTTTTTGAATGACCCCGAAGGAGAGACCATTCTCGGCTTCGGAATATAAGACATAACCAATTTGTAAATCATTCGAAATGTATCCAAAACCATTGTTTTCTGGTCCGAAGTTGCTTAAATAGCCATCGGATGAAAGTGTGAGCTGTCCTTCGGAACCCTCGCTGGGTTGATCGTTGTAAAATTGGTTTGTCATTTTAAGACCTCCGGAACCATTGAAATACAAGCTGCTTCTTGATTGTGAAGACTCATTTTTAAGCGTGTTTGGGTCGTCGGTGGTTATGGTATGCATTTGCCAACAGCCTTGTAATTGTCTGGCGTTAAAATCAGTGCTGGTGGATTTTTTTTCAAGGGTGATCATTTGATAATCACCACCCATGCCTGTCAAGGTCAGGATGATGGTTTTTTTGTCCGAACTCATAAAACCGTCTGTCTGTGTGCCAGCTTGACTCAATCCAGTGATGTTCCCCTGGGTGTCTATCGATAAGGATGTCGCAATCGATACTTGCTCATCATTTGAAAAAAGTAGGGTTCCACTCACATTTCCTTCGTTATTGGTGGTGACGATGGCATGAAAAGAGCTCGGATGTGTTTCCGCGTTATTTCCTACAGAAATGCCGCTCAAATTCCAGGTTCCTTGAAGGTCTGTCATGGCATAGCTGACAGAAGGATCTATTTTCTGCGCGATGTAAAGGGCATGTGCGTCGTCCATTTCCAAACCTGTAAATACGGCCAGGTTCTTTCGGTTGTTCAAGAATCCGATCTCTTGCCCGTCGATCTTAATTTTTCCTTTGACTGACAAAGAAGTCTGCTTATTTCGAACAAAACTTTGACCGTCGCTTTGTGTGCCTGATAGCGACATTGTACCTTGTTCATTGATTGTTCCATCTGCATGAATCCAAGAATTTGCGGATTGTGCATCGTTGGGATTCTTTGTACAAATGGCGTGCAATTTCCATGCGCCCATCATGTCTGAATTGGCATAGGTTGTGGTGTTGAATGCCTTGGGAAGCAGGCTGCGACTCCAATGGTTGCCTCCATCGGTGGTGGCATAAATGACGGCACCATTTAGCGTATTCCAAATATTTTCTTCATTGTCTTCAAAGGAACCAAAACTTTTGAGTACCCAGCCGTGTTGGCTGTCAATCCAGCTCATGCTTTTGCCCGGGTCACTCATGTTGATGGCTGTGTCGTTTGGAAAAGGGCTTACAATGGTCCAGGAACTCCCTGCATCGGTGGTGTGAAGCATGTTGCTGTTGCTGCTCACAACAACCCAGCCTTCAGTCTGACTTACAAATTGAATTTTTCCCAACATGGCTTGGCTGCCAAAACCATAAGGGTTGGTTTGCAATGTCCATTGTGCAAAACAATTGGCACCTATAAGACTGAATACAAACACGATTGCTGCAATTCTTTTCATGAGTGAGGGTATTTGTGTGCGTTTTTTGTTGACTGCAGTAATAAAGGTACAATCAAAATAAAGAAAGTATCATTCCTTTTCTGTATTTTTATATCGTGAAATCGAGGTGTTTTTATAAGGTTTTAATGTTGTATTTATTTTTAAATGGTTGTTTTTCGTGCATGGGCTCTGAAAATCAATCATTTGAAAAAATAGATGCCCTTGTCAGGAATGGCTTGAGTCAAAAGGCTTTTCCGGGATGTCAGGTTGTGGTCATGAAAAATGGCCACTTGATTTTCAACAAAAGTTATGGGGTGATGTCTTACGATGATCCCGAAAAGGTCAACGATTCAACTTTATATGATTTGGCTTCTCTGACCAAAATTGCCGGAACCTTACTCGCTGTGATGAAATTGTATGACGAAAATCGAATCGATTTGGATCAATCGCTGTCCCATTATTTGCCTTTCTTTTTGGGCTCTGATAAGGATTCCATCACCATTAGACAATTGTTGCTGCATGAATCGGGTTTGCCTCCTTCTCTGAATCTGATTCAAAAATTGACCACCAAGCTTGAGCAGGAAGCCTTACCCATAGGCGCTGTTCGATATAAAAAAGACTTTGTCTCTGCTCAAAACAAGGTGGGTTTTGATATTCCCCTTTCTGACAGCCTGTGGTTGAGAAATGAGGTTCGGGATACGGCCATCATGTTGATCAAACATATGAATAAAGGGCCTGCAAAGTATGTCTACAGTTGTGTCAATTTTATACTTCTGAAAGAAGTGGTTGAACACATCACGTCGATGAAGCTCGATGTATATTTAAATGACATTTTTTACGTTCCTATGGGGTTAAAGACATTGTCATTCAATCCATTAAAACGTTTTAAAAAGGAGCAGATCGCTCCGACTTTAAAGTGGGATTATATCAGAGGTATAACCATCCAAGGATGGGTGCAGGATCCCGATGCGGCGCTGCTTGGCGGTGTCTCCGGGAATGCGGGTCTGTTTGGTTCAGCCAAAGATGTGGCTTTTTTGTGTCAAATGATGTTGAATGAAGGCAGCTGGAAGGGCACCGAATACATCAGCAAGGAAACCATTCGTTTGTTTACGTCCACTGTTTCAAAAAATGGTAGGAGGGGTTTGGGCTTCGACCGGGCACAACCTGGTTTGCCTCTGTCAAAAAATCCTTGTGGCGCTCTTGCTCCAGCTTCTGTTTACGGCCATACGGGTTATACCGGTACCTGTTGTTGGATAGATCCGACCAACCAATTGGTCTATGTATTTTTAAGCAATCGTACCTATCCGTCTGACAAAAAGAATTTGTTGGCAAGACTGAATATTCGAACCAACATTCAAAACGCAATTTACCAATCAATGAAATAAAACATGAAACAATTCAATGGTTTTTGGAAAAATGACATTTGGATCATCTGCTTTGTTATCTCAGTCGTTTTTTCTTCCTGTATGCAATCGGGAAAATCAAAATCCAAGGATTCGATTTCCTCTGATTCGATAAGTGTTGCATCAGATAAGGAACCCGTCATGCAGCATGCCTCTCAGATTTTGGCAAAAAAAGAAATTCCGGTGTTGTGCTATCACCGTATTGAAAGCGGAAAAACCGGTGCTTATACGGTAAGTCCGACCACTTTTGAAAACCACATGAAAGTACTATCTGATAGCGGTTATCAAACCATTTTACCAGAAGCCTTGTATCAATACTTGGTATTCAATAAATCCATCCCGGAAAAATCGGTGTTGATTACCTTTGATGATTCCCGTGTGGAGCATGCAACCCTGGCAGCCCCAATCATGGAAAAATATGGTTTTAAAGGATCTTTCTTTATCATGACCATCACTTATGGAAAGAAAAACTATATGACCACCGATCAGATCAAACATTTGTCCGAGTCGGGTCACTGTATCGGATTGCATACTTGGGATCACACCATGGTGACAAAATTCAAGGACTCCCTGGATTGGGCCAAACAAATAGAACAGCCAAAAAAGAAACTGGAAGCGATTGTTGGCAAAAAAATCGAATTTTTTGCATATCCGAATGGCGTTTTCAATCAGACTGCTGCCCTCGAATTGAAGAAACATTTTAAAATATCCTTTTCTTTGTATTCCAAAAGGGATTCTGTGTGCCCGCTTCAAACGGTGAGGCGCTTGTTGGCGACAGAAATTTCTGCTTCACAGTTGATGAAATCTATCCATAGAAGTTATAAATAAAAAGTCTGTCTTATGTTGAAAACGTTTAAGTTGAGTTGGATTTCCAAGTACATTGTGGTGTTCGGTTTAGCCGGAGTCATGTTTGCGTGTCAAGCACGAAAAGATGGGGAGAAATCTGAAAAGAAAGAGGCTGTTGAGGCTGCTGAGGAGGCCGTTTTTCATGTGGACTCTCTGGTTTATAAAAAGAAATTAACTGAATTGGCCAACGGTGACACCACAGGTAGATGGCCTGTGCAGGCTCAGCCCGTTCCTTTGGATGGCGCCATCTTACCTTTCTATCGTATTGTTGCGTATTACGGAAATTTGTATTCGAAAAAAATGGGTATTTTGGGAGAAGTTCCACCCAAAGAATTGTGGCAAAAATTAAAAAAAGAAGTTGCAGCATGGGAAAAAGCCGATTCAACAACGCCTGTCAAGCCAGCCATTCATTACATTGCAACCGTCGCTCAGGGGGCTCCTCAAAAAGACCAATCTTATATTTTAAGGATGCCAAACAAGCAGATTGATTCTGCTTTGGCCATTGCGCACATGGGAGATGCCTTGTTGTTTTTGGATATTCAGGTGGGTCACAGCAATGTTAGAAACGAAGTGCCTAAGTTGGAATCGTATTTGAAAATGAAAGAGGTGCATTTGGGGGTGGACCCCGAATTTTCGATGAAGGATGGCAGCTTACCCGGGAGAAAAATTGGACATATGACTGCCGATGATATCAATTTTTGCACAGATTATTTGTCTAAGTTGGTGAAAGAGAATAATTTGCCTCCAAAAATACTGATTGTGCATCGTTTTACACAAGGCATGTTGAAAGAATACAAACGCATTCGTTTGCACCCTGAGGTTCAAATTGTGATCAATATGGATGGCTGGGGCGAACCCATCCTTAAATTCAGTACCTATAAAAGTTATGTTTACAGAGAACCGATTCAGTTTACAGGGTTCAAATTATTTTACAAAAATGATTTGAAGAAGAAACCCAATCGGATGCTGACTCCGGAAGAAATATTGACTTTGAAACCTCATCCAATTTATATTCAATATCAATAATTTACACTGATTTCAGTATTGGGCGCAAATGATAGCTATTTTTAGACCGTGCTTGAGTGAATTATACCATATCAATGGTATTTATCCACCTCAGGGATGTCCCTATTTTTGCAGTATAAATACGACATCATTAAAACAGACAGACATGGCAAAGATTGCAAAACAATTAACAGAATTGGTTGGAAACACCCCGCTGTTGGAACTTTCGAATTTTAATAAATTAAACAACCTGGAAGCGACCATCATTGCCAAGTTGGAGTATTTTAATCCGGCCGGAAGTGTAAAAGACAGGATTGCATTGGCCATGATCGTAGATGCGGAGGAAAAAGGTTTGTTGAATCCAGGAGCAACGATTATTGAACCAACCAGTGGCAATACCGGCATCGGTTTGGCTTTTGTGGCGGCTTCAAAAGGGTATCAATTGATCCTTACGATGCCTGAAACCATGAGCCTTGAAAGAAGAAATTTGCTCAAAGCTTTGGGCGCAAATTTGGTGTTGACTCCAGGCCCTGGTGGTATGAATGCTGCAGTCGAAAAAGCCATAGAATTGCAACAGCAAACTCCTGGATCCATCATTTTACAACAATTTGAAAATCCGTCAAATCCAAAAATACACAAGTTGACGACGGGTGAGGAAATTTGGAGAGATACAGACGGTCAAGTCGATATTTTTGTGGCAGGCGTTGGTACGGGGGGTACCGTTAGCGGAGTTGGAGAGGCTTTGAAAAGTCACAACAAGTCTGTGCAAATTGTCGCTGTTGAGCCCAATGAATCGCCTATTCTTTCTGGAGGAACACCAGGACCACACAAAATTCAAGGCATTGGTGCCAACTTTATTCCTAAAAATTTCATACCGAAATTTGTGGATGAAGTCTTTAAAGTACCTGCAGATGCAGCCATCAAAACAAGTCGTGATTTGGCAACGAAAGAAGGACTTTTGGTTGGAATATCCTCTGGTGCTGCTGTTTATGCAGCTGTTGAGTTGGCCAAGAGACCTGAAAATAAAGGAAAAAAAATTGTGGCTTTGTTGCCGGACACAGGGGAACGCTATTTAAGCAGTGTTTTATACGCCTTTGAAGAGTATCCATTGCCATAATTTTTGAATGGTCATTATTTTGATAAATCAGTAAAAAGCATCGGGAAGTACGATGCTTTTTTTGTATCTTTGCATCCTGAAATATCAATAATTCAGAAAATAGATTTATTAGCGAATGAACAAATCGAAGCCGATCAAACTGGTACTTGAAAATGGTGCCGTTTTCCATGGCAAGTCATTTGGTTACGGAGCTCCAACTGCAGGAGAAGTCGTTTTTTCAACTGCCATGGTAGGATATCCTGAGAGCTTGACTGACCCATCGTACGCGGGTCAGATTTTGACAGTCACTTATCCATTAATTGGAAATTATGGTGTGCCAGCAGATATCGTTGAAAACGGGTTGTCAAAATTCTACGAATCGGAAATAATTCATGTCAAAGGACTGATTATTTCCGATTATTCGTTTGAATACAGCCATTGGAATGCTGAAAAGAGTCTCAACGATTGGCTTGTTGAGCAAAAAATTCCCGGCATGTATGGCGTGGATACCCGAGAATTGACAAAATTACTCCGTGAACATGGGAGCATGAAGGGAAAATTTGTATTTCCCGACATGGAAGAGTTGCCATTCTTAAATTCAGACGACGTGAATTGGGTCGCTGAAGTGAGTTGTAAGGAAGTCATTACTTACGGAAATGGTTCCAAACGCATTGTATTGGTGGATTGTGGTGTCAAACACAACATTCTAAGGTGTTTACTCAAACGTGATGTCACCCTGATTCGTGTTCCCTGGGATTACGACTTTTCCACCATGGATTACGATGGTTTGTTTATATCCAATGGCCCTGGTAATCCCGAACACTGTTCCATCACGGTACAACACATCAAAAAGGCTTTGAACGAAGATAAACCCATTTTTGGTATCTGCATGGGCAACCAATTGTTGAGTGTTGCTGGCGGAGCGAAAACATACAAGTTGAAATATGGCCACAGAAGTCACAATCAGCCTGTGATGATGCAAGGAACAAATCGTTGTTTTGTGACTTCTCAAAACCATGGTTATGCTGTTGATAATCAAACACTTGGTTCGGATTGGGAACCCTTGTTTATCAATTTGAATGATGATACCAACGAAGGAATCCGGCACAAAAGCAAACCGTTTTTCTCTTGTCAGTTTCATCCGGAAGCTTCAAGTGGTCCAACCGATACGGAATTTCTTTTTGACGAGTTCCTGAATAATATTAAGAAATAACGCTCATAAATCATTTTCATATACATGTTTGACAAGTCCATCAAAAAAGTATTGCTACTCGGATCGGGAGCGCTTAAGATCGGTGAAGCGGGTGAATTCGACTATTCCGGTTCCCAAGCACTAAAAGCCCTGAAAGAAGAGGGTATTGAGACCGTGCTTATCAACCCCAACATTGCAACGGTACAAACTTCAGAAGGCGTTGCTGACCAAATATATTTTTTACCTGTCACCCCTTTCTTTGTAGAAAAGGTGATTGAAAAAGAACACCCTGACGGTTTGTTGCTGTCTTTCGGTGGTCAAACGGCCTTAAATTGCGGTGTGCAATTATTCGAAAGTGGTATATTGGAGAAATATCAATTGCGTGTATTGGGTACACCAGTACAAAGCATCATCAACACCGAGGATCGTGAATTGTTCGTGAACCGTTTGGATGAGATTGATGTGAAAACCATCAAAAGCACTGCTGTCGATAATTTGGCAGATGCTCACAAAGCTGCAAAAGAATTGGGTTATCCCATCATTGTACGTGCAGCCTATGCCCTTGGTGGTTTGGGCTCAGGTTTTTGCAACAATCCGGAAGAGTTGGAAGCCCTGGCAACCAAAGCCTTGAATTATTCCACACAATTGCTGATAGAAAAATCATTGAAAGGATGGAAAGAAGTTGAATACGAGGTTGTTAGAGACAGATATGACAATTGCATCACGGTTTGTAATATGGAAAACTTTGATCCCCTGGGCATTCATACAGGAGAATCCATTGTTGTTGCTCCCTCTCAAACCCTCACCAATAGCGAATATCACAAACTTAGAGAAATAGCCGTACGCATTGTCAGGCACATTGGTATTGTCGGAGAATGCAATGTGCAATATGCTTTTGATCCAGAGTCTGAAGATTACCGGGTCATTGAAGTTAACGCAAGATTGAGTCGTTCCTCTGCATTGGCTTCAAAGGCAACGGGTTATCCCCTGGCTTTTGTGGCTGCGAAATTGGCACTCGGATATGGCTTGTTTGAATTGAAAAATTCTGTAACCAAGACGACTACAGCCTTTTTTGAACCTGCATTGGATTATGTTGTTGTCAAAATTCCCAGATGGGACTTGGCAAAATTCCACGGAGTGGATAGAGAAATCGGTTCCTCCATGAAATCGGTTGGGGAGGTGATGTCTATTGGTCGAACCTTTGAAGAAGCGTTTCAAAAAGGATTGCGCATGATCCAACAAGGCATGCATGGTTTTGTTGGAAATAAAGAGCTTTATACCAATAATTTAGAAAAAGATTTATCGGATCCTACCGATAGGCGTGTATTCTTTTTGGGTCAGGCGTTTGAACAAGGATATACAATTGACCGCATTCATGAGTTGACAAAAATCGACAAATGGTTTTTGCAGAAACTACAACGAATCATGAATTTGGCCAAGGAATTGGAACAGTGTAAAACAGAAAACATACCCTTCGATTTACTCAAAGAATTAAAACAAACGGGTTTTTCCGATTATCAAATCGCAAGAATTGTTGCTGAAAAGTCTGATGTCGAAAAAGTCGCTGAAAGAATTCGAAAATATAGAAAAGCAGTTGGCATTGTTCCTGTTGTTAAGCAAATTGATACGTTGGCAGGAGAATTTCCTGCACAAACAAACTATTTGTATTTGACCTACAACGGATGCGCCAATGATGTGAGTTATACGGGCGATCACCGTTCAGTTGTTGTATTGGGTTCAGGCGCATATCGCATCGGATCCAGTGTGGAATTTGACTGGTGTTCTGTCAATGCTTTAAACACAGTTCGAAAGCAAGGTCTGCGATCTGTGATGATCAACTACAATCCGGAAACGGTATCTACCGATTACGATATGTGTGATCGGTTGTATTTTGACGAATTGAGTTACGAGCGTGTTTTGGACATCATTGAATTGGAAAACCCTATGGGCGTGATTGTTTCAGTGGGTGGACAAATTCCGAATAATCTGGCAGTCAGACTGGATGAGGCTGGGGTCCATTTAATGGGTACTTCAGCCAAAAGTATTGACAATGCCGAAGACAGACATAAGTTTTCATCCATGTTGGATGACTTGGGTATAGATCAACCCGCATGGAAAGAACTTACTTCTTTGGATGAAGTCAATGGTTTCGTCGATGCTGTTGGTTTCCCTGTTTTGGTAAGACCTTCTTATGTCCTTTCAGGTGCAGCGATGAATGTTTGTTCCAACAAGGAAGAATTGGAGCAGTTTTTACAATTGGCAACAGACGTATCGTCCAAGCATCCGGTGGTTGTGAGTTCCTTCATCGAAAACGCCAAAGAAATTGAAATAGATGCCGTTGCAAAGGACGGTGACATTGTGGCGTATGCCATTTCTGAGCACGTAGAGTTTGCAGGTGTCCATTCGGGAGATGCTACCATTCAGTTTCCTCCCCAGAAATTATACATCGAAACGGTTAGACGCATTAAGCGCGTTGCCAGAGATATCGCCAAGGCTTTGGACATCACAGGGCCCTTCAACATTCAGTTTTTGGCAAAGGACAATGAAATTAAAGTCATTGAATGCAATCTGCGTGCATCGAGAAGCTTTCCCTTTGTTTCGAAAGTTTTGAAATTGAACTTTATTGAGATGGCAACCAAAGTGATGCTGGGTATAGATGTTGAAAAACCGGAGAAGTCTGAGTTTGAACTGGATTATGTTGGCATCAAAGCCTCTCAATTTTCCTTTACCAGATTGCAGAAAGCAGACCCTGTTTTGGGTGTGGATATGGCATCAACCGGTGAAGTTGGCTGTATCGGACATGATTTCAACGATGCATTGTTGACGGCCATGTTGTCTGTTGGATATCGCATTCCTGAAAAAACAGTCATGGTTTCTTCAGGACCGGCCAAATCCAAAGTACAGCTGTTGGAACCATGTCGTTTGTTGAAGGAAAAGGGGTATACCATCTTTGCTACGGGAGGAACGCATAAATTCCTGACAGAAAATAATGTAGATGCTACTTATGTAAGTTGGCCGGATGAAGACGGACCTCATAAAGTGATGGATATGATACGGTCAAAATCGTTTGATTTGGTCATCAATATCCCAAAAAATCTGACAAAAAGAGAACTGACCAATGGCTATCAAATTCGAAGAGGTGCCATTGATTTTAACATTCCTTTGTTGACGAATGCTCGACTTGCAAGTGCCTTTATTCAAGCCTTTTGTAAAATCTCAGTCGATGACATTCATATAAAAAGCTGGAGTGAGTACCATTAATTCAAAAATAATACCATGTGTGGAATCGTAGGTTATATTGGAAATAAACAAGCATATCCCATTCTGATTAAGGGTTTGCAAAGACTTGAATACAGAGGATATGATAGTGCCGGTCTGGCATTGATTTCTGAAGATAATGAACTGCATGTATACAAAACAAAGGGAAAAGTTTCTGATTTGGAATCTTTTGTCCAATCAAAGAATATTTCCGGAACGATTGGTATCGCGCATACCCGTTGGGCCACACATGGTGAACCCAATGATGTGAATGCGCATCCGCATTACTCTCAATCTGAAAATCTGGCTTTGATTCACAATGGCATCATAGAAAATTATGCCGTTCTGAAAGAGGATTTGATGAAGCGAGGGTATGCCTTTAAAAGTAGCACTGATACAGAAGTTTTGGTTCAGTTGATAGAATATGTCAAGGAAATCAACAAAGTGGATTTGTTTCACGCTGTTCAACTAGCCTTAACTCAAGTGGTTGGTGCTTATGCCATTGCGGTGATAGAAAAAAACAATCCAAACACCATTGTGGCTGCCAGGAAAGCCAGTCCACTGGTTGTTGGTATAGGTGATGATGAATTCTTTTTGGGTTCGGACGCCTCACCAATTATAGAATACACCAATAGGGTTATCTATATTGACGACGATGAGGTGGTTCATTTACAACGTGGCAAAGAACCCAGAATTACCAATTTGAACAATGTGGACAAACCACATGAAATCATGGAGTTGGAAATGAGCTTGAGCCAATTGGAAAAAGGGGGCTATCCGCATTTCATGTTGAAAGAAATCTTTGAACAACCCAACACCATTCGCGAATGTATGCGTGGTCGTATCAATGTGGATAAGAATTCTGTTGTCCTCTCCGGTATCATTGATCATAAAGACAGGTTCCTTAATGCCCACCGAATTGTTATTGTGGCTTGCGGAACTTCCTGGCATGCAGGTTTGATTGGTGAATATTTGCTGGAAGAATTTGCCAGAATTCCGGTTGAAGTGGAATATGCCTCCGAATTCAGATATCGGAATCCCATTCTAGGTCCCGGAGACATTGTCATTGCCATTTCTCAATCCGGAGAAACAGCCGATACCCTAGCCGCTGTTGAATTGGCGAAATCAAAAGGCGCTTTTGTGTATGGAGTTTGCAATGTGATAGGATCGTCCATTGCCAGAATGACCGATTCGGGTTCTTACACCCATGCGGGTCCTGAAATTGGTGTGGCTTCAACCAAGGCTTTTACAGCACAGGTGACGGTGCTTTGTTTGATTGCTTTGACCATAGCCAAAGAAAGAGGAACGATGGATCAGAAACAGTTTGAAAATCATGTTTCGGCTTTGGCTGCGATTCCTGATTTGATGGAGGATAGTCTGAGTTTGGTTCCCATTATTGAAAAATTCTCCAAAATCTTTACTTACGCCAAAAATTTCTTGTATTTGGGGCGTGGATACAATTATCCCGTTGCATTGGAAGGAGCCTTAAAATTGAAAGAAATTTCTTATATTCATGCAGAAGGCTATCCGGCTGCGGAAATGAAACATGGACCTATTGCTCTGATTGATAGTGAAATGCCTGTTGTTGTTATTGCTCCGAATAAGGGCAATTACGACAAGGTGGTGAGCAATATTCAAGAAATCAAAGCAAGAAAAGGTCGGGTGGTTGCCATCATCACGAAAGGAGATGTGATTATCAAAGAAATGGCCGATTATTATATCGAAATACCCGAAACGGAAGAATGCTTTGTGCCTTTATTGGCTGCAATGCCCTTGCAATTGATGGCTTATTACATTGCGATTGTGAAAGGTTGCGATGTGGATCAGCCCAGGAATCTTGCCAAGTCTGTCACAGTTGAATAAATTATTTCTATCTTTTGTCAATATTTATATATGAGTGATTCTATAAAACATGAGTGTGGCGTTGCCATGATTCGACTTTTGAAACCGTTGGAGTATTATCAAGCCAAATATGGCTCCTGGCAATACGGTTTGCAAAAATTGTATTTACTCATGGAAAAGCAACACAATCGTGGGCAGGAAGGTGCTGGAATGGCTTGTGTGAAGCTGGATATGGAACCTGGAACTGAGTATATCAACCGGGAAAGGGCTTTGGGTTCAACCGCTATTGATGCGTGTTTTTCACATGTCAACAAAGCCTTTTCTGGATTTTCCCCTGAGTTGGTCAATGATCCTTGTTGGGCCAAACAAAATTTGCCTTTTGCCGGTGAAATCTATATGGGTCATTTAAGATATAGCACAACAGGGAAAGAAGGTTTGCAACATGTCCATCCTTTTTTAAGAAGAAACAACTGGAAATCCAGAAATTTATGTTTGTGCGGAAATTTCAATCTGACCAATGTGAGTGAAATGATGCACCGTTTGATTGAAAAGGGACAACATCCAAGAGATTTGGGCGACACATTTTTAATGCTGGAAACATTGGGTCATTATTTGGATCGTGAGGTTCAGAAAGAGTATGACGATTTGGAATTGAAAGGTGTTCAAAATATTGCAAAAGTAATTGAAGATCAGATAGATATAGCTGCTGTTTTAAAAAAATCTTCTCAGGATTGGGATGGAGGTTATACCATTTGCGGCATGATGGGTCATGGAGATTCATTCGCTTTTAGAGATCCCTGGGGCATTCGACCTGCTTTTTGGTATTCTGACGATGAAATTGTTGTCGTGGCTTCTGAAAGGCCTGTCATTCAAACGGTGATGGGTGTGGATCGGGATTCGGTCAAAGAACTTGATCCGGGAATGGGATTGATTGTCCGAAAAAACGGTGACATCAATCTGGAACAAATTCGCACCCCTTTAGAAAAGAAAGCTTGTTCTTTTGAACGTATCTATTTTTCCAGAGGAAGTGACGATGATATTTATCGTGAACGCAAAAAGTTGGGCGAGTTGCTTACCCCTCAAATATTGGAGTCTGTTCAATATGATTTGGAACATACTGTTTTTTCATACATTCCCAATACAGCAGAGGTTGCCTTTTTTGGCATGACACAAGGGCTGGACAAGTATGTGATTGAAATGAAAAAAGATTATATCCGTAATAACCGGGGAATGCTTGATGATGTGATGTTGGAAAAGATCATGAACATGCATCCGCGTATTGAAAAGGTTGCCATTAAGGATATCAAACTCAGAACTTTTATCGCACAACAAGGCGGCAGAAATGATTTGGCAGCCCATGTGTATGATGTGACCTGGGGCTCCTTGATTCCGTATGAAGATAATTTGGTGATTATTGACGATTCTATTGTTCGGGGAACGACCTTGAAACAAAGCATCATCAAAATCTTGGATCGATTGCACCCCAAGAAGATTGTTGTTGTATCCTCTTCACCACAAGTGCGTTATCCCGACTGTTATGGCATAGATATGTCCAGAATGAGTGAATTTATAGCATTTAAAGCTGCCATTCAGTTGTTGAAGGACAATAATCAAGAACGTGTGATTAATGGGGTGTATCAAAAGATCAAGTTGCAGCAACAAAAACCTCAGGAGGAGCAAGTCGTGAATTACGTGAAAGATATTTATGCGCCTTTTACCATTGAGGAGATTTCCAGGAAGATTTCGGAAATGTTGACACCTGAAAATACAAAGGCTGAGGTAGAATTGGTTTATCAGACACCGGAACGCTTACACATCGCTTGTCCAGATCATACAGGAGATTGGTATTTTACCGGAGATTTCCCCACACCTGGTGGTGTTCGTCTAGTGAATCAGGCATTTGTAAATTATATTGAGGGGGTTGATAAACGGGTTTCGTAAGCAACCCCCTTCAACAATTACTTCTGTTTATTTGGAAACGCCAAGCATATTTTCGGCAGCGCCCAACAATTTGACGCTTAAGCTGGTTTTTGCCTGAAAGTTGTAAACGGCACCGGGTACCAAAAAGTTTTGATTTGCCGAATTGAATTTTGCTTTCAATGTCACAATGGCATCGTTGCCAATCAACTCAAAAACCTGAGCTTTTGTCACGCGAACATCGTTAAATCGAATGGTATCCATGGATTGAATATCCGGACTTCCAACAACCAAATCAAACACTTCGGATGATCCAACCAAATTGTAAGAAAGTTTGATGGAGTCCAAACCGTTGAATGACCCACCATTGATGAAAAATTTTGCATTTTTCAATGTGGCGGCTTGAACCATGTCACTGTATTTTTGATTGGCAGAATCATTTAAGAAACTGTTTAAGTCGTTTCCGCTCATCGTGTCTCCTGCCACAGTAATCCACTCATTCAGATTGACTTGTTGCAATTGACTTGGCAATACAAAGGAAGAATCAAAATCGAATGCATATTGAATGTCGGGACCAGGAATATCAATCGTACCCCCTTCATCACAAGCTGCGAATGTAAAACAAGCCAATGCAGCCATAAAAAAGCTCAGATTTCTTAGTTTCATAGAATTCGATAAAAAGATGTGAAAAATTGAAAATTTTGACACAAAGATAGTTTTTTTTCAAAGATTCATTTTTTATCTCCCCCGTAATTTCCATTTTGCCATTTAGGGATGTCATTTTTGGCAGTTTTTTCTGGAGATTAACTATCTTTGTTGGCTTAAAAATCTCATTATACGCTCAATAAAACATGGAACTTGCCAGTAAATACAATCCAGCCGAAGTAGAAGATAAGTGGTATCAATATTGGATGCAAAACCATTTCTTTAAATCACAACCTGACGAGAGAGAGCCCTATTCCATCGTCATTCCTCCCCCCAATGTGACGGGCGTATTGCACATGGGACACATGCTCAACAATACCATTCAGGATATTTTGATTCGACGTGCCAGAATGCAGGGAAAAAATGCCTGTTGGGTACCCGGTACGGATCATGCTTCCATTGCTACGGAAGCCAAGGTTGTGGCAAAACTGGCAGAAGAAGGCATCAGCAAGAATGACATTGGACGTGAAGCATTTTTGGAACATGCCTGGGAATGGACTGAAAAACACGGTGGTATCATTTTGGAGCAACTCAAAAAGTTGGGCGCTTCTTGCGATTGGGACAGAACTTGTTTTACGATGGACGAAGTGCGCTCTGAAAGTGTGCTCAAAGTCTTTTGCGATTTGCATAATAAGGGGTTGATTTACAGGGGTGTCCGAATGGTCAATTGGGATCCGAAAGCGCAAACTGCCTTGTCGGATGAGGAAGTAGTTTACAAGGAAATCAACGGCAAATTATACTATTTGAAATATTTTGTGGAGGGTGAAGACAATTATGCCGTTGTTGCAACCACCAGACCGGAAACCATTATGGGGGATACCGCCATGTGTATCAATCCAAATGATCCGAAAAATAAATGGTTGAAAGGCAAACGTGTCATCGTACCCCTGATTAACCGCTCCATACCGGTCATTGAAGATGACTATGTCGACATCGAGTTCGGTACCGGTTGTTTAAAAGTGACCCCGGCGCACGATGTGAATGACTATATGCTGGGTGAGAAATTCAATTTGGAAACCATCGATATTTTCAACAACGACGGTACTTTGAATGAATATGGTCAAATGTATGCCGGAATGGATCGTTTTGAAGTTCGGGAAAAAATTGAACAAGATTTGATTCAGAAGGGCTTGATGGAAAAGGTTGAAAGCTATACCAACAAAGTAGGCTATTCTGAAAGAACCCATGTTCCCATTGAACCCAAGCTCTCAATGCAGTGGTTTCTAAAGATGGAACAATTGGCGAAACCCGCTTTGGATGTTGTCATGCGTGATGAAATCAAGTTGGTACCATCGAAATTCAAGAACACCTACAGACACTGGATGGAAAATGTGAAGGATTGGTGCATTTCACGTCAGCTTTGGTGGGGACATCGGATTCCCGCCTACTATCTACCTCAAGGTGGGTTTGTGGTTGCAGAAACACCAGAGAAAGCGGTTGAATTGGCCAATCAGAAACTGTTTGCCGGAAAGTGTACTTGTTGTTCAACAGAAAAGCCCTTGACTCTGTCCGATCTGCGACAAGATGAAGACTGTTTGGATACCTGGTTCTCTTCCTGGTTGTGGCCGATTTCTGTGTTTGATGGTATCAACAGACCCAACAATGAAGACATTCGTTATTATTATCCCACCAACGATTTGGTTACAGGGCCGGACATCTTATTTTTCTGGGTTGCCAGAATGATTGTTTCCGGTTTGGAATATCAAAAAGAAATATGTTTTAAGAATGTGTATCTGACCGGGATTGTTCGCGATAAGCTGGGACGAAAAATGTCAAAATCATTGGGCAATTCTCCCGAACCTCTGAATTTGATTCGTGATTTCGGTGCGGATGGTGTGCGCATGGGGATGATGTTGTCAGCGCCTGCTGGTAATGACGTTTTGTTTGATGAAGCCCTGTGTGAGCAAGGTCGGAATTTCAACAACAAAATCTGGAATGCGTTTAGACTCATCAAGGGTTGGACCGTGAACGACACTTTGTCTCAACCCGAATCTGCTGCATTGGCCATTGAGTGGTTTGAAAATCAACTGCAAAAAACGGTCAATGAAATGGACGATTTGTTCGAAAAATTCCGTATTTCTGAGGCTTTGATGTCTGTCTACAAGTTGTTTTGGGATGAATATTCTTCATGGTTCTTAGAAATTGTCAAACCGGCTTATCAACAACCGATAGATTCCGAAACATATAAGCAAACCCTGGCTTTCTTCGAAAAGTTGCTGCTGTTGCTTCATCCGTTCATGCCATTTATTTCCGAAGAGTTGTGGCAAAATATTGCCGATAGGAAATCAGGTGAAACCATCATGTTGGAATTGCAACCCAAAGTTGGTGCTTATCGGGAAGAAACGGTCAGTACCTTTGAAAATACGAAGCAAGTGGTTTCAGCCATTAGAACCATCAGACTAGAAAAGAATATTCCGAGTCGTGACAAGCTGGAATTGTATGTCATCGGTGTACATGCTTCTGAATTGAATCCAATTGTTGAAAAAATGGCCGGATTAAGTGCCATTCAGACCCTGGATGAAAAACCTGCCGGTTCTGTTTCCTTTATGGTGGGCACCACAGAATTTGCCATTCCTTTGGTTGGCTTTATCAATGTTGATGAAGAAATTTCAAAAATACAATCTGAAATAGAGTACCTCAATGGTTTTTTGGAAAAAGTGAATCAAAAGCTTGGTAATGAGCGTTTTGTTAACAATGCAAAACCAGAGGTCGTTGAATCTGAAAGGAAGAAAAAACTAGATGCAGAAATGAAGATTCGCACATTGGAAGAGAATTTGGCCAATTTTAAATCAAAGAACCAATGAATGCTGTTCGGGAGGTTCAGTTAAATGCTTTTGCCAAATTGTTGGATGTTCTGGATGAACTCAGACTCAAATGTCCTTGGGATAGAGAACAAACCAATGAAAGTTTACGCACCTTAACCATTGAAGAAGTATATGAGCTGAGTGAAGCCATTATGGAGCAGGACTATACGGAAATGCAAAAGGAATTGGGCGATTTGTTGCTCCATGTCTTGTTTTATGCAAAAATAGCCTCTGAAAGCAATCAATTTGATATTGCTGATGTCTGTAATAAGTTGGTTCATAAACTCGTATATAGACATCCACACATTTTTGGAGAAGTGGAAGTTGCCAATTCAAAAGAAGTGGAAGAGAATTGGGAAAAATTAAAATTGATAGAAAAGGGTGGAAACAAAACCGTTCTTTCCGGTGTTCCTGAAATACTTCCTTCCGTGGTCAAAGCTTATCGAATGCAAGACAAAGCCAGAGGTGTTGGTTTTGATTGGGATAAAAAAGAACAAGTTTGGGACAAAGTCCATGAGGAATTTTCTGAACTCATGGTGGAAATTGATCACATGGATCAGGAAAAAATGGAGCATGAATTTGGTGATTTGTTTTTCAGTTTGATCAATGCTGCCAGACTCTATCACATCAACCCGGACAACGCACTGGAAAAGTCAAATAAGAAATTTAAATACCGTTTCAATTATTTGGAATCTAAAACCATTTCTTTGGGAAAGTCATTGAAAGAAATGTCTCTTGACGAAATGAATGAGATTTGGGACGAAGCAAAAAAAATAGAAAAAAAATAAAGGCCTTATTTGGGGCCTTTATTTTCTAAATCTTTAAGCAGTTTTCCCGCCCATTCGCGTTCAGCAGCATAATACTTAAATACCTTTTCTGGACTCAATATGGTTTTGAACTTTTCAAAATATATTTTTTCCAATCTGGCTTCCTGAAATTTCTGAGCAATCAGGTTTTCATTTGCTTTTGCAAAATCAAATACATGCTTGCCATCCTTCACAGTAGAATAACTGCGAAACTGAGCCATCATATTGTTGTGCAATTCTCCTTTTTTACGTTGTAACTCATCGTAGACAGGCCAAAATGCTTGGGCTTCAGAAGGAGTTAAACCAATCCGTTGGGTGAAATAGGCGGCTCTTTTGGATTTCATTTCATCCCATAATTGCCTTTTTTGAGCATCATTATTCTGAGCCACCAATGGCATTTGCAATGCATTGACAACCAAGCAGAGTAAGATGTATAAGATAGACTTTTTCATTATTCCGTTAGATGATGTTAGTCTGTTAATCCTGATTCAATATAATACTGTGAAATGCTGTAGGTGCCCAAAGTGTTGATCAAATAATCTTCGGCTGTGGGTACAGGACGATTGTTCTGAGTTGATTGAGATTTGTACGATCCGGAATCGTCAGAAGTGTAATGCATAATCATTCCGATACTAAATAACAACAAGACAAACATGGATGCCATATACATGATGTGTTTGTACTGATCGAAATAGACCAATAGCCCCTTTTTAGAGGCGTTTTTTTGATTTCTTTGTTCCACCATGTTGCGCTTCTCACATTCAAAGGCGTCAATTTTTGAGCCCATGATGGCACCGAAACTTTCAAAGTAATTGTCTGGTACTTTGAAAACGGATTTGTCTCCCGGTTGGTGTAACTTTTGATTGTTCATTGTAATGTTCTTTCTATTCGTTTGTTGGACTAAATGTTAAACCGATGGTTTAAAAAATTATTCCTCTAGTTTCATAAGTGCTTCAATCTTTTGAACAGCAAAATGATAAGATGCTTTCAATGCACCTACTGAAGTGCCCAGTATTTCAGACATTTCTTCATATTTCATTTCGTCGTAATACTTCATGTTAAAAACCGTACGCTGTTTTTCCGGTAATGAAAGTACCGCCTTTTGCAATTTCAGGGCAGCTTCATCGCCATCAAAATAGGAATCTCCTTGAAGGCTTTGAACCATCGAGTCTTCCAAATCGGTGATGCCATACACATTTTTTTGTCGCTCTTTGTTTAAAAAAGTGTAGGTTTCATTGATTGCAATGCGATACAACCAGGTACCTATTTTTGAATCTCCACGAAATTGATCAATGTTAGACCATGCTTTTAAAAATGTATTTTGTAAGACATCGTTGGCATCGTCGTGGGCCAAAACCATTTTACGTATCAACCAATACAGGTTTTCTGAATGCTCATTTACCAGAATGTCGAAAGCCCTTCGTTTACGCGTCTCATCGCGTAGCATCTCAAGCAATTCGGTATCATTGGTTTTTGCCATGGTAAAAGGTTCAATATGGGTTGAAAGTATAAAAAAAGTTTATAGAATCAAAGCATAAACAAATAATAGATGACCACTGCCGGTGCTGCCAGAATGCTGCTGTCGAAGCGATCCAACATGCCTCCGTGACCGGGGATCAAGTTTCCGGAATCCTTGATGGATAGTGTGCGTTTGATCAAGGATTCAAACAAATCGCCAAATGTTCCGAAAATGACTGCTGTCAGCGCAAATCCCATCCACTGTATAGAATTCAGATGGGCAGGGATGAAATATGGAAAAACAAATGCGGCAATCAGCGCAAAAATCAAGCCGCCAATAAAGCCTTCCCACGATTTTTTTGGTGAAATGCGTTCAAACAATTTGTGCTTTCCAATAGTACTCCCCACCAAATACGCTCCTGTGTCTGAAATCCAAATCAATACAAAAAAACCAAGGATCAACCATGGACTGTAATTGTCCAGTCCTGTGGTATCCATGGGGAATCCCAGACGGCTTAAAAACATAAATGGCAATCCAATATAAACCTGGCCAAAGAAAGTGTATGCGATGGTTCGTAAGGCCCTGTCGTCATTGCTGTACAAAGCTCTGATGATGAGGTAAAGCATGATGAGTGCCCATAGTGCAATGTATTTTAAATTCATCGCACCTGAAAACCAAAAGAAGCCTGTCACAAACAGGTACATGCCTCCCAAGGTCGCCATTGGCTTGTCTTCCATGGCTTCGCCTTTTTGCTCAAGGAGTCCATAAAATTCCCAGAGACACATGCCGGTGACGATGGCAAACAATAAGGCATACGTATAGGGGCTGAACAGAATCGAGAAAACAATGATCAAAACATATACGGTTCCGGAAACGCCTCTTTGAATCAGATTGCTCATCTATTTTTAAAATTATTTCGTTTCATCTTCTTTGACAGAATCCTTGTCAGTCAAATCTTCAGATGGCGCAGCCTCGTCTGATACGTTGTTGCTTTCCTGAAGTTCTGCTTTGGGCATTTCTGTATTTTCTTCAATGGAGGTCTCAGAAACGTTTGAGAGCATGTTCTTTTTGTTCGCTTCCAAAATTTCTTCGGTTCTGGATACCCATTGACGTTTGCCAAATAAAAGTTCCAGGTCGTCAGAGAAGATGACTTCTTTTTCAACCAATTTTTCGGCCAAAGCATTGTGACCCTGCGCATTTTTAGTCAAAATTTGTTTGGCTCTTTCGTATTGGGTTTGCACCAGATTTTTGACTTCCTTGTCAATCAATTCGGCTGTTTTTTCACTGTATGGTTTGGAAAAAGCATATTCGGAAGCGCCGGATGAATCAAAATAACTGATGTTTTTTAATTCTTCACTCATTCCATAATAGACGATGATGGCAAAAGCTTGTTTGGAGACTCTTTCCAAATCATTTAAAGCACCGGTAGAAATGTGACCCAAGAACAGTTCTTCAGCAGCCCGTCCTCCCAGGGTGGCGCACATTTCGTCGAGCATTTGTTCTTTGGTTGTCAACTGTCTTTCTTCAGGTAAATACCAGGCTGCACCCAAGGCTTTTCCTCTCGGAACGATGGTCACCTTAATTAAGGGGTGGGCATATTCCAACAACCAACTCAGGGTTGCATGACCAGCTTCATGGATGGCAATGGATTTGCGTTCAGCTGCTGTGGTAATTTTATTCTTTTTTTCAAGTCCGCCAATAATTCTGTCTACAGCATCCAAAAAGTCTTGTTTCTGAACCATGGTTTTCCCCTTTCGGGCAGCAATCAGTGCGGCTTCGTTGCAAACATTGGCAATATCAGCACCTGAGAATCCGGGCGTTTGTCTGGCCATGAATTCGGGATCGACCGTTTCATCGTATTTGATGGGTCTTAAATGAACGTTGAAAATTTCATGGCGTTCATTGATATCGGGTAAGTCTACATTGATTTGTCTGTCAAAACGGCCTGCACGCAACAGGGCTTTGTCTAAAATGTCTGCACGGTTTGTCGCAGCTAAAATGATGACACCGCTATTCGAACCAAATCCGTCCATTTCAGTCAACAACTGATTGAGCGTGTTTTCTCTTTCGTCATTGGCACCCATATTGGGGTTTTTGCCTCTGGCACGACCCACGGCATCAATTTCATCAATGAAAACGATGCAAGGAGATTTTTCTTTGGCTTGTCTGAACAAATCACGCACCCTGGAGGCACCGACACCAACAAACATTTCTACAAAGTCTGAACCGGACAAAGAAAAGAAAGGAACGTCTGCTTCTCCTGCTACAGCTTTGGCTAATAATGTTTTACCTGTTCCCGGAGGGCCAACCAATAGTGCTCCCTTTGGAATTTTACCACCCAATTCGGTGTATTTTCCGGGATTGCGTAAAAATGAAACGATTTCTTCGACTTCAGTTTTGGCTTCGGACAGTCCGGCGACATCTTTAAATGTCACTCTGTTTTGAGATCCTTTGTCAAACAGTTGTGCTTTGGATTTTCCCACACTGAATACACCTCCGCTACCGCCTGCACCTCCGCCACCACCTGACATTCGACGCATCAGGAAGAACCACAATCCGATCAGCAAAACAAAAGGTAGAACGTTGATCAGGATGCTCCAAAGCAAATTATTTTTCTCTCCTGGATTGTAGACCACGTTTCTGAAATGATACTTTTCTTGATAGGCTCTGGCATCATCTGAGAAACTGTCCACTGAAGGAATGGTTACCGAGATTTTGTTGGTTGATTTGGCTTCCTCTTTTCCGAAAACCTGCTTGGCTGAATCTGCGTAGATGGTTGCAATGGCCTTGTTTTCATCTTTGATGACTTCAATTTTTTCAACATATCCCTTGGCTACATATTCCTCCAACTGGTCCAAACGTACATCTTTGGCTTTTGGCTCATTGTCGTACAGGGCCAAAAATATCAACCCCAGAAATATGATGCCGTATATCCAATACGGATTGAATTTAAAAGGTGCTTGTTTGTTATCTTTTTTTTGTGGTTTGTTCTCCATTTTTTGTTGAATTAAATGTTTCCGGTTTCAATCGGTTTCAGGTGTTGGTACACAAATCATTCCAAATCCGGAACTTCTGACAATTTGGCATCAGACCATAGGTGTTCTAAATTATAATACTGTCTGGATTCTTTTTCAAAAACGTGTACCATGATGTCTCCATAGTCCATTGCAATCCAAAGTGCATTTTGAGTTCCGTCAACAGCATAAGGCTTGAGGGATAGTTCATCCCGCACAACTTCTTTGATGGAATCAACAACGGAGAGAATATGGGTGTTTGAGGTGCCCTCGCAAATGACAAAGTGATCGCACACAGCATCGAGCCTGGTTAAATCAACGATGGTGATTCGTTTGCCTTTGCGTTCTTGAATTCCTGCTACAATTTTTTCTAAAAGCTCATTTTTTTTAGCCATGAATGGTTCTAATTATGCTTGTTCAATACCTATTTGAAGGGTTTACCTCATCCTGACAAAGATACGTTTTTTATCCTAATCCCGATAGCGAATCCACTTCCAAAGTTCTTTGTATGTGGTTTTCTTTCCATACATCAAAATGCCTGTACGGTAGATTTTTGCTGAAATTTTCACCACACCTATAAAGGTGATGATCAACAAGCTAAATGACAGTAGTAACTGCCAAAAAGGCACACCAAAGGGAATTCTGACCATCATGACTATGGGCGATGTGAAAGGAATCATGGAGCACCAGAAGGCCAGGGGGCCATCCGGGTTTTGCGCACTATAAATTCCGGCATACAACCCAAACAAAACAGTCATGGTCACGGGGAGCATGAATTGATTGGCATCATCCTGGTTGTCAATGGCGCTTCCAATGGCTGCAAATAGCGATGCGTACAACAAATAACCTCCGAGGAAAAACAGAATAAACCAAATAAAAAATTCAACCAGGTTCATGTTGTTCAAGGTGTTTATAATCTCTTGAACAGGGGTATCATTCAAATCAATGCCCATCTGATTGGTTGGATTTATCGACATGGATGGTTGATTAAACGCGTTGCTTTTTGTCAATTCCACGCCAATTGCCTGTGCTTTTTCACTGGAAATGGAATCTTTCAGGGCGTAACTTGCCGTGAACGCAATGCCTCCGATCAGTGCCACCCAAATCATGACTTGAGTTAAACCGACCAGGGCGATACCTATAATCTTGCCCATCATCAGTTCGAATGGTTTGACCGATGATACAATGACTTCAACGATGCGGTTCGATTTTTCTTCCACAACACCTGTCATCACCATGGCACCGTAGGCAAAAATGAAGATGTAGATGATGGTGGTTGCGATCAATCCGATCACCATGGCTACTTCAGAAGAGCTTCTTTTTTCAGATCCGTCTTTATCCCATTTGATGGTTTGAATGTAAAAGTCGGGTTCGGTCTGTTGAATGATGTCTTCCAGTTTGTCGATTTTAAAGGAGGCAATTTTGTCTTTTCGTACGAGGGAATCCAATTGGGTTTTCAAAAAAGTTTTCAATTCCATCTCTATTTGTTTCCCGGCATATAAGGAAACTTTTCCGGTATCACTGCTCAAATCTCCTTTAATTTCCATGAAAGCATAAAAATCATTTTGATTGGAAATCATTTTTTGAATTTCAGCATAGCTCTTGTCTGTGTTTACCAGCTCATATTGTTGGTTGCTATTCAACCGGCTGTCATACAGGTGTTTTGAATCGTGTATGGCAATGCGTTTGGTGTCCTTGCTTTTTATAAAAGACAGGGCCAATGGCGCCGAAATCAGCGCAATCAACAAGATGGGCATGAGAATTGTGATGATCAAAAACGATTTTTTCTTGACCCTGGTGGTATATTCACGTCCGATGACCAATCCAATTTTACTCATTTCTTTACTGTTTGAATAAAAATATCGTTCATACTTGGAATTTCTTCTTCGAATGCCAACATCTCAAATTGTTGGTTTAATTGTTCCAGCAATGCTTTGGTTGTTATTGATGAATTGCGTTGAATGCGCGTAACCCAATATTGGTTCTGCTGTTTGGTATTGAGGATACTATAGGGTGAATCTTGCGATTGTTCTTTGGGATTTTGTGCTGTTTTAATGACAAAGACGCCTTTGGCGTATTGTTTGCGAATGTCATCCACATTCCCTTCAAGCACCACTTTGGAATGGTTGATCAGGCTGATTTCATCACATATTTCTTCGACTGAAGCCATGTTGTGGGTGGAGAAAATCACCGTAGCACCCTTTTCTTTTAAAGTAAGGATCTCATCCTTAAGTAACTGGGTGTTTAGTGGGTCAAATCCACTAAAGGGTTCATCGAATATGAGCAGTTTGGGTTCATGCAATATGGTGATGATGAATTGAACTTTTTGAGCCATGCCCTTTGACAATTCTTCCAGTTTTTTGTCCTTCCAGGATGCAATGTCGAATTTTTCAAACCAATAATTCAAGCGCTTTTGTGCATCCTGTTTGCTTAGGCCTTTCAATCTGGCCAAATACAAAGATTGTTCACCAACCTTCATTTTTTTATACAAGCCCCGCTCTTCGGGTAAGTATCCGATACAAGAGGTGTCCTGGATGGTCATGGGTCGGTTTTCCCACAAAACGGTGCCCTGATCCGGAGCTGTGATTCGGTTGATGATGCGAATCAAGGTGGTTTTGCCGGCTCCGTTTGGCCCCAGCAGTCCGTACACTTTTCCTGTTGGTATCCGCACACTGACATCGTCCAATGCCACATGGTCGGCATAGGTTTTACGAATGTTTTTTGTTTCCAGAAAATACATAGGCTTTTCGTTATCGAATGACAATTCTTTCTCCCAATCGCTTTCCTAAATTTCGTTGAATCTCTTGTAAATCAAGCATTTCACGAGTGATCCGAACGAGTTCATCCTCATTTTTGCTTTTTTGTGCCTCTTTCAGGGCAATTTCAAGCTGTTTTAATTCCGTTCTGACAATGGCAAATTTCAAATCTTCCAAAATACGGGGTACCAATTCAAACAATTTGTCTTCATCCTGATCAATTTCCTGAAACCTTGAATGGTATTTGCTCAATTCATAGGGCTCATCGATCAAATCGGCTGCCAGCATGCTGATTTCCGGATTCTGATGGTTCAAGAAAAGGCGTTTTGAATCAAAGCCTTTTTGTGTTGCATGTTCGATGGCCATCTCCCAGATAGACTTGTAAACGGGATTCTGCAGGGTGATTTGATCTTCATCCAAATTTTTTTTGATGAATTCTATGACACTGACCTGTTGGTGGTTTCCGTCTTCCTGTTCAATTTGACACAGGGTGTTGTTCCCATATCTGATGACCATCTTCAGGATGTTTCTTTCAAAATCATCGAGCGGAAAGTTGTTTGTTTCTGTGGCCGTTTCTTTGGGTCTAGGGCTGACATTGTTTGCCTGTTGTGGCACCTGATATCGTGGGAAAGAGGCTTGTGGCAAGTGTGCAAACTTCTTTTTGTTGACTTGTTGCAAGAGCAGGGATTCGTCAAAATCAAGCAGTCGGCTTGTTTCACGGATGTATACCGATCGGGTGATGTCGTCGCCGATAAGGGCAATGCTATCAACCAAATCCTGAATCAACTGTACCCTTTTGATGGGGTCTTTCCCTGCATCTGTGAGCAAAATCTCTGTTTTGAAACGAATGAAGTCTGTTTCGTTTTCTTTTAGATATTGAATAAAATCCGAGGCACTACGCTTTTTTGAGAAGGAATCCGGGTCTTCTCCATCGGGTAGGAGTAAAACCTTGATATTCAGTCCTTCTTCCAGTAGTAAATTGATGCCTTTTAGCGAGGCTTTGATGCCTGCTGAATCGCCATCATACAAAACGGTCACATTTTTGGTGAATCGGTGAATGAGCCGGATTTGTCCGTGCGTTAAAGCTGTTCCGGATGAAGAAACGACGTTTTCAATGCCTGCCTGATGCATGGAAATGACATCGGTATATCCTTCTACCAAAAAGCATTTGTCTTGTTTGGCAATGGCTTGCTTGGCAAAGTACAAACCGTACAATTCATTGCTTTTGTGATAAATTTCTGATTCGGGTGAGTTGATGTATTTGGCAATTTTTTCATCCTTGCTTTTGAGAATTCTTCCGCCAAAAGCCACGACTTTCCCTGAAATGGTGTGTACAGGGAAGATGACGCGGTTTCGATACCGGTCAAACAAATCGCCTTTTTCTGTATTTAAAGACAGTCCGGTTTTGAGCAAAAAAGTTGTTTGATAACCTTTGGCAATGGCCTCTTTGGTGAATCCATCTTTTTGATCCAGACTGAATCCCAGCTGAAACTTTCGAATAACGTCTTCCCGAAATCCGCGTTCTTTGAAGTAGCCCAATGCAATGGATTTTCCATCGGCATGCTCGTGCAGAATGCGTGAAAAATAATCGCGAGCAAATTCGTTTAAAATGAATAAGCTCTCGCGGTCGTTTTGTTTTTGCAATTCTTCCGGGGTGCGGACTTTTTCAATGATTTCGATGTGATACTTTTTGGCCAACCATTTCAGGGCATCGTAATAATTGAGTTGTTCATGCTCCATGATGAAATGAACCACATTTCCTCCTTTTCCGCAACTGAAGCATTTGCAAATGCCTCTTGCTGGCGAAACGCTGAAGGATGGTGTTTTTTCATCGTGAAAAGGGCAGAGTCCGGTATAATTGACGCCACGTTTTCTTAATGTAACAAATTCGCCCACGACTTCTTCTATGCGGGCGGCATCCATGATGCGGTCGATGGTGCTTTGGTCAATCATAAAGCAAAGGTATGAATAAAAAAAGGTATCTTTGCAGTCGTTTATAAAGGTTAACGTTTATGGCTTCAGTTACACGGGAAAAGTTGTTCACCCCCAGTTTTATGCATGCGAGTTTGGGCAATTTTTTACTTTTTTTGGGCTTTTATCAATTGTTACCCGTTTTGCCTGTCTATTTATTAGAGGTATTTCATGCTTCGGCTGTTGAAGTTGGCGTTGTATTGTCTCTATATACGATTGCAGCCCTAGCCATCAGACCTTTTTCCGGATTTGTGGCAGATCGCTTCAATCGGAAGCAATTCTATTTGATTGCTTTTGCCTTATTTACCCTCGTATTTCTGGGGTATCCCATAGCAACGGCCTTGCTCTTTTTTGTGTTTCTAAGAATCATTCACGGATTGACATTTGGCATGGTGACAACCACAGGTAATACGCTGATTGTTGACATTATGCCTGCTTCGAGAAGGGGAGAGGGACTCGGCTATTATGGGATTGCAAACAATATCTCCATGGCCATAGGACCAATGCTTGGTTTGATGATGTTGGATAATAAAGTGCCGTACGAGATGATCTTTTATTCAGCAATGGCTTGTTGTTTGCTGGGTTTTGTTTTTGTCTGTCAAATCAAATCACCGCCAAAAATGAAGATGGAGTCAGAACCGATTTCATTGGATCGTTTTTTCCTGAAGAAAGGTTTGATTGCAGGGTTTTCCTTGCTTTTAATGGGGGTGCCTTATGGCGTCACAACTTCTTATCTGGCTATTTATGCCAAGACTTTGCACATCAGTGGTACAACAGGTTTGTTTTTTACCCTGATGGCTTTTGGCTTGATTCTGTCCAGAACATTTTCCGGAAAAATGATTGACCGGGGTAAGTTGGTTCACGTGGTTTTTTGGGGTCAGTTTATTTTGGTCATCACTTTTGTCCTGTTTGCCCTATTGGGCTTTCTGCACCTTGACAACGGCTTTTTTCAGACAACGCTGTTTTTTACCATAGCCACTTTGATGGGTTTGGGTTATGGCATGATTTTCCCGGCATACAACAGTCTTTTTGTTGATTTGGCTCCTCACAATCGCAGGGCCACGGCCAGTTCTACCTATCTGACTAGCTGGGATTTGGGTATTGGCCTGGGTTTGTTGTTCGGTGGCGCTTTCTCAGATACCTTTGGTTTCCCAATGACTTACTTGCTCATTTCAGGATTGGCTCTTGTTTCAACCGTTTGGTTCTTTTATATGGCGGGACCGCATTTCCTAAAATACAAATTGAGATAAAGGGGTCGCTTTTAAATGGAGTGTGCTCACTTCACATTGATTCCCAGATAGATAGATTTTTTCTTCGGCCTCTGACAAAATCCAGGGCATGCGCAGTTTGCTATTGTGAATGCGACTCATAAATGGGTCTGCCGTCACAGTGAGAATGGCATAGGTCTTCAGCATTTCGCCGTTTGATGGATTCATCCATTCATTCCAAATTCCGGCAAAAGCAAAAGGCATTTCATTTTCAAGCGTAATCAAATAGGGTTGTTTTTGTTTTCCCTTGGCATCGAGCCATTGCCATTCGTAAAAACCGTCTGCAAATACAAGGCAACGATTTTGAAGGCTGTTTTTAAAAGACGGTTTTTCTTGCAACGTTTCAGCCCTGGCATTTAGGGTGCTGTTTTGAATGTCTCTGTCTTTGGCCCAGGATGGGATGAGTCCCCAATTGAAAAATTGTACCTGGTTGGGTAATTTGTTTGTGATGACCGGTGTGTTGGGATGTTTGAATCCATTGTTGACACCGGTTTGGTTCAACTGAAATTCCTTTTCATCCATGTTGAACTTGGTTTTCAACATGTCGGATACTTTTTTTGATGCACGAAAGTAAAAACACATGGCTATTTGGCGTTTACGGTGATGATTTCTTCCAATTTGGTGGTATATCTGGGTGAAAGTTTTTCCTGATTCATTTTCCACCTACGGCTTGGATCCTGGGCCGCCAATGCGATTTTGTGCGGACCAAAATCTGCATTGATGCGGTCTATGGCCTTCATGAGTTGTTTGTGCTTGGGGTTGGAGTTTTCGAACAAGCCTTGTTGACAGGGGTTTTCGGGATGAATGTCCATCAGGATGACGCCGGCTTTTTTATACTGATATCCTTCCTGAAAGATTTGCTGAAGTCCCTGTTTGGCAAATTTGGCAATTTCAGTGCTGGAATTGGTTGGGAAGGGGAGTTTTACCACCAGATTTTTCGCGTATTGTGGCAGGTCTTCCCTAAAATAATTGGTGTGCAGAAATACCATGACAGCATTGCAGTGGCACTGTTGTTTTCTTAGCTTTTCAGCGCAACTGACGGCAAATGTTACGATTCTTTCGCTCAATTCGGAAAAGTCCCGGTACATGCGTTCAAAGGATCGGGTCGTTGCAATGCTTTGTTTGGTCTGGGCATCTTCCAATGCCATCATCCGTTCTCCAAGAAGTTCTCGCTTGAGGCGAAGTCCAACAATGGTGAGGTTTTTTTTAACCCACTGATCGCTGAGCTGCGAAAAATCCCATGCGGTACTGATGCCCATATATCGGAGCTTTTTGGCATGTTGATGGCCAATGCCCCAAATATCATCCACTTTCAACCATTTCAAAGCTTTGATACGCTTCTCTTCGTTGTCTATAAGATAGACCCCTCGTGTACGTTCCGGAAATTTTTTAGCAATTCTATTGGCGATTTTTGCCAACGCCTTGGTTTGTGCAAATCCAATGGAAACGGGTATCCCTGTGCTTTTTAAGATGGTTTTCCGAATGTCTTCACTTATTTCTTGTAATTTCTTGGCATCAAACCCGTCGAAGTCCAAAAACGCTTCGTCGATGCTGTAGATTTCCATCTTGACTGAAAAGGTGGCCAAAATGGTCATGACACGGGCGCTCATATCCCCGTATAAGGCAAAATTCGAAGAGAAAACCTGAACTTGATGTTTGTTAAACAGCTCCTGATTGAGAAATGCAGGCGCACCCATTTGAATGCCCAAAGCTTTGGCTTCATTGCTTCTGGCAATGACGCAGCCATCATTGTTGCTTAAAACGACAATGGGAACATCCTTTAAATCTGGCCTGAATACCCTTTCGCAGGATGCAAAAAAATTGTTGCAGTCGATAAGCGCCACCATGGCTCAAAATGATTTGATGACATGCGTGACGATTCCCCAAATTAGAAAATTATTTTCGGACGTGACAGGAATGGGTTTGTAAGCATCGTTTTCAGGCATTAAGTAACACTTATCCTGCTCTATTTGAATGCGTTTAACAGTGAACTCTCCGTCAATAAAACAGACGGCAATTTTTCCATTTTTCGGATCCAGACTTTTGTCAATGATGAGCAAATCTCCGTCAGAGATACCCACATTGATCATGGAATCGCCTTTGACCCGTCCAAAAAAGGTTGAGGCTGAATGCTTGATTAGAAATTGATTCAGATCGATGCCTGTATCGATGAAATCTTCCGCAGGTGAAGGGAAGCCTGCACTGATTTTATTGCTTGCCATGGGGATGGTTAAAGCGCTGTCAGTCAGTGCGGAGTAGAGTTCCAAAGTCTCGGATTGGTTTAGTTTTACAGGTGACATGGATGCTGGTGATTTTGTCTCACAAATATACACCGTTTTTAAATCGAACTGATTTTTATCCCAAATATTTGGTTGTTGGCCGATTGAATTTGTTGATGTCGTATTTTGTCAGCTTGGTTTCATATATTTGTATCATTCATAACGAATTATATCATGAAACGCTCCTTTTTTGTTGTTTTGCTGTTGATGCTTAGCTACAACAGCCTGTTTGCTCAAAATTTGGCTTTAAGGGCCGATTTGGGTTTGGGAATAAGTGGTTTGTACGATTTGAAGACTTTTCAAAAGGAAGTCTATTTGTCCAAAATTTCCACGTATCCGGATGTGCGAATGCTCTATGATTTTGCTGAAAAACCACGCTTCGGTTTGGGGGTGGACTTGTATTTTAACGAGAAAAATGTGATGGGTTTTGGTTGTGCTTTTAGAACGTCCGATGCCCAGATTCTGGCTGATCAGGCAGGAGAGGGGTATAAGATGTCCTTGAAATTGAGTGGAACCAATATCGGGGGCTTGTATCGTCATGATTACTTGGTTACAAACAAGTCCCGTTTGGGCGCCCAGATCGACCTGGGGATGATGGTTGCTCAATTAAAAATAAATGAGACACAAAAATCCAATTACATAACCCGGGCCATCGATGCCTATGATTTGCGGAGCATCTCTTATTATGTTACCCCTTCCATCCAATTTTCACAACAAATGGGAGGCTCAGGACGATTTTATGTAGGACTTGGATATGAGTTTGATCGGGAAGGCATCCTTTTTGACCGATTGAAAGATCGAAGGTTGAAATTTATGAATAATCATTCTGTTACAATGGACTGGAGTGGATTCCAACTGACTTCCGGGTTGACGTTGGATTTTTTCTCCGGTTGGTAAGTCAAATTCATTTACGGGTGTTTTTTAAACGTTTATAGATAAGATTCAGTCAAATAAAGAAAAAAATGGTATTTTGAACCATTAAATTGATCTATCCATGAAAACAATTTGCAAGTCATCTGCTTTTATTGCCGTCTTTGTTAGCTTTTTCAGTATGTCGGTCTGCAGCCAAAATAGCGATATGCCTGAAGCTGTGAAAAAGGCTTTGAAAAATATGAGCGGTTTTATCAATGTTCAGAATTCCACGCTTGTTGTAAAAGATTCTACCATTGATGTAACCTTGCCCGATCAGTCGGTCGCTTTGGTTGGCAAAGATGGCAATTTGACGCTGCAGAAGTGTATTTTTAAAAAGTCTTCAGGACATGTCACCAATAAGGATGCTTGTTTACAATATGGCTTGAATTCTTGCATTTTGGTCAATGGAGAAAATGCCAAAGTCAATATAGATAATGTGGCCATCAAGGCTGATGCCATGGGTGCGGGTGCAGTGTTTGCAGCCAATGCGGGAACCATGGTAAATATTAAGAATTTAACCCTTAGATCCATCATGGGGGGATCCAGAGGTCTGGTTGCCGTTCAGGGTGCTCAAATTGTTGCCGATGGTGTGGATCTATCCACCTTAGGTGTTCAATGTGCCGCCGTTTCAGCCGAACAAACTCAATCTTCGATCATCGTTAAAAACGGTACTTTAAATACCAGCGGGATGAATTCTCCCACGATTTTTGCCAGCGGTAAAATCAACGTACAAGATGCGGTTATTCAATCATTGGTTTCAGAATGTGCCGTCATTGATGGTGGAGGTGAAATCTCTATTTCAAATAGTTCTTTTTCCAGTGGAAATGACAATATCTTTTTTGTATATCAAAGTGGTGAAGGAGAAAAATCAGAATCTAAATTGTCAATTCGCAGCGGCAGTTTGGATGTGGGTTCAGCCACCTTATTCTATGCCACGAATATCAATACTCAGATTGAAATGAAGGGTGTTCATATGTTGAATCTCAAAAAGAAATCGATTCTCTTGAATGCCACAGCCGATAAATGGGGAAAGCGCGGTGAAAATGGCGCCAATGTGGAATTGCTTCTGACAGACCAGGAAATTACTGGTCAGATATTGTGTGACAATCAAAGTTCGTGTAAGGTTCAACTAAGCAAACAAACGATTTGGACGGGTGCCATCAATGCCAAGCAATCCTCCAAGTCTGCTGGGGTGGCACTAGACGAAACGGCTCAGTGGATTTTGACTTCTCATGTGTATTTGTCTGAATTTTCCGATGCAAAAGCGGATTTATCCAATATCAACAGTCAGGGTTTCAATATTTACTATGACAAATCCAATCCGGCAAATGCCTGGTTGAATGGTGAAACACGAGCATTAAAAGAAGGCGGAAAATTGATAGCCAAGTGACTTTTTCCTATCTTTGCGGCCAAAGATTTGGTTGACAATGAAAAAGGTTCATAATCCGGATACGACTAAAAAATGGTCGCTATCCGGTTTGCTCATTACTTTGGGTATCGTTTATGGTGATGTAGGTACTTCACCACTATATACGCTAAGAGCCATCCTGAATGGTGCGGAGACTGTCAACGAAATGTTTGTTTTGGGCGCCATTTCCTGTGTGTTTTGGACCCTAACCCTGCAAACCACTTTTAAATATATTTTCATCACCTTAAGGGCTGATAACAAGGGTGAAGGGGGCATTTTGTCGCTTTTTGCTTTGGTGAAGAAATCCAATAACTGGTTGTATTTGGTTGCCATCGTGGGTGCCTGTGCTTTGTTGGCCGATGGTATCATAACCCCTGCAATTACGGTGACTTCTGCCATTGAAGGCCTGAATCATTACAATCACGACATTCCGGTGGTGACTTTGGTACTGATTATCATCACTATCTTATTTGCCATTCAACAATTTGGAACTGCTTTTCTGGGCAAATTTTTTGGTCCGATGATGTTGATTTGGTTCAGCATGTTGGCTATTTTGGGCTTCATTCAAGTTGCAAGTTTGCCTCACGTACTTCAGGCTATAAATCCATATTATGCAGTTCAATTGTTGATTCATTACCCCAATGCTTTGATGTTGTTGGGTGCGGTTTTTTTGTGTACAACAGGGGCTGAGGCTTTGTATTCTGATTTGGGACATTGCGGTATTAAGAACATCCGCATGAGTTGGATTTTTGTAAAAAGTGCTTTGTTGTTGAATTATTTTGGACAAGGTGCATGGATCATCCATCATCTGGATAAACTCAACACTCAGACCAACCCATTTTATGCCATGATGCCGGAATGGTTTTTAATTCCCGGTATTGTCATTGCAACGATTGCGGCCATTATTGCCAGTCAGGCTTTGATTAGCGGGAGTTATACCATCATTTCAGAAGCCATGTCCTTGAATTTTTTCCCAAAAGTGAGAATTCGCTATCCGTCTTTGGTGAAAGGACAAATGTACATACCCCTCATCAATACTGTGTTGTTTTTGGGCTGTATCTTTATTGTGCTATATTTCAAAGAGTCAACGGGAATGGAAGCAGCCTATGGATTGGCCATCACTTTGGCCATGTTGATGACTTCCATATTGCTGATGTTTTATTTGAAGGATAAAGTTCCGGTATTGATTCGATGGGCATTGGGCCTGATCTTTTTTTCCATTGAACTGTCTTTCTTAATTGCCAATGCAACCAAATTTACCAGTGGTGGCTGGATTACCTTGTTGATTGCCGGTTTCTTTATGTTGGTCATGTATTCTTGGAATAAAGGCCGGCGCATCAAAAACAACTTTATCACTTTTGTAAAGATTAAAAGATACCTCCCTGTCATTGAAGCTTTGTCAAAAGATGAATCGGTGCCAAAATATGCGTCCAATCTGGTCTATGTGACACATGCCAATTATAAAACGGATATTGAGAATAAGATTCTGTATTCCATGCTTAGAAAGCAACCCAAAAGGGCGGATGTGTATTGGTTGTTGCATGTGGATATTGTAGACGAACCGCATACAACCGAATATGAAGTAAAGCAAATGATTCCCGGGGTCTTGATTCGCATCGATATCCGACTTGGATTCAAGGTTCCGACCAAAGTCAATTCCTATTTTACAAAAATTGTTCAGGAATTGACTGAAAATAAGGAGGTTGATATGATATCGCATTACCCATCCCTACACAATTATAATATTTTGAGTGATTTTAGGTACATTGATATTGAACGTGTACCCAACGATGATTATGATTTTGCGACTTGGAGCCGAATGGTGATGAACCTGTTTTTCTTTATTCGTAAAATCGGATTGAACGATGTGCATTACTATGGTTTGGATTCAACCAATGTCAGTATTGAGGTGGTGCCCCTGCAAGCCAGGGCTGAAATTATCAAAGGCGATTACATTGTTCCACCAAGATCCAAGCAGGTAAATTTAAAAAAAGTGCGCATGTATGAACAAAGGTTTAAAAGATTGGAATGAAACAGCTATCTTTGCAAGCTAAATTGGTTCAGATTTCATCTGTTCCGATGAATTGTTGCGCTTCTTTTCAAATCAGGTTTTATGGGTTTTATCAAGCATTATTTTAAAGGTTATCATGAGCCGGGAGGAATGAAAGGGCTCCTGGTAATGGCACTTCCCATGATGGTTTCAACATCTTGTGATGCTGTCATGACTTTCACCGATCGTTTTTTTCTGGCCAAATTGGGTACGGAGTATATGAATGCTGCCATGGGCGGTTTTGTCACGTATCAAACCCTCATTTTCTTTTTTATGGGATTGGTGGGTTATTCAACAGCTTTGGTTGCTCAATACTATGGTGCCGATCAAAAGCATCAGGCACCACTGGTGACCACTCAGGGAATGTTGTTGTCCATCTTGGCATGGCCAATCATTTTATTGTTGAAACCTCTGGCAGTTTATGCTTTTTCTGGTGTTCATTTGCCTGAAAATCAGCTTGTGTTGCAGGTTGAATATTTGAATATTTTGGTGCTTGGCTCCATGTTGACCTTGTTTAGACAAGTGTTGGGCTGTTATTTTACCGGAATAGGTCAGGCGCAGGTTGTGATGCGGGCAACATTGTCTGCTTTAATCGTCAATGTCGCATTGGATTATGTGCTGATTTTTGGAAAATTTGGTTTTCCAGCGATGGGGATTCAAGGGGCAGCTTTGGCAACCGTTGCCGGGAATGCCGTTTCTACCTTCTATTTTTTAGGCGCCTATTTCAAACGAAAAAATCTAGTAGCGTTTCAAGTCCTCAAATCCTTCCGAATCAATGGAAATATTTTGAGAAGATTGATCAGATATGGCTATCCTGCAGGTGTAGAAATGAGTCTGAATTTTATTGCATTCTTTTTTATCACCCTGATGTTTCAATCTCAGGGGCCTTCCGAATCGACGGCAACCAGCGTGATGTTTAGTTATGACATGCTTTCATTCATTCCATTACTAGGGATTGAAATCGCAACTACCAGTCTTGCAGGCAGGTATATGGGGGCAGAAACCCCCGATTATGCAGTGCGAACAGCCTGGTCGGCGGCAAAGTTGGGCTTGTTGTATTCTGTCATTGTTTTAATCATTTTTTTGAGTGTGCCGGGTTTGCTTGTCAATGTGTTTGAACCCAAGGCTTTTGATGAAGCTTTTCAACAAGCCAGGCCAATGGCCATGACCATGATTCGTTTGGCTTCGTTGTATGTTTTGGCACAAGCCGTCATGATTGCATTAATTGGTACGCTCAGGGGTGCAGGAGATACGTTTTATACCATGTTGGTGTCTGTAGGTGGCAATTGGATATTTGTGCCCTTACAATATGTTTTGTTATACAAACTCCATGCATCCATTCAGATGGCCTGGTTGGGATTAATTTTGGTATATTTGGTCCTTTGTATCATTATCTATCGTCGTTTTATTCAGGGTAAGTGGAAGTCATTACGAATAATTAATTGATTTGCATGTTATTACATCTTCGTATATCGATCATATTCCTTTTGGTTTTTTTTGGTCTGAATCAGGCCAAAGCTCAGGAAGTTCCGGAGAGAATTCGTGTTACCACGAATCATGTGAATTTGGGTTTATCCTCCATTTCCATGCTGGATAATTATATTTCAGATTTGAAATATGAGGGTGCTGGTCTACGATTGAGCAATGTTTCAAGAAAACGTTTGGACACAGAAAAAGGGGTGTGGGTTGTTGTTTCAGATCAGTTGATTGAAGTTGGAAATACCTTAAACAGTCCCCAAACTGCGAGTATGTTCTATTCAAACTTTAATTTCGGTTATGGCGCCCAAAAAGGGATCAAAGTATCGGACGATTTTCGGCTTTTTGTTGGTGGAACGTTCGATTTTCAGTATGTTTCGCATCAAACTGATCGGAATGTGAACAACTATTTTAACATGAATATGTGCACCAATTTGAATGCAGCATTCACAGGTGTTTTAGATGCGGAAATATGGAAAACCGATGTACAGTTCTTTTATGATGTACGTATTCCCCTTGTTGGTCTTTCTTTTTTACCGGATTTGGGCATCAGTTACTATGAAATGTATCAAAACAATGAATTTTCATCCTACGTATATGTCACATCTTTACACAACAAACAAATGATTCAGCGTCATTTCTGGGTTCAGATACCGCTCAAAAAAGTGTTTTTAAATCTGGGAATGCAATTTGAGTCCAATTTGCTTCAAATCAAGCGGAATCATTTTAGATCTGAAACAGTGAGCCTGACAGCAGGGTTGTCCTATCATTTTAGTTTGTTTGGAGGTCGAAATCGCAATGGATTGTCAATGATAACTGAAGCTGAAAATTGGTGATGAAAAACCGAATGAACATATTGCAGAAATCTTGGTATCAACTGTTGGTCATGATGCTGTTGTTGACTTCTTGTCTGGAAGAACCAACATCGTATCCAAACACGTATAAAGGTAATTTTGAAGCCCTTTGGAACATCATTGATACCAGATACTGTTATCTGGATTATAAAAATGTGAATTGGGATTCGATTCATACAGTCTATGCACAACAGGTAGATACCGTTCAAAACGAAGATCAGTTGTTTGATGTATTGTCAGAAATGCTCATCGAATTGAAAGATGGTCATGTCAATTTGTCTTCTACCTTCAACAGAAGTCGTTACTGGAACTGGTTTTTGGATTATCCGGCCAATTTCGTTCCAGAATTGATCCAATCTGAACGCTATTTGGGCAGGCATTATCGTATTTCTGGCGGACTGGAATATGAAAAGATTGAGCATGGAACCATTGGATATGTCTATTACGAAAGTTTTTCTGATCCACTTAGCAATGCATCTATTTCGGCCTTGTTGTCTTATTTTGATACTTGTAAAGGCTTGATCATTGATGTGCGAAACAATGGTGGAGGCATGGTGACCAATGCAGAATTGCTTTCTTCGGTATTTTTCAATCAAACCAAGAAGATAGGGTATATGTCACACAAAACAGGTGACGGGCATGCCGATTTTTCAGAGCCAAAACCAATGTATGCCAATCCGCATGAAAGTTTAAAATGGGAGAAGCCGGTGGTCGTATTGTGTAACAGAATGTCCTACAGTGCAACCAATATTTTTGTCAATACCATGCGACATGCGCCCAAAGGTTTGATCGTTGGTGATAAAACTGGCGGTGGCGGAGGATTGCCCATGGCAAATGAGTTGCCCATTGGTTGGAGCATCCGGTATTCAGCCTGTCCATTTTATGATGATCAAATGAAACACATTGAGTGGGGAATAGACCCGCAGGTAAAAGTTGATTTGGCGGTCACTGATGTCTCAGATGGCTTTGACACGTTGATTGAAGAGGCCATTAAACGCATCAAACAATCCACCTCGAATTGATCTCTAAGCGTCTACGCCAAGTACATTTTTCAAGACAAACCCGATGATAAATGACAAGGCAGCTACCCCCAAACTAATCACGGTCATTTCGGTAAATCTCTCTTTGAAAGGCAAATCTTTCGCCACCGATAAATAGTAGTTGAAGGCATAAATGATCACCACTACTGTTGTCAGGGTGATGCCAAGCGCAAGAAATTTGCTGCTTAAGAGTAAAAACGGTAAAATGAGCAGAACGACGGTAATCAAATACGCAGTCCCAGTATAAAGTGCTGAACGTTTGGCTGTTTCGTCACCTTCTGCTTTGGATGATAAGTAATCGGAGGCAGCCATCGACATGGCAGCAGACAATCCGGTAACCAATCCGGCCAAAGAAATGACAGCAGTGTCACCCAATGCCAAAGTGAAACCAGCCAAAGCACCGGTAAGCTCTACCAATGCATCATTCAAACCCAAAACGATAGAACCAACATAATTTAAGCGTTCTTCCTGAATCATGTTGATCAGCTGTTTTTCATGATGGGCTTCCTCTTCTGAAAGCTTTTTTGTTTCAGGAAAATGAACGGAAAGGGTTTCATATAATTTCGAGCCCGTGCCTTCATTTTTTTCCATTTGCTTAAGCACAAATGTTGGACCAAGCACTTTGGCCAACAAGACACGTTTGAATATTTTAAACCGGTTGGGTTGAACCTCTTTATTGGTAATGGTTTTCCAAAATGCAGCATGTTTTTTTTCTTCCTCCGCTATCTGCATTAAAATGGCTGCATTTTCCTGATTCTTAGTTAATTTGGCCAGTTTTTGATAAACAAAATACTCCGTCAGCTCAATCTTTTGAACTTGAAGTGTGATTTTTTGTAACTTTGAATCCATCATTGAAAATT